>NZ_JBVASJ010000003.1:0-343977 GCF_057813935.1 Pseudomonas sp. F220
TCTTGCCGGTGTATTCGAGTTCGGAGAAGGTCTTCTGCACGCGCGTAACGCTCACGGAGAGGGTGGTTGGTTGAAGGTACTCAGTGTGCCAAGGGTGGGGACGGTTGGCTATTTTTGCAGCGTCTCCTTAGGAACCCGAATAAAAACGACCATTTAATTCGACCCAGATCGGCCGAAGCTCCTTTTTGAGAATGATAATCCCGACTGCCTTTTTTAATTATGTTCTCAGACCATTGAAAATAGGAAATATTGATCGGTCCCACGCTCTGCGTGGGAATGCAGCCCGTGACACTCCGCATCACATCCGCCTGCCAGCCCCTAGCAGTTCTGCTAGTAGGCAGCGCTGGCCAAATGCCTGAGAGTGAGGACCTGAATTGACGGACCTTTCAGGGAGCCCACCCCATGCCGACGCCCCGCGAAACCCTGCTCTGCCGCTACCACTACGACCCACTGGATCGCCTCACCGACTGCACGCCATCGGCGCAGGCCAGCACCCAGCGCTTCTACCTGAAAACCCGTCTGGCCACCGAGATTCAGGGCTCGGTACAGCGCTCGATCTTTCAGCAAGACGATCAACTGCTGGCCCAACAACAGCGCCAGGGCGGCACCGTCGAAACCACCTTGCTCGCCACCGATCAACAACGCTCAGTATTGTACGCACTCGACGCGACGCGGACTCATCCCCTCGCCTACTCACCTTACGGCCACCGAGCCCCGGAAAACGGTTTGCTTAGCCTGCTCGGTTTCAACGGCGAGCGCCCGGATCCGGTGACCGGGCATTATGTGTTGGGCAATGGGTATCGGGCGTTCAACCCGGTGTTGATGCGGTTCAACAGCCCGGACAGTTGGAGCCCGTTTGGGAAGGGTGGGTTGAATGCATATGCGTACTGTGTGGGAGATCCTATTAACCGACAGGATCCAACGGGGCACTTTTCATTCTTCCGTTGGCTTCGGCAGTTAATACCCAAAGCGGGTCGTTCAACATCAGCACGGGCAAAACCTAAATATAATATTAACCTCAACAGCACTAAGGCTGCTCCGACCACCCAGAGTGGAGCAAAGGAGTTAGCGAATACTCAATCCAATTATCTTGAAGCCGAAATAAATCAATTAAATACGAGCTACTTGGCGAAGGGGGATGAGCCAAGAAAAATTATTTATGAAGCGTCTGATCTCATGTCCGGCCGTATAGGCGCTGAGCAAAAATTCATTCTAAATGATAAAGGGCAAATGGCAAATGGCAAATGGCAACAGCCATTTCTGGAGATAAAGGAACGTCAACGTACATTTCTCACCCGTCAATAGCAGAAGTTCTTGACAGCAAAAAAGTAATAAGCGCTGGTACTTTAATGACTGGCAGCATGGGTGAGATAGTTATTTATAACAGATCGGGGCATTACCGCCCACGTTTTGAAGATCTCACTCCAGCCGTTAAATACATACGAAAATTAGGCCTTGACCCTCAATCACTGCCATTTAATTGATCACCCATGAGATAGAGGTTAGTGACTAGCGTGCCTTCGACTTCTCAGCGTCCCCGCCACTAGCAGTTCTGCTAGTAGGCAGCACAGGCCAATTCAGGGAGAGTAATAACCTGAATCGATGGACCTTTCAGGGAGTTCACCCCATGTCGACGAACCACGAAACCCTGCTCTGCCGCTACCACTACGATCCGCTGGATCGTCTGGCCACTTGCACACCATCGGCGCAGGCCAGCACCCAGCGCTTCTACCTGAGAAACCGTTTGGCCACCGAGACTCAGGGCTCGGTGCAACGCTCGATTTTTCAGCAGGAGGATCAACTGCTGGCGCAACAACAGCGCCAGGGCGGCACCGTGGAAACAACCTTGCTCGCCACTGATCAACAACGCTCGGTATTGCACGCACTCGATGTGGCGCGGCCGCATCCCCTCGCCTATACGCCTTATGGCCACCGCACCCCGGAAAACGGCTTGCTCAGCCTGCTTGGTTTCAATGGCGAGCGCCCGGACCCGGTGACCAGGTACTATCTGCTGGGTAATGGTTATCGAGCGTTCAACCCAGTGTTGATGCGGTTCAACAGCCCGGACAGTTGGAGCCCGTTTGGGAAGGGTGGGTTGAATGCGTATGCGTATTGCGTGGGGGATCCGGTTAATAGAAGTGACCCAACCGGGCACTTCCCTAATTTTTTCAAAGGCCTATTAAACATTCTGGGGCTCAGAACACCACGACTCCAAAGAGCGCTAACCCGATCCAAAGAAGTTGTAACCACCACAAACACAACGAATATAGCCCCTGCTACGATCACCGACGCACCGGCGAATACTATGCCGGTAGCTCATGCACGACCTGCCACAGCATTGGGAGCGTTTGGGAAAATCCAGGGAGCGCCGCATATTCTAGAAAACATCGTAGGGCACTTACCAGGATCCGACATAGTCTCGTTTGCCTCAACATCTCAAACGATGAAGCAAATTACATACTCAATGGCCAAGTCACCTTCAAGCCTCTTAACTCCAGGGCAGACGCGACTTTCTCTAGAGAGAGTTCAATCCGCAGCACAGGGCAGCATCAATGGCGTCCTCCCAGCGCCCGCGATTGGTATGCTCAACGCCTATCAGGAAAATAAGGGCATGCTGACGAAGTTCATATTAAAAACTAATGTCGATCGGGTCCGGGCAGCTGAGGCTCGGATGCCAGCACCAGTCAACGGAAGACGTCGTGCAGTATATCTTCCCGATTAAACTAGGCTTTACACGAGATGTGCGACTGAGAAATCAGACACACACTTATCGCCAAAAACAATATTCAACAATTAGACATGAACAGCACCAACATAATTTAACGTTGCAGGCCCGATAAAAAGGGCGACATCAAGTCGCCCTTTCTAGTGCCGCAAACAATATTACGCCGCACTAAACAACTTATGCGGATCAATCACAAACTTCTTCGGCACACCCGCATCGAACTCGCCGTAACCACGTGGCGCGTCATCAAGGCTGATAACTTCAACACCCACGATGTCGGCGATTTTGATGCGGTCCCACATGATCGCCTGCATCAATTGGCGGTTGTACTTCATGACCGGGGTCTGGCCGGTGTGGAAGCTGTGGGATTTGGCCCAGCCCAGACCGAAGCGAATGCTCAGGCTGCCCATTTTCGCGGCGGCGTCGACTGCACCCGGATCTTCGGTGACGTAGAGGCCAGGGATGCCGATTTTGCCGGCTACGCGGACCACGCCCATCAGCGAGTTGAGCACGGTGGCCGGAGCCTCGTGTTTCACGCCGTCATGGCCGTGACCACGGGCTTCGAAGCCTACGGCATCGACGGCGCAATCCACTTCCGGCTCGCCCAACAGCGCAGCGATCTGCTCGTGCAGCGGGGTGTCCAGGGACAGGTCGGCGATTTCGAAACCCTGAGCCTTGGCGTGGGCCAGGCGGACAGTGTTGACGTCACCAATGATCACCACCGCTGCGCCCAGCAGGCGAGCGGAAGCGGCAGCGGCCAGACCGACCGGGCCGGCGCCAGCGATGTATACGGTGCTGCCTGGGCCAACGCCGGCGGTCACGGCACCGTGGTAGCCGGTCGGCAGGATGTCGGAGAGGCAGGTCAGGTCGCGGATTTTTTCCATGGCCTTGTCGCGATCAGGGAGTTTCAGCAGGTTGAAGTCGGCATACGGCACCATCGCGTATTCGGCCTGGCCACCGGTCCAGTCACCCATGTCGACATAGCCATAGGCACCGCCCGGACGTCCAGGGTTAACGCTCAGACAGACGCCTGTGTGCTGTTCTTTGCACGAACGGCAACGGCCGCATGCAACGTTGAACGGCACCGATACCAGGTCGCCGATCTGCAGGTTCTCGACATCGCGGCCCTTCTCGATCACTTCACCGGTGATCTCGTGGCCCAGGACCAGACCGGTCTGGGCAGTAGTGCGGCCGCGCACCATGTGCTGGTCGGAACCACAGATATTGGTAGACACCACACGCAGGATGACACCGTGTTCGATCTTCCTGCCGCGCGGGTCCTGCAATTTTGGATAGTCGATTCTCTGTACTTCGACCTTGCCATTGCCGAGATACACGACACCACGATTACCAGACATGCTTTCACCTCGCTGTTGTTTTTATGTAGCGGTCGCGTTGCCATGGAGCGGCAGCGCGTTGATTGCTCGGGTTTATTGCCTGTGTGTTTTGTGTTGTTTGGGAGGGCCTCATCGCGAGCAAGCTCGGCTCCTACATGGATTGGCGCTGTACCTGTAGGAGCAAGCTTGCTCGCGATGGGCTGCGCAGCAGCCCCAAAATCTAAAGAACGACGGTACGGTTCGCGTTGAGGAATACCCTTCGCTCAATGTGATACCCAACCGCCCGCGCCAATGTCTGGCCTTCGATGTCACGCCCTTTGGCGATCAAATCTTCGGGGTAGTGGCTGTGATCCACTGCTTCCACGCCCTGGGCGATGATCGGGCCTTCGTCCAGGTCGTTGTTGATGTAGTGCGCGGTGGCACCCACCAGTTTCACGCCCTTGTTGTAGGCCTGGTGATAGGGCTTGGCGCCTTTGAAACCGGGCAACAGGGAGTGATGGATGTTGATCGCCTTGCCATCGAGTTTGCGACACAGCTCCGGCGACAGCACTTGCATGTAGCGGGCAAGGACCACCAGTTCGGCGCCGGATTCTTCGATGACCTGCCAGACCTGACGCTCTTGCGATGGCTTGTCGTTCGGGTCTAGCGGGAAGTGGTAGTAGGGAATCTCGTGCCAATCCGCCAAGGGTTTGAGGTCCGGGTGGTTGGAGACCACCGCGACCACGTCCATGGACAGCTGGCCGATGCGTTGGCGGTAGAGCAAGTCGTTGAGGCAGTGATCGGCCTTGGAGACCATGATCACCACTTTTGGCCGGTGGTGCGGCGGTGTCAGTTCGAAGATCATGCCGAACGCATCGGTCCGCTCGGCAAGACCTGCGCGGAACGCCTGTTCGTCGAAGTCGTCGGGCTGACGGAACTCCACACGGATGAAGAAGCGGCCCGAAAGCCGATCATCGAAGGAGTGGTGCTCGGTGACGTAGCAACCCTGTTCGAACAGAAAACGGGTCACCGCATCCACCGTGCCCAATACGCTTGGGCAATCGGCAGTCAAAATCCATGTGTCTGGGGCGCGGCTCATAGTGCGGTGACTCCTGTTCGTTGTTTAGGGTGTCAGTGAGATCGACCCCTCACCCCAACCCTCTCCCCAGAGGGGCGAGGGAGCTGAACGAGTTGTTCTCGGGTATTACTGCGACCTGCGAGATTCGGTCGAACTCAGGAGTTGAAAACGCTGGAGATCTGCTCCCTTTCCCCCTCTCCCCTGTGGGGAGAGGGCTGGGGTGAGGGGTCGATCTTGAGCCGACCCTTGATAACAAGATCAACTCGCCCTGCTCTTAAGCCTGAACGCTAAGCCCGTATTCGGCAGCCGCATCCTGCAACCACAGCCACCAGTAATCGGAGAAGCTGCGACGAATCACCAGTTCCCAGGTGTCTTCGGCGGTGTGGCGGATCACCAGTTGCGACTTGGCGAACACAGTGCCAACGGCTTTGCCTACCGGGAAGTTGTTGGGGTGAACGTCGTAGCTGGTGGATTTCATCAGCACTTCGCGAACTTTCGGGCCGCTCAGTTCGAGAAGCTGTTGGCCGCCGCTGACGTTGACGATGGAGATGTGCAGACCACCCAGCGCTTCACGCAGTTTTTTCTCGGCAGCGAATTCTTCGCCAGTCGGCACGATCAGCAGCCATTCGTCCGGCCCCATCCATTGCAGGCTGGTTTCGCCCTTGGCGACGACGGTCAGGGCCACCGGCAGTTCCAGGCCCAGGGCTTTGTGCACGCCAGCGGCGAACGCTGGATCATGGCCGTCGCCACGAATGGTCAGATGGCCGAGGAGTTTCTTGTCACGCACGGTGACACCGGCGTTTTTGCGGCCCTTGCCCACCAGGCTGGCGAGGTCTGCGTGATGCAGCGGCGACTCGGCCTTTGCCCCGGTGGTTGGGCGTTGTTGGTAAACATTGGCTGCGGTCATAAAGCACCTGTCTTGAATTCTATTTCGCGGTTAACCGCCAAAAGGTGAAACCTGTTCCATCGTTTCGCGAGCAAGCTCGCTCCTACATGGATTGCGCTGTACCTGTAGGAGCGAGCTTGCTCGCGATGACCGCGTAGCGGTCAAACGTTCTGCTGCTCACCTTTCGGATCGAAGAACACCGAAGAAACGATTTCCGCTTCGATCACGCTGCCGTCGGCCAGCGGTGCGAAGACTCGCTCGCCCAGACGCTTGAGGCCGCCTTTGACTACACCCAGAGCAAACGAGTAGCCCAACGAACCGCAGGTATAGCTGGAGGTCACGTGACCGACCATGCTCATCGGGATCGCTTGCTTGGTGTTGAACACCAGTTGCGCACCCTCAGGCAGCCATTTGGTCGGATCGATTGGCTTGAGGCCGACCAGTTGCTTGCGTTGATCACGCACGCAGTCTTCACGGTTCATGCCGCGCCAGCCGATCCAGGAGAACGGTTTGGTTCGGCCAACACACCAGCCCATGTTCAGGTCGTCCGGGGTCATCGAGCTGTCGGTGTCTTGACCGACGATGATGAATCCCTTCTCGGCCCGCAGCACGTGCATGGTTTCAGTGCCGTACGGGGTCAGGTTGTACTTTTTGCCGGCCTCGACGATTTTTTCCAGTACGCCCATGGCGTAGTCGGCCTGCACGTTGACCTCGTAGGACAACTCACCGGTGAACGAGATACGGAACACCCGTGCCGGTACACCGCCGACCAAACCTTCTTTCCAGGTCATGAACGGGAAGCCGTCCTTGTCCAGGTCGATGTCGGTGACTTCGCTGAGCAGCTTGCGGCTGTTCGGCCCGGACAGGGTCATGGTCGCCCAGTGGTCAGTGACCGAGGTGAAGTACACCTTGAGGTCTGGCCATTCGGTCTGTTGGTAGATTTCCAGCCATTGCAGCACGCGTGCAGCGCCGCCGGTGGTGGTGGTCATCAGGAAGTGGTTGTCGGCGATACAGGCGGTTACGCCGTCGTCGAACACCATGCCGTCTTCTTTGCACATCAGGCCATAACGCGCCTTGCCCACATCGAGCTTGGTCCAGGCGTTGGTGTAGATGCGGTTGAGGAACTCACGCGCATCCGGGCCTTGAATATCAATCTTGCCCAGGGTCGAAGCGTCGAGCAGACCAACGCTGTCGCGCACGGCTTTGCATTCGCGTTTGACAGCGGTGTGCAGGTCTTCACCGTTCTTCGGGAAGTACCATGGACGCTTCCATTGGCCGACGTCTTCGAACTCGGCGCCGTTCTTCACGTGCCAGGCTTGCAAGGCGGTATAACGCACCGGCTCGAAGATATGGCCACAGTGACGACCGGCTACTGCGCCGAAGGTCACCGGCGTGTAGTTCGGACGGAACATGGTGGTGCCCATTTGCGGGATGGTTACGTTCAGTGAACGCGCCGCGATGGCCAGACCGTTGACGTTGCCGAGTTTGCCCTGGTCTGTACCGAAGCCCAGTGCGGTGTAGCGTTTGACGTGTTCGACCGACTCGAAACCTTCGCGGGTTGCCAGTTCGATGGCGGCGGCGGTGACGTCGTTCTGCAGGTCGACGAATTGCTTCGGCGCCCGTGCGGTGGCTTTTTCGTGGGGCACCTGGAACAGCGCCAGCGTTGGCTCTTCCAGACGGCTCAGGGCTTTTGGCAACACGCCTTCGACCGCTTTGAATCCGGCTTCGCTGGCCGCGCGCACGCCACCTTCAAAACCATCGGCCAGCGTGTCGCCGAGGCTGTACACGCCATTCACACCGCCGACGCACACGCGTTTTTGCGGTGCTTCGCCCGGTACGAAACCTAGGATGTCTTCACGCCAGATCGGCTTGCCGCCCAGGTGCGAAGCCAGGTGAACCACCGGGCTGTAACCGCCGGAACTGGCCACCAGGTCGCATTCCAGCCATTCGCCAGGGCTGGTCACGGTGTGAGCTTTAACATCGATGGCCGCGACGCGAGCCGCGGTCACGTGTTTGCTGCCACGGGCTTCAACCACTGCGCTGCCGGTCAGAATACGGATGCCTTTGGCCCGAGCTTCTTCTACCAGCGCGCCGCGAGGATTGCTCCGTGCATCGGCGATGGCCACCACTTGCAGGCTGGCATCGAGCCAGTCCAGCGCCACACGGTAGGCGTGGTCGTTGTTGGTGGAAAGCACGAGTTTTTTGCCCGGTGCTACGCCGTAGCGACGCACGTATGTCGAGACTGCGCCGGCCAGCATGTTGCCCGGCACGTCGTTGTTGCCGTAAACCAGTGGACGCTCGTGAGCGCCGGTGGCCAGCACCACGCGTTTGGCGCGAACCCGGTGGATACGCTGACGGACTTGACCAATCGGTGCACGGTCACCGAGGTGATCAGTGAGGCGTTCGTGAATGGTCAGGAAGTTATGGTCGTGGTAGCCGTTGACTGTGGCGCGGGGCAACAGCAGCACGTCCGGCAGGGATTTAAGCTCAGCAATAACGCTGGCAATCCATTCGGCGGCCGGTTTACCGTCGAGGCTTTCGCGAGAGTCGAGCAGGCTGCCGCCGAACTCTTCCTGCTCGTCCGCCAGAATCACCCGGGCGCCGCTGCGCGCAGCCGCCAAAGCAGCCGCCAAGCCAGCAGGGCCACCGCCGACAATCAGCACGTCGCAGTGCTGGTTCATGTAGTCGTAGGTGTCTGGATCGTTTTCGGTCGGCGAACGACCAAGACCTGCGGCCTTACGAATGTACTTCTCGTAGGTCATCCAGAACGATTGCGGGTACATGAAGGTTTTGTAGTAGAAGCCCGGCGGCATCAGCTTGCCGCCGACCTTGCCGAGAATCCCCATCATGTCGTTGTTGACGCTCGGCCAACCGTTGGTGCTGGTGGCAACCAGGCCCTGGTACAGCGCTTGTTGAGTAGCGCGCACGTTAGGGATTTGCGTGGCTTCGGTGGCGCCGATCTGCAGCACCGCGTTCGGCTCTTCGGCACCGGCGGCGAAGATGCCGCGCGGCCGGGAGTATTTGAAACTGCGACCAATGATGTCCACACCGTTGGCCAGCAAGGCTGCGGCCAGGGTGTCGCCTTCAAAGCCTTTGTAGCTCTGGCCGTTGAAGGTGAAGCTCAAGACTTTGGTGCGGTCGATCCGTCCGCCGTTGGACAGGCGATTGATCTGGCTCATACCTTCTCCCCCAGACCAGTGGCGACTTTCGCCGTTTCTGTCTTGCCAGTGAATTGCGGCTTGGCGCCGATCTTGTAGGTTTCGAGAATTTCGTAGGTCACGGTGTCACGGGTGGCGTTGAAGTACTGACGGCAACCGGCGACGTGATCCCACAGTTCGTGGTGCAACCCGCGTGGGTTGTCACGGAAGAACATGTAGTCGCCCCACTCCTCGTCGGTGCAGGTATTCGGGTCCAGTGGGCGCGGGATGTGCGCCTGGCCGGATGCATGGAATTCCTCTTCGGAGCGCAGTTCGCCGCAGTGAGGACAGAAGATGTGCAACATAGGGATTTCTCCTGTTAGTGGGCGACAGCTGCAGCGCCGTGTTCATCGATCAACGCACCGTTGTGGAAACGGTCGATGGAGAATGGAGCAGCCAACGGGTGCATTTCACCCTTGGCCAGGCTTGCGGCAAACACGTTGCCCGAGCCAGGTGTCGCCTTGAAGCCACCAGTGCCCCAACCGCAGTTGAAGAACATGTTCGGAACCGGGGTTTTCGAGATGATCGGGCAAGCGTCCGGGGTGGTATCGACGATGCCGCCCCACTGACGGTTCATGCGTACGCGCGACAACACCGGGAACATCTCGACGATGGCCTGAATGGTGTGCTCGATCACCGGGTACGAACCACGCTGACCGTAGCCGTTGTAGCCGTCGATACCGGCGCCGATCACCAGGTCGCCCTTGTCGGACTGGCTGATGTAACCGTGTACGGCGTTGGACATGATCACGCTGTCGATAATCGGTTTGATCGGCTCGGACACCAACGCTTGCAGCGGATGGGATTCGATCGGCAGACGGAAACCGGCGAGCTTGGCCATGTGTCCGGAGTTACCGGCAGTCACCACGCCGACGCGTTTGGCGCCGATGAAGCCCTTGTTGGTTTCCACACCGATGCATACGCCGTTTTCCTTGCGGAAACCGATCACTTCGGTCTGTTGAATCAGGTCCACGCCCAAGGCGTCGGCAGCACGGGCAAAGCCCCAGGCCACGGCATCGTGACGGGCCACGCCGCCGCGACGCTGTACGGTGGCGCCGATGATTGGGTAACGGGTGTTTTTCGAGCAATCCAGGTACGGAATCTCGTCCGCAACCTGCTTGGCATTGAGCAGTTCGCCGTCAACGCCGTTGAGGCGGTTGGCGCTGACCCGACGCTCGGAATCACGGATGTCCTGCAGCGTGTGACACAGGTTGTAGACGCCACGCTGGGAGAACATCACGTTGTAGTTCAGGTCCTGGGACAGGCCTTCCCACAGTTTCATCGCGTGTTCGTAGAGGTGCGCCGACTCGTCCCACAGGTAGTTGGAACGAACGATCGTGGTGTTGCGCGCGGTGTTACCGCCGCCCAGCCAGCCTTTTTCGACCACGGCGACGTTGGTGATGCCGTGTTCTTTGGCCAGGTAGTAGGCGGTCGCAAGACCATGCCCGCCACCGCCGACGATGACCACGTCATAGACCTTTTTCGGGGTCGGCGTGCGCCACATCTTCTGCCAGTTTTCATGGTGGCTGAGGGAGTGCTTGAGGAGGCCGAAGCCCGAGTAGCGTTGCATAGTCATTTACTCCAAAACTGCTCTCAGCGGTAAACCGGGAAGTCCGCGCACAGGGCCGCCACATTCTTCGCCACATCGGCCTCGACGTCGGCATCACCGAGGTTGTCGAGGATGTCGCAGATCCAGCCGGCCAGTTCGACGCACTGAGTGACCTTGAAGCCGCGAGTGGTGACCGCCGGGGTGCCGATACGCAGGCCCGAAGTGACGAACGGCGACTGTGGATCGTTCGGTACGGCGTTCTTGTTCACGGTGATGTGAGCGCGACCCAATGCAGCGTCAGCTTCTTTACCGGTGAGGCCCTGACGAATCAGGCTGACCAGGAACAGGTGGTTGTCGGTGCCGCCGGACACTACATCGTAGCCGCGTTTGATAAATACGCTCGCCATGGCCTGGGCGTTGTCGATTACTTGCTGCTGATAAACCTTGAAGCCAGGCTCGGCCGCTTCTTTGAAGCACACCGCTTTAGCGGCAATCACGTGCATCAGCGGGCCGCCCTGACCACCAGGGAACACGGCTGCGTTAAATTTCTTTTCAAGTTCTTCGTTGGCTTTGGCCAGGATCAAGCCACCACGCGGACCGCGCAGGGTTTTGTGGGTCGTGGTGGTGACCACGTCGGCATACGGCAGGGGGTTCGGGTACAGGCCCGCAGCGACCAGACCGGCAACGTGAGCCATGTCGACGAACAGATAGGCGCCGACTTTGTCCGCGATCTGACGGAAGCGTGGGAAATCCAGGGTTTTCGAGTAGGCCGAGAACCCGGCGATGATCATTTTCGGTTTGTGCTCGACCGCCAGACGCTCGACTTCGTCGTAATCGATCAGGCCGGTGGTGGTGTCGATGCCGTACTGCACAGCGTTATAGAGCTTGCCGGAGAAGCTGACTTTGGCACCGTGGGTCAGGTGACCGCCGTGGGCCAGACTCATGCCGAGCACGGTGTCACCGGCCTGCAACAGGGCGAGGAACACCGCCGCGTTGGCCTGGCTGCCAGAGTGCGGCTGGACGTTGGCGTAGTCGGCACCGAACAGCTTCTTGGCGCGGTCAATGGCCAGCGCTTCGACCTTGTCTACGTGCTCGCAACCGCCGTAGTAGCGCTTGCCCGGGTAGCCTTCGGCGTATTTGTTGGTCAGGCCGCTGCCTTGCGCTTCCATGACGCGTTTGCTGGTGTAGTTCTCCGACGCGATCAGCTCGATGTGATCTTCCTGACGTTGCTCCTCGGCATTCATCGCCGCCAGCAGTGCATCGTCATAACCCTGGATTTGGTCTTGCTTGCTGAACATCGCGTCTCTCCCAGCGGCGGTGGTGCGCCATTCGTCTCGGTGAGGCCTCTGCCCTGAAGACAGTGCCCTTTGGATGTGATGGTATGACCGGCGCAGACAGGCCAAATGCCTATGGACGCCACGCAAAGGTGCGTTTACGACATAGGTTGGCGCGCAGGGATAATTGGTAGCTGATCGTTTATGCGCACGAGCCTTTCGTAGCAGCTGCCGAAGGCTGCGTTCGACCGAGAATCGGTCGCAAATCCTGTATTCACAATTTACCTGCAAGACCGCGTTTTGAGCGTTTTACGACCGCTTCGCGGCCGGACGCAGGCTTCGCCAGCTGCTACAGGGGACCGCTCGCGCATCGGGAATTATTCCTACAGAATCAGCAGATGTGCGCCTCCTGCAATTCTGGTTAAAGTGCGCACCATCATCGACCACAGGATCCGGCCATGACCGATAAGAGCCAACAATTCGCCAGCGACAACTATTCCGGCATCTGCCCTGAGGCCTGGGCCGCAATGGAAGCGGCCAACCACGGCCACCAACGCGCCTATGGCGACGATCAGTGGACCGCTCGCGCGGCTGACGATTTCCGTAAATTATTCGAAACCGACAGCGAAGTGTTCTTCGCCTTCAACGGCACCGCGGCCAACTCCCTGGCGCTGTCGTCCCTGTGCCAGAGCTACCACAGCGTGATCTGCTCGGAGACCGCCCACGTCGAGACCGACGAATGCGGCGCGCCGGAGTTTTTCTCCAACGGCTCCAAGCTGCTGACCGCTCGTACTGAAAATGGCAAGCTGACCCCGGAATCGATCCGCGAAATCGCCCTCAAACGTCAGGACATCCACTACCCGAAACCGCGCGTGGTGACCCTGACGCAGGCGACAGAAGTCGGCAGCGTCTACCGCCCGGAAGAAATCCGCGCCATCAGCGCCACGTGCAAAGAGTTGGGCCTGAACCTGCACATGGACGGCGCGCGGTTCTCCAACGCCTGTGCGTTCCTCGGCTGTTCGCCAGCGGACCTGACCTGGAAAGCCGGGGTCGACGTGCTGTGCTTTGGCGGCACGAAAAACGGCATGGCCGTGGGCGAGGCGATTCTGTTCTTCAACAGTAAACTGGCCGAAGACTTCGACTACCGTTGCAAACAGGCCGGGCAACTGGCGTCGAAAATGCGTTTCCTCTCCGCACCGTGGGTCGGCCTGCTGGAAAACGACGCCTGGCTCAAACACGCCCGTCACGCCAACCATTGCGCGCAATTGCTGAGTAACCTGGTGAGCGACATTCCCGGCGTGGAATTGATGTTCCCGGTGGAAGCCAACGGTGTGTTCCTGCAACTCTCAGGACCGGCCGTTGCTGCACTGACCGCCAAGGGCTGGCGCTTCTACACCTTTATCGGCAGCGGCGGCGCACGCTTCATGTGCTCGTGGGACACCGAAGAGGAGCGCGTAAGGGAATTGGCAGCGGATATTCGGGAAGTGATGATGGGTTGAAGTTTGCTTTTGAGGGTGGAATTTCCGGCGTTTGAGCGCGTTGTGGTGTGTCAGCGAGATCCACCCCTCACCCTAACCCTCCCGAAACGTCGGACCGCCCCAAAGGGGCGAGGGGACTGACCGAGGTGTTTTGTCGATGTGCTGCGACCTGCGATTGCAAGTCGAACTCTGGTGTTGAAGAGCATGGAGATCGGCTCCCTTCCCCCTCTCCCCTCTGGGGAGAGGGCTGGGGTGAGGGGTCGATCTCAAGCCGGACTCTCGATCGGCCTCAACGATCCCCAAATTAAAACTCAATCCGCACATCACCCTTCGGCACGCTGCAGCACGACAGGATGTAACCCTCTGCCTCGTCTTCTTCGGTGATGCCGCCGTTGTGCTCCATCTCGACCTCCCCGCCCAGCTTCATCACTTTGCAGGTGCCGCAGATGCCCATACCACACGCTTTGGGGATCAGAAGGCCAAGCTTGGCGGCGGCGGCGTGGACGGTTTCACCCGGCGCGACGCGAATGCTTTTGCCGGAGGCGGTGAATTCCACCTGGTGCAGATCGGCGACATCGATTTCCGGGGCGTCGGCCGCTTGTTCGGCTTGCTCCACGGCATCGGCGCGCGCTTCCGGAGGTGTCGCACCGAAGGATTCTTCGTGGTAATGCTTCATGTCGAAGCCACTGGCTTCCAGCAGGCGCTTGACCGCGGTCATGTACGGCGTCGGGCCGCAGCAGAACACTTCGCGCTCAAGGAAGTCCGGCGCCATCAACTCGAGCATTTTGTGGTTCAGGTAACCGCGATAACCGGCCCAGGGCTCGCCCAGACCATGCTTCTCGCAGATCAGGTGCAGGCTGAAGTTGTCGATCCGTGATGCCATATGTTCCAGTTCGCGGTGATAGATGATGTCTTTGGGCGAGCGGGCGCTGTGGATAAACACCATATCGACATTGCCGTTGGTGTCGTAGAACCATCGAGCCATGGACATTACCGGGGTGATCCCGACGCCGCCGCTGAGGTAGAGCACTTTAGGCGCGGTGAAATCCATCGCGTTGAACAGCCCGACCGGGCCGTGCACCGCCAGTTCCTGGCCTTCATGCAAGGTGTCGTGCAGCCAGTTGGACACCTTGCCGCCCGGTACGCGCTTGATGGTCACCGAAAAGCTGTAAGGCACCGAAGGCGAGCTGGAAATGGTATAGGAGCGCATGATCGGCACGCCGTCGATTTCCAGCTCCAGGGTGACGAACTGCCCAGGCTTGAAAAAGAACAGAATGGGCTGATCGGCCATAAAGCAGAAGGTGCGCACATCCCAGGTTTCCTGGATGACTTTGACGCAACGGACGATGTGCCGACCATTGGCCCAGGTCTGGGTTGTTACCGGGTTCAGGAAGCTGTTGGACATGCGGGTCTCCACGGCCGACTGTCGGCCTCATGATGGCGATTCTGCTCAAGGTGCAGACCGACCACTTACCTATCTACGACATTCACATACTTATCGCGACCAGCCCCCAACTACCGGGGGTTGCGCGTCGGGAACAGATTGGGCCATGTCGCCCATAGATAAGGTTCCAGATGCGCACGACCGCACACTCGCTTCAACAGATAACCGCTATTTTATTAGCCTTGCGTAGCACCCTGACCTGATTAGCCACTTTCGCCGGCCACACAGAATGGCCATGAGGACTTAAACGATGGACGTCACCGCAACCCTGAGCTTGGGCGATCCGCTGGAACCCGCACGCAAGGCCACCGCAGAAATGCTGCAAACCCGCGAGCGGACTTTTTCTCTACCGCAGCCGTTTTACTCTGATGAGCGGCTGTTCGATATCGATATGCAGGAGATCTTCCAGAAAGAGTGGTTGATCGCAGGCATGACCTGCGAAATCCCGACCAAGGGCAACTTCCTGACCCTGCAGATCGGCAAGAACCCGATCATCGTCATTCGTGGCGCTGAAGGTCAGGTGCATGCGTTCCACAACGTCTGCCGCCACCGCGGCTCGCGGTTGTGCACCAGCGAGAAAGGCAAGGTTGCCAAGCTGGTTTGCCACTACCACCAGTGGACCTATGAGCTGGACGGTCGCCTGCTGTTCGCCGGCACCGAGATGGGTGCCGACTTCGACATGAAGCAATACGGCCTCAAGCCCGTGAATGTGAAGACTGCCGGCGGTTACATCTTTATCAGCCTGGCAGAGAACCCACCGGCCATTGATGACTTCCTGTCGACACTGAACCATTACATGGAACCGTACGACATGGAGAACACCAAGGTGGCGATTCAGACCACCTTGTTCGAAAAAGCCAACTGGAAGCTGGTGCTGGAAAACAACCGCGAGTGCTACCACTGCAACGCCTCGCACCCGGAACTGCTGAAAACCCTGCTGGAATGGGACGACGTCACCGACCCGCGCGCCGACCAGGCGTTCAAGGACCACGTGGCCTCCTCCGCTGCAGCTTGGGAAGCAGAGAAGATTCCTTACGCTCACGCCAGCTTCGGCCTGCGTAACCGCATCGTGCGCATGCCGCTGCTCAAGGGCGCCGTGTCGATGACCATCGACGGCAAGGTCGGCAGCAAAAAACTCATGGGCCGGATCAAGAACCCGGACCTGGGCTCGATGCGCATCCTGCACCTGCCGCACTCGTGGAACCACTGCATGGGCGATCACATCATCGTCTTCACCGTGTGGCCGATCAGTGCGCAGGAAACCATGGTCACCACCAAGTGGATCGTGCACAAAGACGCGGTCGAAGGCGTGGATTACGACGTCGAGCGCATGCGTCAGGTCTGGGATGCGACCAACGACCAGGACCGTCGTCTGGCAGAAGAGAACCAGCGCGGGATCAACTCCACCGCGTACCAGCCAGGCCCGTACTCCAAGACGTATGAGTTTGGTGTGGTCAACTTCGTGGACTGGTACAGCGAGCGTCTGCTGAACAACCTTGGGGCCGAAGCGCCAGCCTACCTCAAGGGTGTAGCGGCGCAGTAAAAGCTTCGCAGGCAAGCCTCGCTCCTACATTGGATTGATGTCGTTCACAACATTCGCGAACGACGAGATCCCTGTAGGAGCGAGGCTTGCCCGCGAAAGCGTCCTGACAATCAACACCTGTCCATCACTGCAAACCCGATCAATTCGACACCCCTCGCCAATAAACGCCTCGTTCTCTCCCCAGTTCGCCCCATGGGTCTTAGAACTGTATGAAATATGATCTATCGCTAGCGGGCCTATACACAGCAACAGTCCTGGCGCTTCGCCAACAAGTTATCCACAGAGCCACCCACAGCTAATGTGGGCAAGTCGAGATTCATCCCATATTTTCTTCACATAAACCCAAGAAAATCCGTGACTTATCCAGAAGCAGGGTTTCCATCAAGAATTGGTTGTTTTTTAATCATGTCGCGCAAAGCCACGCAGAACATGGCCTGCAGAGGATGGCAAACACCTTATCCACAGAAGCGCCAACAGACTTTGGGGGCAACTTTGGATAAAACCGCTCTTCCTTGTGGAAAACCGCTCTAAACCTCGAAATGTCGGGGTTTCAGCGGTGTTTGGAGAGTAAAAAGACGCGTTTGGTTATTTTATGATCAAAGCTCTGTAAAGCGCTATTGGCTTGGCCTGTAGCTGACAGCAAACATCTTATCCACAGAACCGCCAACAGACTTTGGGGGCAAGTCTTCACCGGAAGGGAGCATGGGGATTTCCTTATCCACAGAAAAAAGCTCGAAAAAACGAGGAGTTAGGCTGGTTGATTTTCGTACAGAAGGCTGTGAGCGTTGATTTGCATGGCCCTCAGCGAGGCACGAACATGTTATCCACAGAAGCGTTAACAGCGATTGTGGGTAAATTCACAAAGCCCTGTCCTGTAGGAGCCGAGCTTGCTCGCGATAGCGGTGTATCAGGCGACATCGATGTTGAATGTCAGTCCGTCATCGCGAGCAAGCTCAGCTCCTACAGGGATTTACGTTTGGCTCATGCCTTACGGCCGATACATCAAATAGGCTTCACCAGTCACCCGAATCATCGGATGCGGCGTGATCTGGCAGGTATCGACGATACGAAAGCCATGCCGTTGATAAAACCGGCAGGCGCCGGTATTCGCGGCATAGTCGATCAGGCTCAAGCCGTTGAGCCCCAACTGGTTGGCACGGTCGTAAGCGTAGGCGAGGAAGTGTTGACCCAGGCCCTGATTGCGCCAGCCCTCATGCAACACCAGGCTCGAAATATAAAGCGTGTCGGGGATTTCCATCGTGGCGTACGGCGCCAGGACTGGATCGGTGACGGGAGCCGCCTGTGGATCGTGACGCATCACGTAGCTGTGCATCATTCCAATGACCTTCCCTTCTGCCTGCGCAATCACGCAGTTCCGATAGGAAAAATCGACGTCCTCACGGGCGTAACGACTGGCGCCTACGTCCAACAGGTCCTGGCCGGGCTGCGCCAGCTGGCTCCAGATGTAATCCGCAGCGCCCTCTGATGAAATCTGAAACAAACGAGCAATCTCCCGCGCATCGGCGCGCAGGGCCAAACGAAATTCAACTGCCATTATGTTTCCTTGTGGGAGCGAGCCTGCTCGCGAATGGGGTGGATCAGCCAGCATCAATATTGAATGTTCGGCCCCCTTCGCGAGCAGGCTCGCTCCCACATTATTAGAGCTGCGCCGGTTATCCGTTAGCGAACCACGCCTTCTTCGATCAGCAACTTGAGAATCGCTTCAGCCCCCGCTTGTGCCGTCACGCCTTTGAGCACTTGCCCACCGCCGCCGCTGGCCTTGGCGGTCGCGGCTTTCATGCGATCAGCGCCGCTCTTGGCTTTGATCACCTTCAAGCGTTTTGGACGCGGCTTGGCCGGTTGCAGCGTGGCAACTGCGAGCAGTTCATCGTCGACGACTTCAACTTCATCGGCCTGCAACACACCACGCCGGGCCGGGCCGTAAGCGCTTTGCCGAGGTTTCGGCGCGGCGTTATCCACAGTCGCAAGAAACGGCAGCTTCACTTTCAGACGCCGACGTTGACCACGAGGCAAGGCTTGCAGCACCAGCGCCACCCCGCCTGTGATGGACTCAACCTGAGCCAGGCCCACCACCAGCGGCCAACCCAGACTTTCGGCCAGCAAGAACGGCAGCATGCCCGAGCCCTCACCGGTTTCCGCCTGGCTGCCGGTCAGGACGACTTGAGCACCCGCATCACGCAGATAGTCAGTCAGTGCCGGCAGCGCATCGGCGCCGAGCGGTTGTTCAAGCACATGCAGTTGCTCCAGCCCCATCCCCAGGTAGGCCCGCAACGCAGGTTCGGCAATGTCGCCGGCATGCAGCACTTGCAGGTTATCCCCAGCCAGTTGCAAACCCAGCTCGACCGCCCGTGCATCCTGTTCGGCACGCCGAGGTCGCCCGGAAGTCGGGTGGGCGCCGATAGACACCAGGCTGATCACATTCGTACTCATAACCCTATCCTTCCCTTAAGCCGCATCGCGCTTGGCTTCGTTGCGGTAAGCCTCTACCGCCGCGATCAAGGCTTGAAGAATCGCCGCGCTCTCACCAATCACCGACAGGTCGGCGCGTTTGATCATGTCGCAACCCGGATCAAGGTTGATCGCCACCACCTTGTCGCAGGCACCGATGCCTTGCAGGTGCTGGATCGCCCCGGAAATTCCCACCGCGACATAGACCCGCGCCGTGACCCAGGTACCGCTGGCGCCGACCTGACGGTCGCGGGCCATGAAGCCATCGTCCACCGCCACCCGCGAAGCCCCCTCAGTAGCCCCGAGCGCTGCCGCAGCCTTGTGGAACAGCGGCCAGTCCTTGACCCCGTTGCCGCCGGAGAAAATGAATTCGGCTTCGGCCATGGGAATCGCCGCCGGATCGACCGCCACTGCACCGAGGTCTTCGATGCGCGACAGGCTGCGAGCGACCGCTGTGGATAACTCCACTGGCAAGGCTTCGTGACGGGTTTCGCTGACAGGTTCCGCGCACTCGGCCGCTGCCAGAATCAAGCGCGCCACTGGCCGTACGAGGTCCTGCAGACCGGCACCGGCGCGGCCGATGCACTCCTCGCCCTTGACCTGCCAGACCCGCGTAGCCGGGCGTTCGCCCAAGGCAGCGGCGAAGCGTCGACCCAGTTCACCGCCACCGCTGCGGCTGTCTGGCAACAGCCAGTGCCGTGGGTTGAACTGGTTATCCACAGCCCGCAGGCCCTGGACCCGTTGTTCCGGTGCATAACCGCTGAACTCACTGCCTTCGAGCACCAGCAAGCGGTCGACGCCAGCCTTGGTGAAGGCGCTTTCTTTGTGTTCGCCGAAGACCACGGCCAGCACCGCACCGTCCTTGCCGGCCAATTGATGGGCCAGTCCCAGCAAATCGCGATCGTGGCTGCTCAAGCGGCCGCCGACCATGTCCGGTACGACGCTGATGTAGAACGCCGGCTGCAGCACTTGATGCAGCGGCAATTGCACTTCAACCGTGGCCGAACGCTTGGCTGCGCCACCCTGCTGGGCACCACTGCGGTCAATACGTTTGATCCCGTTGGGGCCGATGAAACCAATGCCGTGGGGATTCTTGCGAATGATGCCGTTAGGCCCCATCCAGCTGTGTTGCGCAGGCTGCATGGCCGCGTGCAGCGGGTGCAGACGGTTGCGGGCGATCCATTCAGCGCGAGGGTCGCGGTGGATAATGTCGCTCATCAGTGGGCCTCCGCAGGTTCACGTTTGGCCGGGGTCGACGGCTTGCCTGGCGCCGCGTCCTCAAGCAATGCATCAGCCACCAACTCGGCAATGTCCTTGATCAGCGGACGCGGTTCGACCACGCCTTCAAGCATCGCGGTGCACTGTGGACAACCCACGGCCACCAGCTCGGCGCCGGTTTCGCGGATGTCTTCCATGCGCATGTCAGGGATCCGTTGCTTGCCGGGAATGTCAGTGATCGGCGCACCGCCGCCACCGCCGCAGCAGCGCGAGCGGAAACCGGAGCGTTGCATTTCCTTGATCTCGATCCCCAGCGCCCGCAGTACTTCGCGCGGCGCCTCATATTCGCCGTTGTAACGGCCGAGGTAGCAAGGGTCGTGATAGGTCACGCTGCTGCCTTTGTGCTGGCCGAGGTTGAGCGCGCCGGCACCGATGATTTCCGCCATGTAGGTGCTGTGATGCTGCACCACATAGTTGCCGTCGAAGGCGCCGTATTCGTTTTTCAACACGTGGAAACTGTGGGGATCGCAGGTGACGATGCGCTTGAAGCTGTACTTGGCCAAGGTCTGGATATTTCGTTTGGCCAGCGTCTGGAAGGTCGCTTCATCGCCCAGTCGCCGGGCCACGTCGCCGCTGTCGCGCTCTTCCAGGCCAAGCACCGCGAAGTCGACTTTGGCCGCTTTCAACACTTTGACGAACGCACGCAAGGTGCGCTGGTTGCGCATGTCGAAAGCACCATCGCCCACCCAGAACAGCACGTCGGTGGTTTTTTTGTCGCTGAGCAGATTCAGGTTCAAGTCCGCCGCCCAGTTCATCCGTCCGCCCGGAGCGAATCCGCCTGGGTTATCGGTGGCGATCAGGTTTTCCAGGACTTCGGCGCCCTTGTTCGGGGTCGCGCCTTTTTCCAGGGTCAGGTAACGACGCATGTCGACGATGGCGTCGACGTGCTCGATCATCATCGGGCACTCCTCGACGCAAGCGCGGCAGGTGGTGCAGGACCACAGGGTTTCGGCGTCCACCAGACCGTTGACGATTGGCTGATGCGGATTGCCGCTGTGTTCGCCAATCGGTTTGCCGGGATACGGGCTGCCGGCGAACTTGGCATCGGTGCCACCGGCCAGGCCAACGACCATGTCTTGAATCAGTTTTTTCGGGTTCAGCGGTTGGCCCGCGGCAAAGGCCGGGCATGCGGCTTCGCACTTGCCGCACTGCACGCAGGCGTCAAAGCCGAGCAGTTGGTTCCAGGTGAAATCCTTGGGTTTTTCCACGCCCAGCGGCGCGTTCGGATCGTTCAGGTCCAGCGGTTTCAACCCGGTAGAACGACCACCGCCAAAACGTTCGGCGCGACGGTGCCAGGCCAGGTGCAGCGCCCCGGCGAAGGCGTGCTTCATCGGCCCACCCCAGGTCATGCCGAGGAACAGTTCCGATACGCCCCAGAGCACACCGACAAAGAGGATTGCCGCCAACACCCATCCACCGAAGTTTTCGGGAAGGATGCCCGCCACCGGCAGGGTCAGCAGGAAGAAGCTCGCAGAGAACGCCAGGAGGCTTTTCGGCAGGCGCATCCAAGGCCCTTTGGACAGGCGAGCCGGTGGGTTACGACGGCGCAGAAACATGAATATTGCGCCGACAAACATCACCGCCGAGGCAATCAACAGGGCGAAACCGAGGATGCGACTGTGCAGGCCGAAACCATAAACCAATATTGCCAACACAATGGACGCCACGGCTCCACCGGCCGTGGCGACGTGGGTGTTGGCGATGTATTTATCCCGCGCCACCACATGGTGCAGGTCGACCATGTAGCGCTTGGGCATGGCAAGCAGGCCGCCGATCAGGTCGACCTTGGCCGCACGGCCCTGGCGCCACATAGCCACCCGCCGCAAGGCGCCCAGGACAGCCAGGCCCAGGGCAGCGAACAGCAGGATGGGAAGAAGGGTGTTTAACATGGTGGAGCTCCCAAAGACCTCGGGGTCTTGCAGGCCAAACGACCTGGATGCCTTGCTCGAATCCCTGTAGGAGCAGAGCTTGCTCGCGATGGCGGTATTCCTACCGCCAAGAATGCATCGGATGTACCAACGCTATCGCGGGCAAGCCTTGCTCCTACGGGTTATCCACAAGCTCTTAGAAATCCTTGCACAACCGCAGCGCGTCGTAGATCGCCGCATGGGTGTTGCGCTGGGCCACGCAGTCGCCGATGCGGAACAGCAAGTAACCGTCACCCGCCTGGCTCAACGAAGGCTGAGGCTTGATCGCGAACAGCGCTTCGACGTCCATCTGGCCCTTGTTGCGCGAACCTTCCTTCAGTGCGTAGTAGATTTCTTCGTCAGGACGCACGCCGTTTTCCACCACCACCTGGTCAACCACCCGCTCCTCTTTGGCGCCGGTGTATTCGTTTTCCAGTACCGCGATCAGCTTGTCGCCTTCGCGATAGACCTTATCGAGCATCATGTCGCCGGTCATGATCACTTCTTTGGGGTACATGCTGCGGTAGTAAGTCGGGAACGACGTACCGCCAATGGCCACGCCCGGCTTGATGTCGTCGGTGACGATCTCGACCTGGCTGCCTTTGTCGGCAAGGAAGTCGGCAACCGACATCCCGGTGAATTCACAAATGGTGTCGTAGACCAGCACGTTCTTGCCCGGCGCGACTTTGCCGTCGAGCACGTCCCAACTGCTGACCACCAGGCCTTCAGCGGCACCCCAGTGTTCGTTCTGCTCAAGGAATGGATGGCCGCCAACGGCGAGCACTACCACATCCGGACGCAGGTCGAGAATGGTCGCGGCATCCGCCGCAGTGCCCAGGCGCAGGTCGACCTTCAGGCGTGCCAGCTCCAGCTGGAACCAGCGGGTGATACCGGCAATCTGGTCCCGTTGCGGGGCTTTCGAGGCCGTGGTGATCTGCCCGCCGATGAAAGCTTTCTTCTCGAACAGGGTCACATCATGGCCACGTTCCGCCGCCACTCGAGCGGCTTCCATACCGGCAGGACCGGCACCGACCACTACCACCTTGCGTTTCACACCGGTCGATTTTTCGATGATGTGTGGCACGCCCATGTATTCACGGGAAGTCGCGGCGTTCTGGATACACAGCACATCCAGGCCCTGGTACTGGCGATCGATGCAGTAGTTGGCACCGACGCACTGCTTGATCTGGTCGACCTGACCCATCTTGATCTTGGCGATGAAGTGCGGGTCGGCAATGTGCGCACGAGTCATGCCGACCATGTCGACGTAACCGCCTTCCAGAATGCGTGTTGCC
This sequence comes from Pseudomonas sp. F220, assembly GCF_057813935.1. Lineage (NCBI taxonomy): Bacteria > Pseudomonadati > Pseudomonadota > Gammaproteobacteria > Pseudomonadales > Pseudomonadaceae > Pseudomonas > Pseudomonas sp. F220. The sequence continues at coordinate 23,440 of NZ_JBVASJ010000003.1, forward strand.
TGGTTCGGGTCCTTGATGTTCTGCGCGTGCAGCACCGGGGCCTTGACCACTTCTTTGATACCGGCCGCCAAATGCAGGAACGGCTCCGGTGGATAACTCATGTTGGGGATAACGTTGGCCAGGGTGTTGTGAGTGTCACAACCCGAACCAACGACACCGATGAAGTCGAGCATGCCGGTGTCATCGTAATACTTGGCGATCTGCTTCATGTCCTCATGGCTCAGGCCATCGGGATGGAACTCGTCGCCGCACAGACGGATACCGACGCAGAAATCCGGGCCGACTTCCTTACGCACAGCCTTGAGCACTTCCAGGCCGAACTTCATACGGCCCTCGAAAGTGCCGCCCCATTCGTCGGTACGCTTGTTGACCCGAGGGCTCCAGAACTGGTCAATCATGTGCTGGTGCACGGCGGACAGTTCGACGCCGTCCAGGCCACCGGCCTTCGCGCGTCCAGCCGCGCTGGCATAGTTACCGATCACCCGCCAGATTTCTTCCGGTTCGATGGTTTTGCAGGTCGCACGGTGCACCGGCTCACGGATGCCCGATGGCGACATCAGGGTCGGCCAGTTGAAGCCGTCCCAACGCGAACGACGCCCCATGTGGGTAATCTGGATCATGATCTTGGCGCCATGCTTGTGCATGGCGTCAGCCAGATTCTGGAAGTGCGGGATGATGCGGTCGGTAGACAGGTTGACCGAACTCCACCATTCCTGCGGACTGTCGATGGCCACCACCGACGACCCCCCGCAAATCGCCAGGCCGATCCCGCCCTTGGCTTTCTCTTCGTAATACTTGATGTACCGATCGGTGGTCATGCCGCCGTCGGTGGCGTAGACCTCGGCGTGCGCGGTGCTGAGCACGCGGTTGCGGATGGTCAGTTTGCCGAGTTGAATCGGTTGAAACATTGCTTCGAAAGCCATGGCGGGTTCCTCGACTTACAACGGCTTGACGGTGAACAAACCGTCGTCGTGGCCTTCTTCGGAGCCACCGTAAACCTGTTCTGCTACGGTGCGGATCGAGCTGCCACGGGCCTGAAGAATCTGGTCCATGGCGCCGGCGAACCAGCCAGTGAACATGTAGTCGACCTTGCGTCCGACCTTGCCGTACACGTAGACGAATGCCGAGTGCTCAAGCTTGACGCTGGCGGTGCCTTTTTCCAGGTCGATGTCCTGGATCTTGAACAGGCCCCAGCCGCGTTGCGACAGGCGCTTCATGTAATGCTCGAACACCGCAACGCCTTCCAGGCCGTGGCATTCAGCTTCTTTCTCGCACCAGTGCCAAGCGGATTTGTAGCCGGCCTTGTAGAGGATTTCGGCGTAGGCGTCGGCGCCCAACACTTCTTCGATACCCATGTGGTTGTTGACGAAGAAGTGACGCGGTACGTACAGCATCGGCAGGGCGTCAGAAGTCCAGACACCGGTTTCGCTGTCGACTTCGATAGGCAATTGCGGGGCGATCTTAGCCATGGAAACTTAACTCCAGAAAATTCGTTTTTAGTACTTAGCAAAGCCTTGGCTTTGCATTAATAAAAAGCTGGGTGAATGCCTTTGGAGCCGTAGCGAGCACGTCGAGAGCAAGGAAGGACCGGAGCGACAAGCGAGACAGTACGGAACGTACGGCGAGCTTGGCGCGAGGACCTGACGCAGCTATCGGCGAGCGGAGTAGGCTCCGGAGGTATTCACTCGCCCCAGACGTCCTTCAAGACGTTGACCCAGTTTTCGCCCATGATCTTGCGCACCACGTGCTCAGGGTGACCGCGCTTGAGCAGGGTCTCGGTGAGGTTCGGGAACTCGCCCACGGTGCGGATGCCCAGCGGGTTGATGATCTTGCCGAAACTGGTCAGGCGGCGGGCGTAGCCCTTGTCGTGGGTCAGGTATTCGAAGAAGTCCTGGCCGTGGCCCTGGGTGAAGTCGGTACCGATACCGATCGCGTCTTCGCCGACGATGTTCATGGTGTATTCGATGGCTTCGGCGTAGTCGTCGATGGTCGAATCGATGCCCTTGGCCAGGAACGGCGCGAACATGGTCACGCCGACGAAACCGCCGTGGTCGGCAATGAACTTGAGTTCAGCGTCAGACTTGTTGCGTGGGTGCTCTTTGAGACCCGACGGCAGGCAGTGGGAGTAGCAGACCCGCTTCTTGGATTCGAGGATCACTTCTTCGGAGGTTTTCGAACCAACGTGGGACAGGTCGCACATGACCCCGACGCGGTTCATTTCGGCAACGATTTCGCGACCGAAACCCGACAGGCCACCGTCACGCTCGTAGCAACCGGTGCCCACCAGATTCTGGGTGTTGTAGCACATCTGCACGATACCGACGCCCAGCTGCTTGAAAATCTCGACGTAGCCGATCTGGTCTTCGAACGCGTGGGCATTCTGGAAACCGAAGAGGATGCCGGTCTTGCCCTGTTCTTTGGCGCGACGGATATCGGCGGTGGTGCGCACAGGTATCACCAGGTCGCTGTTCTCGCGAATCAGTTTCTGACTGGCAGCGATGTTGTTGACGGTGGCCTGGAAGCCCTCCCACACCGACACGGTGCAGTTGGCTGCGGTCAGACCGCCCTTGCGCATGTCTTCGAACAGCTCACGGTTCCACTTGGCAATGATCAGCCCGTCGATAACGATGCTGTCGGCGTGCAATTCGGCTGGGCTCATCAGGCTGTCCCCTATTAGCGATTCATGCGCCGAATCATCTGCCGGCGCTTTGGGGTCAGCATATGCCTGAGGGCTCGGGCAGCCGGGTGCAAAAACGACAAGGGAATTGCCGAAAGCGTCAATACGCGACAAAGGGTCTCATGACAGGGCCAAAGCCCATCTGTTCTTTACCCCGCGCTTGAGCCAGAATTCGCCGCACTACTGGATGTTTTACTGGATTAGGGCGGCGACGCAATGAAATCGATCTTCCTGGCTTTGGCACTGATCGCGACCGGCGTACAGGCGGCTGATGAGGCCGACAGCTCGCCGTGCGATGCGGTGGAAAACGACCAACAGACCGTGGAATGCTCGGCCTACAGCAAAACCACCGCTGAACAACTGCTCAAAGACAACTTCCAGGGTCTGCTCGAGCGCATGCAGACGCTCTACGCCAACAACAAAACCCAGCTCAACGACATTACCGGCAAACTCAAAACCGCCCAGCAGCAGTGGTTGAAGCTGCGCGATGCCGATTGCGCGGTCGAGGTCTTCCCCGCCACGGCAGGCAGCAAGGCTTACACCATTGCGCAGAACGACTGTGTGGCACGGATGAGCGATGAACGGTCAGAGTTTTTGGAGTCGATTGGGCAGGAGTGAGGTTTGGCCTGACCAAAAATCTGCGACAGCTTGGCAATTGTCTTCGCCCCCGTAGGAGCAGCCGGTCGACGCTCGATTGGTCCGGGCGGCGTTCCGACGATGGACGTTAACGATAACGCGTGTTTTCTGAGTCAACGCGCCGCCCTGAAGTCCATCGCGAGCAAGCTCGCTCCTACAACGGCATTAAGGCAAGCCCCCTCGCCACAGGTTTTGCGCGAACAACGCACAATTCAACGAAACTCAAAGGATTCAAATGAAAATCTGCGGCATCGAAATCAAAGGCAGTGAAGCGATTATCGCCGTTGCTTCCCTGGACAATCAGGCGCTGAACCACCTCGCCCTGACCACCAAAAAAATCGCCCTCGAAGACGACGATGAAGCCGCCAACGTCAAAGCCTTCGCCACGCAGGTCGCCACGTTTGTCCGCGATAACGGCATCGAACGGATCGCCATCAAAAAGCGCAGCAAAAAAGGCGAATTCGCCGGTGGCCCGACCACCTTCAAGATTGAAGGCGTATTCCAGCTACTGGAAAACTGCGAAGTCACCCTGCTCTCGCCGCAAACCATCAACGCGCAGAACAAGAAGTTTGACTTTGCACTGCCGGCAACGCTGAACAAGTATCAGCATGAGGCGTTCAAGGCGGCGTGCTCGGCGTTGATGAAAGCCAAATAAGCGACTTACTTCGGTTCCGAAGCTATCTCCTGCACCTCACTCACCCGCCGCCGATCCTCCCGCGGACACCGCGCAAACCTCGCCCGATAGCTGCGGGTGAAATACGACGGCGACTCAAACCCGCACGCAATGCTCACCTCCAGCACGCTCATGTCGGTCTGACGCAGCAATTGCCGGGCCTTTTCCAGGCGCAAGCCTAGATAGAAGTTGCTCGGGGTGTCGTTGAGGTGCAAGCGGAACAGTCGCTCCAGCTGACGGCGGGTCACCTTGATCGATTCGGCCAATTCCAGAGTGCTCAGGGGCGGTTCACTGTGTTGCTCCATTTCGCCGATCACATGCACCAGCTTCTTATTGCTGATCCCGTAACGGGTGGCGATTTGCATGCGTTGGTGGTCTTTGCGTGGGCGGATGCGACCGAGCACGAATTGTTCGGACACCTGGATCGCCAGTTCCGGGCCGTGGGCCTGGCCGATCAGGTCGAGCATCAGGTCGATGGACGCCGTGCCGCCGGCCGAAGTGATGCGACGGCGGTCGATTTCAAAAAGCTCCTGGGTCACGCTGAGCTGTGGATAAGACTCCTTGAAGGCGTCGATGGCTTCCCAGTGCAGGGTCAGGCGATGGCCGTCGAGTAAACCGGCTTCGGCCAAGATGAAGCTACCCGTGTCGATGGCACCAAGGGTCACGCCATCGTGGTCGAGACGGCGCAGCCAGTGCTCCAGCGCGGGAGTCGCAAACTTCAGCGGTTCAAAACCGGCGACCACCAATAAGGTCGCGCCCTTCTTCAACGGCTCCAGCGCCGCATCGGCGTTGACCGACATGCCATTGCTCGCCAGTACCGCGCCGCCGTCAGCGCTCAGCACATGCCAGCGATACAGCTCGCCACGAAAGCGGTTGGCTACGCGCAGCGGCTCGATGGCCGAGATGAAGCCGATAGCCGAAAAACCCGGCATGAGCAAAAAGTAGAAATCCTGGGACATGGAACGCACTCGGATGACGGGTAGCGTGGGAACCGTGATACGCCAGTTCAAGGCACCATTCAAGACGACAGGTCGCTGCTGTGCAAGAGCTAGTCGCCGCTGTGCGTTTTCTGCCACCTTGAGCTGCGTAACGTGACATCACCGGCGCACATAGACACCGGAACCCACAATAACGACCTGCCGAGGAACCCACCATGAAACGACTGATCAGCAGCTGTGTTCTTGCACTCAGCGGTACCGCTTTCTTGAGCTCCAGCGTCATGGCGGCCGAACCCGCCGCCTGCCAAAACGTGCGCATGGGCGTAGTGAACTGGACCGACGTGATCGCGACGAGTGCCATGACTCAAGTCCTGCTCGATGGCCTCGGCTACAAGACCAAACAAACCAGCGCCTCCCAACAAATCATCTTCGCCGGTATCCGCGACCAGCGCCTGGACATGTTCCTGGGCTACTGGAACCCGCTGATGACCCAGACCATCACTCCGTTCGTCGATGGCAATCAAGTCAAAGTCCTGGCCGCGCCAAGTCTCAAAGATGCACGGGCGACCCTGGCGGTACCCACTTACCTCGCCGACAAAGGCCTGAAAACCTTCGCCGACATCGCCAGGTTTGAAAAAGAACTGGGTGGCAAGATCTACGGCATCGAACCGGGCTCGGGCGCCAATACCCAAATCAAAGAGATGATCGCCAAGAACCAGTTCGGCCTGGGTAAGTTCCAGTTGGTCGAATCCAGTGAAGCCGGAATGCTTTCGGCGGTGACCCGTGCGGTGAAACGCAACGAAGCCATCGTGTTCTTCGGCTGGGCGCCGCACCCAATGAACGTCAACCAGAAGATGACCTACCTCACCGGCAGCGAAAACGCCCTCGGTCCGGATGAAGGCATGGCCACGGTCTGGACCGTCACTGCACCGAACTACGCGGATCAATGCCCGAACGTCAGCCGCTTGCTGAGCAACCTGACCTTCACCGCTGCCGATGAGAGCCGGATGATGCAGCCACTGCTCGATCATAAAGACGCGTTCGAGTCAGCCAAACAATGGCTCAAGGATCACCCACAAGACAAGCAACGCTGGCTGGAAGGTGTGACCACCTTCGACGGCAAACCCGCCGCCGCCAACCTACAGCTGACCAGTAAATAACCCGACCAAAATCAATCTGCGCAGCGCCAAACGGCTGCGCAGTGACTCACAACGCCTGAAGGAAACCGCCTCATGAACCACGACGTCATCATCACCTGCGCACTCACCGGTGCTGGCGACACGACCGGCAGAAGCCCACACGTGCCAGTCACCCCCAAACAAATCGCCGCCGCCGCAGTGGAAGCGGCCAAAGCCGGGGCCACCGTGGTGCACTGCCACGTTCGCGATCCTGAAACCGGCAAGTTCAGCCGTGATGTGGCGCTGTACCGCGAGCTCATGGAGCGCATTCGCGAGGCGGACGTCGACGTCATCGTCAACCTCACCGCCGGCATGGGCGGCGACCTGGAAATCGGCGCCGGTGAAAACCCGATGGAATTCGGCCCGAATACCGATCTGGTTGGCCCGCTGACCCGTCTGGCACACGTTGAAGAGCTGCTGCCGGAAATCTGCACCCTGGACTGCGGCACCCTGAATTTCGGCGACGGCGACACGATTTATGTCTCCACTCCGGCGCAGCTGCGCGCTGGCGCCAAACGCATTCAAGAGCTGGGCGTGAAGGCTGAGCTGGAAATTTTCGACACCGGTCACCTGTGGTTCGCCAAACAGATGATCAAGGAAGGCTTGCTGGACGATCCGCTGTTCCAACTGTGCCTGGGCATCCCGTGGGGCGCTCCGGCGGACACCACCACCATGAAAGCCATGGTCGACAACCTGCCGGCCAATGCGGTCTGGGCCGGGTTCGGCATCGGTCGTATGCAAATGCCGATGGCTGCCCAAGCGGTATTGCTCGGCGGCAACGTGCGGGTCGGTCTGGAAGACAACTTGTGGCTGGACAAAGGCGTGCTAGCGACCAACGGCCAATTGGTTGAGCGCGCTTCGGAAATCCTCAGTCGTCTCGGCGCCCGTGTTCTGACCCCAGCCGAAGGCCGGACGAAGATGGGCCTGACCAAACGCGGTTAACCCGGACTTAAACCTCACCTGTGGGAGCGGGCTTGCTCGCGAAGAGGCCGGTACATCCGCCACATGTTCTGTGACCGGAATACCGCCTTCGCGGGCAAGCCCGCTCCCACACTGGATCACCGAACTCTTCAGGAAGTCACCATGAGCTTTATCACCGAAATCAAAACCTTCGCCGCGCTGGGCAGCGGTGTCATCGGCAGCGGTTGGGTGTCCCGCGCCCTCGCCCATGGCCTGGACGTAGTGGCTTGGGACCCGGCGCCGGGCGCTGAAGCTGCCTTGCGCAAACGTGTCGCCAACGCCTGGGGCGCTCTGGAGAAACAGGGGCTTGCACCCGGTGCCTCGCAAGATCGCCTGCGCTTTGTCGCGACCATCGAAGAGTGCGTAAAAGACGCCGACTTCATTCAGGAAAGCGCCCCGGAGCGTCTGGAGCTGAAACTTGAGCTGCACAGCAAAATCAGCGCCGCGGCCAAGCCCAATGCGCTGATCGGCTCCAGCACTTCAGGTCTGCTGCCAAGCGAGTTCTACGAGGGCTCGACCCACCCGGAACGCTGCGTGGTCGGCCACCCGTTCAACCCGGTTTACCTGCTGCCGTTGGTGGAAGTGGTCGGCGGCAAAAACACTGCGCCAGAAGCCGTGCAAGCGGCAATAAAAGTCTACGAATCCCTCGGCATGCGCCCGCTGCATGTGCGCAAGGAAGTGCCCGGTTTTATCGCCGACCGTTTGCTCGAAGCGTTGTGGCGTGAGGCGCTGCACCTGGTCAACGATGGCGTGGCGACCACCGGTGAGATTGACGATGCGATTCGTTTTGGCGCTGGTCTGCGCTGGTCGTTCATGGGCACGTTTTTGACTTACACCCTGGCCGGTGGCGACGCCGGTATGCGGCACTTCATGGCCCAGTTCGGCCCGGCGCTGCAATTGCCCTGGACCTACCTGCCAGCACCGGAGCTGACCGATAAGCTGATCGACGACGTGGTCGACGGCACCACCGATCAACTCGGCAAACACAGCATTTCGGCTCTGGAACGCTATCGTGATGACTGCCTGCTGGCAGTGCTTGAAGCGGTGAAAACCACCAAGGCCAAGCATGGGATGGCGTTTAGCGAGTGATGGTTGTTGGAGGAGTCCTCAGAATTTTTTGTCAGCCTCTGTGCCCACCCCTCACCCTAGCCCTCTCCCCAGAGGGGAGAGGGGACTGATCTTCGGAGTTCTCTGGCGTTACTGCGACCTGAAAAACCGAGTCGAACATAAGTCCCGAAAACAACACAAAACGGCTCCCTTTCCCCCTCTCCCCTCTGGGGAGAGGGCTGGGGTGAGGGGTGGTTCTTGAATCCGACCAAAATCTCACTGCCCAGCATCAACCCAAACACCCGCCGGAACCCACACCATGCCAACCCTAACCACCTACAACACCCAAATCATCCCCGACTGGGTCGACTACAACGGTCATCTGCGCGATGCCTTTTATCTATTGATTTTCAGCTACGCTACCGACGCGTTGATGGATCAACTGGGCATGGACAGTAACAACCGCGAAGCCAGCGGCAATTCGCTGTTCACCCTCGAGTTGCACCTCAATTACCTGCACGAAGTGAAACTCGGTGCAGAGGTTGAAGTGCACACCCAGATCATCGGCCACGACCGCAAACGCCTGCACCTCTATCACAGCCTGCACCTGGTCGGCGAAGAACGAGAACTGGCGGGCAATGAACAAATGCTGCTTCACGTCGACCTTGCAGGCCCACGCTCCGCACCGTTCAGCGAGCCGGTGCTGAACAAACTGCTAGCCATCACTGCGCAGCAAGTCGACTTGCCAAAACCCGCCTACATTGGCCGAATAATCGGTCTGCCACCGGAAAAATAACCAATAAAAAACAAGGAGCTCGCATGAACACCGCTGCCGCTTTTGCCGACTTCCGCAGTTATCCGCTGATCAGCGCCTTGTCCGCCGTGCAAGCCTTGGCGGACCGTGTTCAGGTGCAATGGGCCGATGGCCGACTGAGCCCGTTTCATCATCAATGGTTGCGCGACAACTGCCCATGCCCCGTCTGCGTCTATAGCGTGACTCGCGAACAAGTATTCGAAATCGTCGACGTCGCCGACGACCTGGCGCCCTCCTCGTCCCGTATCGATGCCGACGGCTGCCTGAGCATTGATTGGCAGGACGGCCATCGCAGCCGCTTTGATCCCGGCTGGTTACGGGCCCATGCTTATGACGACGAATCCCGAGCAGAACGTCGCGCCGGCAAACCGAAAAGCCAGTTGTGGCACAGCGACCTGAAACTGCCGGTGTTCGAGTATCAAGCCGTGATGGACGACCCCAAGGCGCTGCTGCAATGGCTGTTGGCGCTGCGCGATATCGGCCTCACCCAAGTGCGCGGCGTGCCCACCGAACCGGGTTCGCTGGCGCAGATCGCCAAGCGCATTTCCTTCATCCGCGAGAGCAACTTCGGCGTGCTGTTCAACGTGCAATCCAAGGCCGATGCCGACAGCAACGCCTACACCGCCTTCAACTTGCCGCTGCACAGCGACCTGCCAACCCGCGAGCTGCAACCGGGGCTGCAATTCCTGCATTGCCTGGTCAATGAAGCGGAAGGTGGCGAGAGTATCTTTGTCGATGGTTTCGCCATTGCCGAAGCCTTGCGTCAGGAGGATCCAGAAGCCTTTCGCAGCCTGTGCGACATCCCCGTTGAGTTTCGAAACAAGGACCGTCACAGCGACTATCGCTGCCTGGCGCCGATCATCGCTCTCGATGCCCTTGGTCAGATCACGGAAATCCGTATGGCCAACTTCCTGCGCGGGCCGTTCGATGCGTCAGCGGACCAGATGCCGAAGCTGTATCACGCTTATCGGCGCTTTATCGCCATGACCCGTGAAACACGTTTCCGCGTGATGACCCGGCTCAACCCCGGCGAGATGTGGTGCTTCGACAACCGCCGCACCCTCCACGCCCGCAACGCCTTCGACCCCACCACCGGCGCCCGGCATTTCCAGGGCTGTTACATCGACCGTGATGAATTGTTGTCGCGGATATTGGTGTTGCAACGCTAGACCGCGTCATCGTTCATCGCGAGCAGGCTCGCTCCCACACTGGATCGTAGTCGTACACAAAATAAGTGTTCGCTGAAGATCTAATGTGGGAGCGAGCCTGCTCGCGATTGCGTCCTGCCAAGCAACGCACATCGTCCTGATGACATCCCAATCCCCAAACAAAAAAAGCCCCGATCAAGCCGTGACAAGATCGGGGCAGAAGTTGCTTTCAGAGGAGCTTTGCGCGGAGGGTGACCAAACCGTTCGACACGTCAGCTGAGGCTCAGTGTGCCCAGTCAGCTCCCCGGCGAGTTAGTCGAAAACGACCTGTTCATAGGTATTGCGGCCATTGCGACAATTCGCCCTTGCCGACGCCCCCAAGTGCCTACCAGAATCGAGCCACGACCACGCTCCCTGAATAAGGATAAGAGTCATGATGCACGCAGATTTGATTGACCAGGACGACCTGCTGGGCCAATTGAGGGCCCTGGGATTCGAAGTATCCAGCGGCTCGAGCGCCGAGCAAGCTTGCGAGTGTGCTGTGCGTGGCTTGAGCGATGCGCGGGCCAAGGCACTCAAAGGGATGGTTGAGCAGATGTACACCGGCAGCGCGACGATTCTGCCAGCCGTGCGCCAGGCTATCGACAAGCAATTGTTGCCTGCTCTCTCGCAATACAAGCAGAGCCGTAGCGCCTGATAGATCGCATCGCGAGCAGGCTCGCTCCCACATTAGATCGTCGACAGGCACACAAAAGTGGCCTGCACTCGGTCAACTGTGGGAGCGAGCCTGCTCGCGATTGAACGCGATGCGGTTTAGAGCCTTACACTGGCAAACGTCGACTCATTCCTTGCCTGGCTCAACGCCGACAGGGGTCCGGACAGCGGGGCCAGTACCAGCGCCTGCGGAATCGGCATCATCGCCACCTGTTGCGCGGTGTTGGACCCGACGCGCTCATCGCGTGGCGGAATACCGAAGTATTCGCGGTAGCACTTGGAGAAGTGTGGCGTTGAGACGAAGCCACAGACCGAAGCCACTTCGATGATCGACATCGGCGTTTGCTTGAGCAACTGCCGGGCGCGGATCAAGCGCAGTTTCAGGTAGTAGCGCGACGGCGAACAATGCAGGTATTTCTGGAACAGACGCTCCAGCTGACGCCGCGATACGGTGACGTACACCGCCAGTTCGTCGAGGTCGATCGGCTCTTCCAGGTTGGCTTCCATCAGCGCGACGATTTCCTGCAACTTCGGCTGGTTGGTGCCGAGCATGTGTTTGAGCGGCACACGCTGGTGATCCTGTTCGTTACGAATGCGCTCGTAGACGAACATCTCGGAGATCGCGGCCGACAATTCGCGCCCGTGATCACGGCTGATCAGGTGCAGCATCATGTCCAGTGGCGCGGTGCCGCCGGAGCTGGTGAAACGGTTGCGGTCGAGGGTGAACAATCGTGTGCTCATGGCAACACGCGGGAAAGCTTCCTGCATCGACGCCAGGCACTCCCAGTGCACGCTGCAATCAAAGCCGTCCAGCAGACCGGCGCAGGCCAGGGCCCAGCTGCCGGTGCAGACCGCACCGAGGCGACGGGACTGACGCGCCTGACTCTGCAGCCAAGACACATGTTCGCGGGTTACGGTGCGTTGAATACCGACACCGCCGCAGACGATGATGGTGTCCATTACGGGCGCTTTGTGCATCGAGGCGTCGGGGGTGATCTGCAGACCATCGCTGGCCCAGACCTGGCCACCGTCGGCGGTGAGGGTAGTCCAGCGATACAGCTCGCGACCGGACAATTGGTTGGCCATGCGCAGGGGTTCTACTGCGGAGGCCAGAGAAATAAGCGTGAAATTGTCCAGCAGCAAAAAGCCGATGGATTGAGGCGCACGGTTCTGGGGTTGGGCCCCAGAGTTGAACGACGTCATCGCGGTATCTCCTCACACAAAGCGGGTGATGGCCTCAGGCGGAGGCTCTTGTTATTGCCATCGTTCTCGTGCCGAGACGGGCTTTGTTATGACAGAGCAATTGCCATGCCTAAAGTTGAATGGCCATTCAACAACTCCTGAAAACGACGTCGCGATGTGTCTATATAGCCCCCGCGTGGAGTGAGGATTAACGACAGATGAGAGGAGTGCAGGTGCCCTGGCCTGATGGCTTTGAGCAAATCGGTAGCACTTGTGGGAACGGCGCTGAGAAGCGCCGGCAAAGAGTGTCACCGCAAGCACGGGTGACCGACGGTCGGGGCCGAATGAGCGCCCTGACCTGAGGGTGTTTCTCTTATCTGTAAGCGACGCGCCAAAAGGTGGCGTCAAATCGAATCAGTGTTCACTTACCGCGCAGTTTTGCCAGGTCTGACCTCTTCGCGAGCAGGCTCGCTCCCACACTTAATCGCAGACATAGACCCATTTGTGTCAACACAGCAGATCTAATGTGGGAGCGAGCTTGCTCCGGGCGGCGTTCCGACGATGAGGCCAACTCGGTCTCAACACTCCACCGCACTCACTGCCAACCCACCGCGCGACGTCTCTTTGTATTTGTCGTGCATGTCGGCGCCAGTGTCACGCATGGTGCGGATCACCCGGTCCAGGGAGATGAAGTGTTGACCATCCCCACGCAAAGCCATCTGCGCCGCATTAATGGCTTTCACTGCGGCAATCGCGTTGCGCTCGATACACGGCACTTGCACCAGGCCGCCGACCGGGTCGCAGGTCAGGCCCAGGTTATGCTCCAGACCAATCTCCGCCGCGTTGCACAGTTGCTCCGGCGTCGCACCGAGAATTTCCGCCAGCCCGGCCGCAGCCATGGCGCACGCCGAACCGACCTCGCCCTGGCAACCGACTTCAGCACCGGAAATCGATGCGTTCTTTTTACACAGAATCCCGACCGCCGCCGCACTCAGGAAATAGTCGACGACATTGGCATCGGTCACCACTTCGCTGAATTTCATAAAGTAGTGCAGCACCGCCGGGATAATCCCTGCCGCGCCGTTGGTCGGTGCCGTGACCATGCGTCCGCCGGCTGCGTTTTCTTCGTTGACCGCCAAGGCGAACAGGTTGACCCATTCCATGGCGCTCAGGGTCGAGCCAATCACATTCGGTTTACCAAGCTCTTGCAGACTGCGATGCAGCTTGGCCGCACGGCGCCGCACATTAAGACCGCCGGGCAGGATGCCTTCGTGCTTGAGCCCTTGCTCGACGCAGTCCTGCATGGCGCGCCAGAGTTTCATCAGACCACTGCGAATCTCTTCTTCCGAGCGCCAGACCTTCTCGTTCGCCATCATCAGTTCGGCGACGCGCAGGTTGTGTTTCTTGCAAAGGCTGAGCAGTTCGACCGCGCTGGAGAAATCGTAAGGCAGCACGGTGCGATCAAGGTCCGCCACACCGCTGCTGGCTTGCGCCTCGTCGACGACAAAACCGCCGCCAATCGAGTAATAGGTGTCGCGATGCAGCTCGCCGGCCTCGCCTTCGGCGACCAGGGTCATCGCGTTGGGGTGGAACGGCAGGTTCTCATCGATCAGGCGCATGTCCCGTGCCCAGACGAAGGGGATCGGTAAGCGACTATCGAGCAGCAAGGTATTGGTTTCGCGCAAGGTGTCGATACGCACGCCGATTTGCGACGGGTCGATAGCGTCCGGCCATTCACCCATCAGCCCCATGATCACTGCGTTATCACTGCCGTGGCCAATACCGGTGGCGGACAGCGAGCCGTACAACTGCACTTCGACCCGCCGCACCTGATCAAGCAGACCTTGCTCGCGAAGCGTCTGGACGAATAGCGCCGCTGCGCGCATCGGTCCAACGGTATGAGAGCTAGAGGGCCCGATACCAATCTTAAACAGGTCAAACACACTGATAGCCATTACCGCGAACCTCCTGATAAGCACACTCCAGGCGCCAAAGCGCCCGGTGACGGAGCTGCTACGCTCAAACCGCAATCCGCCGAGATGGCCGCATCATCAGGCTTTTGCAGTCAGGCACGACGTCTCACACCGACTCACTCATGCCCACCAACGTCGCATTCGGCCAACGGCAAGTTCTGGCCGTTTTTTGCGGTGCAGATGGACAAAAAGTGCGGTTGCAGGGCTGAAAAAATCTGTAAGCGACGTCACCGACACTGGATGCGACCCTCCCTGTACTGGATACGACGCACCCTGTAGGCGTTTGATTTTCACTGTTACATGATCAGTGTCGACTCGATTGCAAGGCGCCGTGGTAGAGCAGTTCCCAAAACGCCATCCAACCGCAACACATAAGCGCGGTTGTCCAGTCGGAACACCGCCAAAAAAAACACCCAGGAGTCCACCCCCATGAAAGGTTCCCAGTCGTTGTTGTTGGCCGCCATGCTAAGTCTGCCTGTTCTGGCTCAAGCCGCAGAACCGGCACAATGCAGCACCGTAAACTTCTCTGATGTCGGCTGGACCGACATTACCGCCACCACCGCCACCACCAGCGTCGTCCTCGACGCGTTGGGCTACAAAACCAAGACCACCATGATTTCCGTGCCGGTGACCTACAAATCCCTGGCCGACGGCAAGAACATGGACGTATTCCTCGGCAACTGGATGCCGACCATGGAAAACGACATCAAGGCCTACCGCGATGCCGGTACCGTGGACACCGTGCGTACGAACCTCAAAGGCGCCAAGTACACCCTGGCGGTTCCACAAGCTTTGTACGACAAGGGTCTGAAAGATTTCAAAGACATTGCCAAGTTCAAAAAAGAGCTGGACGGCAAGATCTACGGCATCGAACCGGGTAACGATGGCAACCGCCTGATCCAGAGTATGATCGACAAGAACGCCTTCGGCCTGAAGGACGCCGGCTTCAAAGTGGTCGAGTCCAGCGAAGCCGGCATGCTCTCGCAAGTCGACCGCGCCCAGAAGCGCAGTACCGCCGTGGTGTTCCTGGGCTGGGCACCGCACCCGATGAACAAGCGCTTCAAGATTGAGTACCTCACCGGTGGCGACGATTACTTCGGTCCGGATTTTGGCGCAGCCACTGTCCTGACCAACACCCGCAAGGGCTATACCCAGGAATGCAGCAACGTGGGTCAGTTGCTGAAAAATCTGGAGTTCACCGTGGACATGGAAAGCTCTCTGATGGGCAACATCCTGGACGACAAAATGAAGCCTGACGCAGCCGCCAAGGCTTGGCTGAAAAAGAATCCACAGGTGCTCGATACCTGGCTCGCTGGCGTGACCACCATTGACGGTAAACCAGGCCTGGAGGCCGTTAAAGCCAAACTCGCGCAGTAATCGTTGATGCCGGGCGAGTTCGCTCGCCCGGGCTGTTTTTTCCTTGCATGCGGGACGTTCACTATCATGCTGACTGATCACAAAATCCCCCTAGGCCAGTACATCGCTGCCTTCGTTGAATGGTTGACGCAAAACGGCGCCAGCACTTTCGATGCGATCGCCGTGACACTGGAAACGATGATCCACGGCGTGACGTTTGCGCTGACCTGGTTCAATCCGCTGGCATTGATCGGCCTGATCGCGCTACTGGCTCATTTCATTCAACGCAAATGGGGCCTGACGGCCTTTGTCATACTGTCCTTCCTGTTGATCCTGAACCTGGGGTACTGGCAGGAAACCATGGAAACGCTGGCCCAGGTGTTGTTCGCCACACTGGTCTGCGTGGTCATTGGCGTGCCACTGGGCATCGTCGCGGCGCACAAGCCGATGTTCTATACTTTAATGCGTCCGGTTCTCGATCTGATGCAGACCGTACCGACGTTCGTTTACCTCATTCCTACCTTGACCCTGTTCGGTCTGGGTGTGGTCCCGGGTCTGATTTCCACGGTGGTGTTCGCGATTGCCGCGCCCATCCGTCTGACCTACCTGGGCATCCGCGATGTACCGCAAGAGTTGATGGACGCTGGCAAGGCCTTTGGCTGCTCGCGCCGTCAGTTGCTCTCGCGCATTGAACTGCCCCACGCCATGCCGAGCATCGCAGCCGGCATCACCCAGTGCATCATGCTCTCACTGTCGATGGTGGTGATTGCGGCACTGGTAGGTGCTGATGGCTTGGGTAAACCCGTGGTCAACGCACTGAACACTGCTGATATCGCTCTGGGCTTCGAAGCTGGCCTGGCGATCGTATTGCTGGCGATCATGCTCGACCGTATTTGCAAACAACCCGACGCTAAAGTAGGGGGTGACGCATGAGCATAATTCGCTTCGACAAGGTAGATGTTGTCTTCTCCAAAGACCCGCGTGAGGCCCTCAAACTGCTGGACCAGGGTCTGACGCGTGACCAGATTCTGAAACAGACCGGGCAGATCGTCGGCGTTGAAAAGGCCAGCCTGGATATTGAGAAAGGCGAAATCTGCGTGCTGATGGGGCTGTCCGGCTCCGGCAAGTCCAGCCTGTTGCGGTGCATCAACGGCTTGAACACCGTCAGCCGCGGGCAGTTGTTCGTCGAGCATGAAGGCAAGCAAATCGACATCGCCTCCTGCACCCCGGCGGAACTCAAGATGATGCGCACCAAGCGCATCGCCATGGTGTTCCAGAAGTTCGCCCTGATGCCTTGGCTGACCGTGCGCGAGAACATCAGCTTCGGCCTCGAGATGCAGGGTCGTCCGGAAAAAGAACGGAACAAACTGGTCGACGAAAAAATCGAACTGGTGGGCCTGACTCAATGGCGCAACAAGAAACCCGATGAACTCTCCGGCGGCATGCAACAACGTGTGGGCCTGGCCCGCGCCCTGGCGATGGACGCCGACATCCTGCTGATGGATGAACCCTTCTCGGCCCTCGATCCACTGATCCGCCAAGGCCTGCAAGACGAACTGCTGGAGCTGCAACGCAAGCTGCACAAGACCATCGTATTCGTGAGCCACGACCTTGATGAAGCCCTGAAGCTGGGCAGCCGTATCGCGATCATGAAAGACGGTCGGATCGTCCAGTACAGCAAGCCAGAAGAGATCGTGCTGAACCCGGCCGATGACTATGTCCGCACGTTCGTTGCCCATACCAATCCGCTCAATGTCCTGTGCGGTCGCAGCCTGATGCGCACACTGGACAACTGCAAACGCATCAACGGTTCTGTATGCCTCGACCCAGGCGGTGACTCCTGGCTCGACCTGGCCGAAGGCAACACCATCAAGGGCGCACGCCAGAACGGCGCCAGCCTTGATCTGCAGAACTGGATACCTGGCCAGGCGGTGGAAGGACTGGGACGTCGACCCACCCTGGTGGACTTCAACATCGGCATGCGCGACGCGCTGCAGATCCGTTACCAGACCGGCAACAAGCTGGTGCTACATGACAACCACAAGGTGGTCGGCATACTCGGCGACAGCGAGCTCTACCATGCGTTGCTAGGGAAGAATCTGGGGTAAGGCAGCAGACACAAAAACGCCGCGAGGATCGCGGCGTTTTTGTTTGTATCCGTCATTGATGATTGCGTTGCTTCAAAAGATCGCAGCGTTTCAGACGATCTTTCAAGGAGCGACGCGATGTCACTGATACACCGCGCGCCACTCAAGTCTTAGCTATACACCCGGCCCAGGAGCTGCCGATGGCTTTCAAACTGATCGAGCACGTCACGGGTGATTTGCTCTGGCGTGAATCCCATCAAGTCATATTCTTGACTGCCGTTATGCAGGTAAACCTCGGCGCGGTAGTAACGGCTGCGCACTTGCTCGGTACCCGAGCCTTCAGGCTGGACCGATTCGCTCGGTGCGGCCAGATAACCGTCCAGGCTCACTTCGTAGACAAACGGGTTACCCTCTTCCATCTCGAGTCGCAGCCCGATGCAGCGCTTGGCTTTGCCCAGCAGGGTTTGCACGCTCAAGCCCTGGCTGCGCAATTGGACAGCCGCCTCTTCCAGTGCCGGACTAACGTGCTTGTCCATGTAGCGCTGAACAATGGCCTGAGTCGGCTGCAGATCCAGCTGACCCAAACGCTCACTGAAACCACGACGGCCACGGGCCGCCAACTCGGCTTGTTCCTGCTCGGCCGCCATGTCCTGGCGCATGGCCTTGTGCAAGCCAAACATGAACAGCACCAGCACCACCGAGAACGGCAGCCCCGCCAGCACCACCATGGTTTGCATCGCTTCGAAGTTACCCGCGAACAACAGACCGATGGTCACCAGTGTGATCACCACCGACCAGAAGATCCGCAACCAGTGCGGCGCATCTTCGTCGACATCGCCGCCCTTGCAGGACAGGTTAGCCATCATCACCGCGCCGGAGTCCGCCGGAGTCAGGAACAGCACGAAACCGACAAAAATAGACACGCCGATCACAATCTTCGACGCCGGGTAATGCTCAAGCAGTTGATAGATCGCCATGGACGGTTGCTCCAGGGCTGTTCGCCCAAGCTCCACCGCACCATGGTTCATCACCAGATCCATCGCCGAGTTACCGAAAATCGACAGCCAGGCCAGGGTGAAGCCCAGTGGAATCAGCAGCACGCCGGCCACCAGTTCACGCACGGTACGACCACGGGAAATACGCGCGATGAACATGCCCACGAAGGGTGCCCAGGAAATCCACCAGGCCCAGTAGAACAGAGTCCACAGGCCCAACCAGCGATCGGACTTCTCACTGTCGCCTTCGTACACGTAGAGGTCGAAGGTCTTCAGCACCACGCCGTTCAGGTAGTCGCCGACGTTCTGCACAAAGCCGTTGAGCAAGTGCAGGGTCGGGCCGAACAGCAGTACAAAAATCAGCAAACTGCTAAACAGCACGATGTTCAGGTTTGACAGACGACGGATGCCGTTTTCCACACCGGACACCGCAGCGATGGTCGCCACGGTGCTCATCACGATGATCACGATCAGCAGGTTAGTGTTGCTGTGGGCCATACCAAACAGGTTTTCCAGCCCCGACGACACCTGCATCGAGCCTATCCCAAGGTTGGTCACCAGGCCCAGCAGGGTCACGAACATGCCGAAACCGTCCACCGCGTGGCCGGCCGCGCCTTTGACCCAGCGCTCGCCTACCAGCGGGTACAGCGCCGAACGCAGCGCCAGCGGCTGGTTATGACGGTAAGCAAAGTACGCCACAGCCAGACCGACCAGCGCATAGATCGCCCAGCCATGCAGGCCCCAGTGCAGGAAGGTCAGCTGCATCGCCTGACGCGCAGCGAGGTTGCTGCCCGGCACGCCTTCCGGCGGGTTGAAGTAGTGATCCAGCGGCTCGGACGCGCCGAAGTACAGCAGCGAGATACCGATGCCGGACGAGAACAGCATGCCGGCCCAGGCGCCATAGCTGAAGTCCGGAGTGTCGTCCTTGCTGCCCAGTTTGAGCTTGCCGTAGGACGAAAACGCCAGGCCGACCACAAACACCAGGTAGGCGGCGATTACCACCATGTAGTACCAACCGAAGCTGCGCGACAGCCAGGCCTGGGCTACCCCGAGCACTCTCCCGGCTTCTTGCGGCGCGGCGATGAGAATGGCAGTCAGCAGAAGGATCATTACGGTGGAGGTGTAGAACACCCAACCGTTGACCGTCACCTTCTCGGGTGGGGTCTTTATAAGAGAAGCAGAACTCATTGCACAGATGCTCCAGGCAGTGCGAGAGAAAGACACAAGGCAGCGCGTTACCCGACCAATCGGTTAATTGGCAGCCGACCAGCGGGTGATATAAAGACACCCCGAAAAAAGCCCGAAACCACATGGGTTGCGTTGAAAACCAGCGAAGGCCTTGTACGTAAGATTGCTTGGCCACAGGGCCTCAAGCGCTCAACACGTCCGTCTTCGCCGATTCACACCCAGCACCGAGTGAGTTTCGAGCTTTTTCAGATATCGTTTTCCGCCATCTACACGTAGGAAAACCCGTAGACAGCGACGATTTGTCGCAGAGCTTATTCTTTGTTGATTGAACGTTCAATCAAAACAAAATAGACTGGCCTTCACGCCGGTAGCCATTTGACGACTACTGGCAGGCCTAAGGAGATGTGCAAGATGCCCAAGGTCGGTATGCAACCCATACGCCGCCAGCAGTTGATCGAAGCCACTTTACTGGCGGTCGATCAGGTCGGAATGGGGGACGCCAGCATTGCGCTGATCGCCCGTTTGGCCGGTGTCTCGAATGGCATCATCAGTCACTATTTTCAGGACAAGAATGGCCTGATCGCCGCCACGATGCGGTATCTGATGACCGTCCTCAGCGAGAACGTCACCGCGCGCCGCCAGACGCTGGAAGATAACGGCCCACGGGCCCATCTCCAGGTGATTATCGAAGGCAACTTCGACGCCAGCCAGGTCAATGGCCCGGCAATGAAAACCTGGTTGGCCTTCTGGGCCACCAGCATGCACCACCCGTCTTTGCACAGGTTGCAGCGGATCAACGATCACCGTCTGTATTCCAACCTGTGCTGCCAGTTCCGCCGAGTGTTGCCGCTGTCTGAAGCACGCAGCGCCGCCCGCGGTCTGGCAGCCCTGATCGACGGTTTGTGGTTGCGCGGCGCGCTGTCGGGAGACGCTTTCGACACCGAGCAGGCACAACAGATCGCTTACGAATACATGGATTTACAACTGGCTAAGCAGGAGCGCTAGAGCACACAGAACCGCTCAGCCCCTGAACTGCCGCTGATCAACGTTGCCAAAGCTTTATGGCGCGCCCAGTGGTTAATGCCAATCACAATGCACTTGCGAGGACACTATGGCCCGTTTTGAACTGCAAAAGCTCTACATTGACGGCGGCTACTCTGACGCCAGCGGCGACGCCACTTTCGACGCCATCAACCCGGCTACCGGTGAAGTTCTCGCACACGTGCAACGTGCGACTTTCGATGACGTCGAGCGCGCCGTTGTTGCCGCCGAAAAGGGCCAGAAAATCTGGGCCGCGATGACGGCCATGCAGCGTTCGCGCATCTTGCGTCGTGCTGTGGACATCCTGCGCGAGCGCAACGATGAGCTGGCTTATCTGGAAACCCTGGACACCGGCAAGTCCTACTCCGAAACCCGTTACGTCGACATCGTTACCGGCGCTGACGTGCTCGAGTACTACGCAGGTCTGGTCCCGGCCATCGAAGGCGAGCAGATTCCGCTGCGCACCACCTCTTTTGTCTACACCCGTCGCGAGCCTTTGGGCGTTGTAGCCGGTATCGGCGCGTGGAACTACCCAATCCAGATCGCTCTGTGGAAATCCGCTCCAGCCCTGGCGGCCGGTAACGCGATGATCTTCAAGCCAAGCGAAGTCACTTCCCTGACTACCCTGAAATTGGCTGAGATCTACACCGAAGCCGGCCTGCCGGATGGCGTGTTCAACGTTCTGACCGGCAGCGGCCGTGAAGTCGGCACCTGGCTGACCGAGCACCCGCGCATCGAAAAAATCTCCTTCACCGGCGGTACCGACACCGGCAAGAAGGTTATGGCCAGCGCTTCGAGCTCCTCGCTCAAAGACGTCACCATGGAGTTGGGCGGCAAATCCCCGCTGATCATCTTCGACGACGCTGACCTGGATCGCGCTGCCGACACCGCGATGATGGCCAACTTCTACAGCTCCGGTCAGGTCTGCACCAACGGCACTCGCGTGTTCGTTCCGAGCCACCTGAAAGCTGCTTTCGAAGCCAAGATCGTTGAGCGCGTTGCCCGCATCCGCATCGGCAACCCGGAAGACGAAAACACCAACTTCGGCCCGCTGGTCAGCTTTGCCCATATGGAAAGCGTGCTCGGCTACATCGCCAAAGGTAAAGCAGAAGGCGCCCGCGTGCTGTGCGGCGGCGAACGTCTGACCGAAGAGCGCTTCGCCCAAGGCGCATTCGTGGCACCCACCGTGTTCACCGACTGCACCGACGACATGACCATCGTTCGTGAAGAAATCTTTGGCCCGGTGATGAGCATCCTCACCTACGAAACCGAAGAAGAAGTCATCCGTCGCGCCAACGACACCGACTTCGGCCTAGCTGCCGGTGTGGTTACCAAAGACCTGAACCGCGCTCACCGCGTGATTCATCAACTGGAAGCCGGTATCTGCTGGATCAACGCCTGGGGCGAGTCGGCGGCAGAAATGCCGGTTGGCGGCTACAAGCAATCGGGCGTGGGTCGTGAAAACGGCATCAGTTCGCTGAACAACTTCACACGCATCAAATCGGTACAGGTCGAACTGGGCGATTACGCCTCGGTGTTCTAAGACTCGAGTCTTTCACCGCTCGCGAGGCCGTCTCGCGAGCAAGCTCGCTCCTACAGGTGTAGGAGCGAGCTTGCTCGCGATCGAGTGCGCAGCACTCGCAACGGCCCCTCCTGACCCAACACAAAGAGGGTGCATTTAATGTCCCAAGAATTCGATTACATCATCATCGGGGCCGGCTCTGCCGGTAACACCCTGGCGACCCGTCTGACTGAAGATCAAGGCGTCACCGTACTGCTGCTCGAAGCAGGCGGCCCGGACTACCGTTTCGACTTCCGCACGCAAATGCCAGCCGCGTTGGCATTCCCGCTGCAAGGCCGTCGCTACAACTGGGCCTACGAAACCGATTCAGAGCCACACATGAACGGTCGCAAGATGGAATGCGGTCGCGGCAAAGGCCTGGGTGGTTCTTCGCTGATCAACGGCATGTGCTACATCCGCGGTAACGCCATGGACTACGACGGCTGGGCGAAAAACCCCGGGCTCGAAGACTGGACTTACCTGGACTGCCTGCCGTACTTCCGCAAAGCGGAAACCCGCGACATCGGCCCGAACGACTACCACGGTGGCGAAGGCCCGGTCAGCGTGACCACGCCAAAAGCCGGCAACAACCCGCTGTTCCACGCGATGGTTGAAGCAGGTGTACAGGCCGGTTACCCACGTACCGAAGACCTGAACGGCTACCAGCAAGAAGGCTTCGGTCCGATGGACCGTACCGTGACGCCTAACGGCCGTCGTGCCAGCACCGCTCGCGGTTACCTGGACGTGGCCAAGAAGCGCTCCACACTGACCATCGTCACCCACGCCCTGACCGACAAGATTCTGTTCGAAGGCAAGCGTGCGATTGGCGTGCGTTACCTGGTGGGCGACGCTGAAGAACGCGTCGTAGCCAAGGCCCGCAAGGAAGTCCTGCTGTGCAGCGGCGCCATCGCCTCGCCACAGATTCTGCAACGCTCCGGTGTCGGCCCGGCCGAACTGCTGAAAAGCCTGGACATCCCGGTGGTTCACGATCTGCCAGGCGTTGGCCAGAACCTGCAAGACCACCTGGAAATGTACCTGCAATACGCCTGTACCCAACCGGTCTCGCTGTACCCATCACTGTTGTGGTGGAACCAGCCGGCAATCGGTGCCGAGTGGCTGTTCAACGGCACCGGCATCGGCGCCAGCAACCAGTTCGAAGCCGGCGGTTTCATC
The DNA here is from genome assembly GCF_057813935.1 of Pseudomonas sp. F220. Classification (NCBI taxonomy): domain Bacteria; kingdom Pseudomonadati; phylum Pseudomonadota; class Gammaproteobacteria; order Pseudomonadales; family Pseudomonadaceae; genus Pseudomonas; species Pseudomonas sp. F220. The sequence continues at coordinate 46,781 of NZ_JBVASJ010000003.1, forward strand.
CGCTCGCGCCCGGAATTCGAATGGCCGAACATTCAGTACCACTTCCTGCCGGTCGCGATTAACTACAACGGCAGCAACGGTGTGAAAGAGCACGGCTTCCAGGCACACGTGGGTTCCATGCGCTCGCCAAGCCGCGGTCGTATTCAAGTGAAGTCCAAGGACCCGCGCGAATACCCGAGCATCCTCTTCAACTACATGTCCACCGAGCAGGACTGGCAGGAATTCCGTGACGGTATCCGCCTGACCCGGGAAATCATGCAGCAGCCGGCACTGGACGCTTTCCGTGGCCGCGAAATCAGCCCGGGCATCGACGTGCAGACCGACGAGCAACTGGACAAGTTTGTCCGCGAGCACGCCGAGACTGCGTTCCACCCGTCCTGCTCATGCAAGATGGGCACAGACGAAATGGCCGTGGTCGATGGCGAAGGCCGTGTGCATGGTCTGCAGAGCCTGCGTGTGGTCGATGCTTCGATCATGCCGCTGATCACCACCGGCAACCTGAACGCACCAACGATCATGATCGCCGAGAAAATCGCCGACAAGATCCGTGGCCGTAAACCGCTGCCACGCAGCACCGCTGACTACTACGTCGCTGGCGAAAAACCGGTGCGCGGCAAGCCGCTGCGGGAAGTGAGCCGGACCGCGCAGTAACAGGCGCCTACGGCGCATCGCGAGCAAGCTCGCTCCTACATGAATAGCGTAACCCCTGTAGGAGCGAGCTTGCTCGCGATGGCGTCCTCCCAAACGCCACATCACTCTCTGCCTCACACTGCATAAACCCACCCCACACCGCTTCACCCTTGATCCCACCCCCTGCGCAGGCCTAATCTAGTGCCGCGCAAACGTTTCACCCCCGCCCCAATTGACAAGCCGCCACTAGACTGGCCACGAGGCTTTCTCATGTTTGATGTCGTTTCTTCGAGCAAATGGCCCACCGGCTACCTGATCAATCCAAACGTTGAACCCCTCGATCCCAAATGGCTGAAGGAATTCAGCAAGATCCCGGCCGCTGCCGTCAGCGACTGCCTGGGTCGCAACGTCGGTGGTCTGGGCCTCAAATCCTTCCACGGCAACGCTCCGATGCTCGGCAGCGCACTGACCGTGCGCGTGCGCCCTGGCGACAACCTGATGATTCTCAAAGCCATGCAGATGGCCCGCCCCGGCGACGTACTGGTGATCGACGGCAGCGCCGACCTGACCCGCGCCGTGTTCGGCGGCATCATGCGCGCCATGGCGCTCAAGGCCGGGATCGTCGGTGTGGTGATCAACGGCGCTCTGCGCGACCTCGACGAATGGCAAACCGGTGAACTGCCGGCCTACGCCATCGGCGGCGTGCATCGCGGCCCGAGCACCGACGGTGGCGGCGAAATCAACGTGCCGATTTCCTGCGCCGGGATGCTCGTCGCACCGGGCGACCTGATGATCGGCGACGGTGACGGCGTAGTCGCCGCAGCACGCGCTGAGCTGCCGGAACTGTTGATTCGCTGCCACGATCTGCTGGCCCGCGAAAAAGCCACGCTTGCTGCTATCGAAGCGGGGACGCTGGACCCGGATCGCTTCGATGCGATTCTGCGGGCCAAGGGTTGCCCGGTCTAACAGCCCAAAGCAAAAGCATCGCGGGCAAGCCTCGCTCCTACAGGATTTGGATCAGTCGCGCATTTTTGATTCAATCTTGGTCTTGTAGGAGCGAGGCTTGCCCGCGATGAGGCCTTCATGGTCGCCGCCACTCACAAGGAGGTTCTTCGAATGTTCGATTTCCACCCCCAGCTCAAGCAGCGCTTTGCTGCGTTGCGCACGGGCGCTGAATTCTTTTCGCTGCGCTATGTGCGCGAGTCTGGTCAGTACCTGTCGGTGCGCAAGAACGTTGCAGAGCCTCCCTACCTGGGCCGCGACGAAGGCGCGATGCTGACCGCACGGGTCAACGGCGTCGAAGCCTACGCCGCGACCAACGACCTTTCCCAATCCGGCTTGCAAGCCGCCCTCGATCGGGCCGAACAGCAAGCCCGGTTGATCGCCGTCCATGCCCTGCTCGACCTGCGCCAACAGCCGGTGTCCAGCGAGCGCGGCGACTACTTTTCACCGAACCTCGAACAACCCTTCCCGTCTCTAAGCGACTGCTACCAATTGCTCGGCGATGAATCCGCCGCCGTGCCAAAAGACGAGCGGCTGGTGAACTGGCAAGTGAGCATCGGAATCACCTACGTTGAGCAGATCTACCTCAACAACGCCGGTGCCGAGCTGCGCCAGGCGCAACGTTTTGTCTACCCTAGCCTGGAGATCACCGCTTACGACGGCAGCGACAGCCAGACCCGTAGCCTGGGCCGCGAGAACTTCGGCCAGCAAGGCGGCGCCGATGTGATCAGCCGCTGTGGGCTGGTGGGTGCAGGGCCAACAGTCGCCGACCAGGCGCTGCAACTGCTGCTGGCGCCGAACACCCCGCAAGGCCCGCGCGACCTGCTGCTGATGCCAGACCAGATGATGCTGCAGATCCACGAGTCCATCGGACACCCGCTGGAACTGGACCGCATTCTCGGCGACGAGCGCAATTACGCCGGCACCAGTTTCGTCAAAGCCAGCGACTTCGGTAGCCTGCAATATGGCTCGAAACTGCTCAACGTGACCTTCGACCCGGACATTCCCGAACAGCTCGCCAGCTACGGCCATGACGACGACGGCAGTGCAGCCAGCAAACAATTTCTGATCCGCGAAGGGTTGCTCCTGCGCCCATTGGGCGGCGCGCTGTCGCAGTACCGCTCCGGCCTCGAAGGCGTCGCCAACAGCCGCGCCTGTAGCTGGAACCGTCCGCCGATCGACCGCATGGCCAACCTGAACATCGAGCCCGGCGATCAATCGCTTGCGCAACTGATCGGCGGCATTGAGCACGGCGTGCTGATGTCGACCAACCGTTCCTGGTCCATCGACGATGCGCGCAACAAATTCCAGTTCGGCTGCGAATGGGGCCAACTGATCGAAAACGGCGAGCTCAAAGGCGTGGTGAAGAACCCCAATTACCGTGCCATTTCCGCACAGTTCTGGCGCAACCTCAGCGCCGTCGGCGACGCCAGTACCGTTAAGGTCCTTGGCACGCCGAACTGCGGTAAAGGCGAACCGAATCAGGTGATCCGGGTCGGCCATGCGTCGCCCGCCTGCGTGTTCAGCAACGTTGATGTGTTTGGAGGAGATGCCTGATGAGTACCGCCATGAGTCAGGTGCAACAATTCCAGGCGCTGGTCGGCTGGTTGCGCGACAACCTGCGCGAGCCTGAACAGTTCACCCTGAGCTACGACGCCGAGTCCTCGGAGTTCATTCGTTTCAACCACGCCAAGGTGCGTCAGGCCGGGCATGTACAACAGGCCAGCCTGAGCTTCAAACTGATTAACGACGGTCGCCATGCGAACCTCGGCATCACCCTCGCGGGTGACCCGCAAGTCGACTGTCAGCGCCTTGCCGACGGCCTGCAACAGCTGCGCGAAACCCTGCCGCTGTTGCCACAGGACCCGTACCTGCTGCTCAACCACAATGGCTGGCAGAGCAAGAATGTGCAGGACCACCCGCTGCCCGACACCGTGCAGGTCGTGGAGGCCATCAGCCGCGCTGCTGAAGGGCTCGATCTGGTCGGTTTCTATGCCGCAGGTCCCATCAGCCGTGGCTTCGCCAGTTCAGCGGGAGCCTTTGGCTGGCATCAAGCCAACAGTTTCAACTTCGACTTCAGCCTGTTCCACGCCAACGGCCAGGCGGTGAAGGCCAGCTACGCCGGGCATGCCTGGAACAGTGAGGGTTTCGCCAAGCGCTTCCAGCAGGCCCGCGAGCAGCTGGAATACCTGAGCCGACCGCTACGCACGTTGGCGCCGGGACAATACCGGGCCTACCTCGCCCCGGCCGCCCTTGAGGAAATCATCGGCATGCTCTGCTGGGGCGGTTTCTCGGCCCAGTCGATCGCCAGCAAGAGCAGCCCGCTGCAACGGCTTTACGGCGGCGATTGCGATTTCAGCCCACAGGTGTCCCTCGATGAAAAAGTCACGGGATCGTTGAGCCCGGCGTTTTCCAGCGAAGGTTATCCGCGCAGCGATCTGAAGCTGATCAATGCCGGCAAGGCCGATGCGCAACTGGTCAACTCGCGCAGTGCCGCCGAATACGGTCTCACGGCCAATGGTGCCGATGGCGGCGAATCGCCGAGTGCACTGAACATGGCGGCGGGTTCGCTGGCGCAGGAAGAGATTCTCAAGCAGTTGGGAACCGGCCTGTACATCAGCAACCTCTGGTACCTGAACTACTCGGACCTGCCCGCAGCGCGCCTGACCGGCATGACCCGCTTCGCCACCTTCTGGGTGGAAAACGGCAAAATACAGGCACCGGTCAGCACCATGCGTTTCGACGACAGCGCCTACAGCTTGCTGGGTTCGCAACTGGAAGCACTGACCAGCGAGCGGGAACTGATCTTGTCGGCCAGCACCTACAGCCAGCGACAAACCGCCTCGGCGCTGCTGCCGGGAGCGCTGGTCAGCCGGTTGACGTTGACCCTGTAACACGCAAAAACCCCGTAGCAGCTGCCGAAGGCTGCTACGAGGATTTCGCCATTCTTGCTGATTGCGCCACCACTCATCACAAGAGGTCCCATGCCCAACCGCCCGACGCTTGACGCAATAACCGCCCGCTGGGTGCCGTGGGTGGTGGCCATCGCGTTTTTCATGCAGTCCCTCGACGGGACGATCCTCAACACGGCGCTACCCGCCATGGCTCGGGACCTGGCGGAAGACCCGCTGCGCATGCAAGGCGTGGTCATCTCCTACATGCTCACCGTGGCCCTGTTGATCCCCGCCTCCGGCTGGATCGCCGACCGCTTCGGCACCAAGAAAATTTTCTTCGGCGCAATCCTGCTGTTCAGTCTTGGCTCGCTGCTCTGCGCGCTATCGAGCAGCTTGAGCACGCTGATCGGCGCCCGGGTCATACAGGGGCTCGGCGGCGCCCTGATGCTGCCGGTGGGCAGGCTGGTAGTGCTGCGGGCCTACCCGCGCTCGGAACTGGTGCGGATCATGGGTTTCATCACCATCCCCGGTCTGCTCGGCCCACTGCTCGGCCCGACCATGGGCGGCTGGATGGTTCAGTACCTGTCCTGGCACTGGATCTTCCTGATCAACCTGCCGGTCGGCCTGATCGGCTGCTACGCGGTCTGGCGCTTTATTCCCGACTTGCGCGGCAGCGAACGCACACGTTTCGACGGCATCGGCTTTCTACTGTTCGGCGCGGCGATGGTGTTGATCACCATTGCCATGGAAGGTCTGGGCGAGTTGCACCTGCCGCACTTGCGGGTGATGTTGCTGCTGTTCGGCGGCATGGCGTGCCTGGCGGCCTATTGGCTGCGGGCCGGGCATATCGACAATCCATTGTTTGCACCGTCGCTGTTCAAGACCCGGACGTTTGCCGTGGGCATCCTGGGCAACCTGTTCGCCCGCCTGGGCAGCGGCGCCCTGCCGTTTCTGGTGCCGTTGTTGCTGCAGATTGCCTTGGGTTATTCACCGTCCCAAGCCGGGATGAGCATGCTGCCGCTGGCGGCTGCGGCGATGATCGCCAAATGGGTCGCCCGACCGTTGATCGAGCGCCTCGGCTACCGCATCGTGCTCACTGGCAACACCTTTGCGCTGGGTTTGCTGCTGGCGAGCATGGGACTGGTCAGCGAACAGACGCCTTACGGGATACTGCTGTTTCAACTGGCATTGCTCGGTGCGGTCAACTCGCTGCAGTTCACCGCAATGAACACCGTGACCCTGATCGACCTCGACGACGCCAGCGCCAGCAGCGGTAACAGCCTGCTGTCGGTGGTCGCGCAATTGTCCCTGAGCCTGGGCGTGGCGTGTGCCGGAGCCCTGCTCGGTGGCTTTACCGCTGAGGTGGGCAACGACGGTGTGGACACTGTATTGGGTGCGTTCCAGCTGACTTTCGTGACCGTCGGCATCATGGCAATGCTGGCCGCGGCGATCTTTTTGCAGCTGTCACCCAAGGACGGCCGGCGTATTCGCCTTCCGGAAGAGCATATTGAGCATTAGTTTCTGACAAAAGGTGCCGCACCTGGCTACTTTTCGTCCAGAACTTGCGGGGGAAATGCTCGGGACTGGTACACTGCGCGACATTTTGTTTTGCAGGCCCGTCCCGTGACCACCATCGCCACCGCTTTTAATACTTTGCCGCTGTCCGCCGCCATGCTGGCTAACCTCGACTCCCTCGGTTATGCCCAGATGACGCCGATCCAGGCGCAAAGCTTGCCGGTGATCCTCAAAGGGATGGACCTGATCGCTCAGGCCAAGACCGGCAGCGGCAAGACTGCGGCCTTCGGCATCGGCCTGCTGAACCCGATCAATCCGCGCTTCTTCGGCTGCCAGGCGCTGGTCATGTGCCCGACCCGCGAGCTGGCCGACCAGGTCGCCAAGGAAATCCGTCGACTGGCCCGTTCCGAAGACAACATCAAGGTCCTGACCCTGTGCGGCGGCGTGTCCTTTGGCCCGCAGATCGCTTCCCTGGAACACGGCGCGCACATCATCGTCGGCACTCCGGGTCGTATCCAGCAGCACCTGCGCAAGGGTTCGCTGAAACTCGACGGTCTGAACACCCTGATCCTCGACGAAGCCGACCGCATGCTCGACATGGGTTTCTACGACTCCATCGAAGAAATCATCATGCAGACTCCAGAGCGTCGCCAGACCCTGTTGTTCTCCGCCACCTACCCGGTCGGCATCAAGCAGCTGTCCTCGAAATTCATGCGTAACCCGCAGCAAGTGAAGTCCGAGGCAATGCACGCCGACAGCCAGATCGAGCAGCGTTTCTACGAAATCTCGCCAGAAGAGCGCATGGACGCAGTGGTCAAAATCCTCGCGCATTTCCGTCCGCAATCCACTGTGGCTTTCTGCTTTACCAAGCAGCAAGTACAGGAAACCGTTGACCATTTGACCGCCAAAGGTATTTCCGCCGTCGGCCTGCATGGCGACCTGGAACAACGCGATCGTGACCAGGTGCTGGCGATGTTCGCCAACCGCAGTACCTCGGTACTGGTCGCCACCGACGTCGCCGCTCGCGGTCTGGACATCGATGCGCTGGACATGGTGGTCAACGTCGAACTGGCCCGTGACTCGGAAATCCACATCCACCGCGTCGGCCGTACCGGTCGTGCGGGTGAGAAAGGTATTGCGATCAGTCTGGTCGCGCCGTCCGAAGCCCATCGCGCCCAAGCCATCGAGCAACTGCAGAAATCGCCACTGAGCTGGGATCAACTGGACAACCTGAAATCCCAGGGCGGCGCCCCGCTGCTGCCGGCCATGAGCACCCTGTGCATCGGCGCCGGCCGTAAAGACAAGGTTCGCCCAGGCGATATCCTCGGCGCACTGACGGGCGACGCCGGTATCCCGGGTGCCCAGGTCGGCAAAATCGCGATCTTCGACTTCCAGGCCTACGTCGCCGTGGAACGCGGAATCGCCAAGCAGGCCGTGCAGCGTTTGAGCGAAGGCAAAATCAAAGGCCGCTCGTTGCGCGTACGCATCTTGTAAGAACAACGCACTTCCCTGTGGGAGCGAGCCTGCTCGCGATAGCGGACTGACAGACAACAACTATGTTGAATGTGCTGACCCCATCGCGAGCAGGCTCGCTCCCACAGTTTGTTTTGTGGTGACACATTAAGAGGACACCGTTTTGCGCTCTACCGAAGTCGTGATCATTGGCGCTGGCGCCGCAGGTTTGATGTGTGCGCTGACTGCCGCCGGGCGTGGGCGTAAGGTGATGCTGATAGATCACGCCAACAAGGCCGGCAAGAAAATCCTGATGTCCGGCGGTGGGCGCTGCAATTTCACCAACATGTACACCGAACCGAACAATTTTCTCTCGCAGAACGAGCATTTCTGCAAATCTGCCCTCGCCCGCTACACCCAGTGGGATTTCATCGGGTTGGTGGCCAAGCATGGCGTGCCCTACCACGAGAAAAAACTCGGTCAGTTGTTCTGCGATAACAAGTCCAGCGACATCCTCGGCATGCTGCTCGATGAGTGTGAACAGGTCGGCGTCAGCCTGCACCTGGACACCTCGATCCAGCAGATCGAAAAACTCGAAAGCGGCTACCTGCTGGAGACCACCTTGGGGCAGCTGACGTGCGAATCCTTGGTGATCGCCACCGGCGGCCTGTCGATTCCAACCCTTGGCGCGACCGGTTTCGGTTATCAGGTGGCCAGGCAATTCGGCCATGACCTGCTGCCAACCCGCGCCGGGTTGGTGCCGTTCACCATCACCGATCAACTCAAAGAACTGTGCGGCGAGCTGTCGGGCACTTCGGTGGATTGTCTGGTGAGCTGCAACGATCAGAGCTTTCGCGAGAACATCCTGTTCACCCACCGCGGCCTTAGCGGCCCGGCGATTTTGCAGATTTCCTCGTACTGGCAATCGGGCGACACCGTAGAAATCAACCTACTGCCGGATTACGACGTGCCGAGCTGGCTGCAACAGCAGCAAGCCGAACGCCCCAATAGCGAGCTGAAAACCCTGCTCGGCGAGATTTTCACCAAGAAGATGGCCAACCTGTTGGCCGAACAATGGTTCGTCTCTAAGCCGATGAAGCAGTACACCCACGCTGAATTGGCCGACATCGCCGAAAAACTGGCGAGCTGGAAACTGGTCCCGGCCGGCACCGAAGGCTATCGCACGGCGGAAGTGACCCTGGGCGGCGTTGATACCCGTGAAGTGTCCTCCAAAACCATGGAATCCCTGAAAAGCCCGGGTCTGTATTTCATCGGCGAAGTACTGGACGTCACAGGGCATCTGGGCGGTTTCAACTTCCAGTGGGCCTGGGCCTCCGGCTACGCGGCTGCGCAATACGTCTGACCAACACAAAACAAAATGTGGGAGCGAGCCTGCTCCGGGCGGCGCTCCGACGATAGCGGTCTGACAGACAACATCGATGTTGAATGTGCTGACCCCATCGCGAGCAGGCTCGCTCCCACATTGGTTATGTATTGATCTTAAAGGAACAGATTTTGCTGTCAGATGTGATCGGCGCCATTGCGCCGTCGTCATTACTGGCTCAATTTAGCTGGATTGCCCCGGAAGGCCCTCGCACTTCATGTCATCGACCTCGTTTCGTCAGTCTCTGCGTCGCCTTTGGGCGCTGGATAAATTCAGCTACAGCGTGCGGGTGTTCATCGCCCTGACCGGCAGCATGGCGCTGTGTTGGTATCAGGACGAAATGGGATTGCTGATCCCGTTGTTCCTGGGGATTATTGCCAGCGCCCTGGCCGAGACCGACGACAGTTGGCAAGGCCGCTTGAATGCCTTGGCCGTGACTCTGGTCTGTTTCAGTGTCGCCGCGCTTTCCGTCGAGCTGTTATTCCCCTACCCGCTGATATTTGTGGCTGCCCTGGCGCTCGCCAGTTTCGGCCTGACCATGCTCGGCGCCTTGGGAGAACGCTATGGGGCGATTGCGTCGGCGACGCTGATTCTCTCGGTTTACACCATGATCGGCGTGGACCAGCGCGGCGGTGCGGTCACTGATTTCTGGCATGAACCGGTGCTGCTGGTGGCCGGTGCCGCGTGGTACGGCCTGCTGTCGGTCCTGTGGCAGGCACTGTTCTCCAACCAGCCGGTGCAGCAGAGCCTGGCGCGATTGTTCCGTGAGCTGGGGTATTACCTGAAGCTGAAGTCGTCGCTGTTCGAGCCCATTCGGCAAATGGACGTCGAGGCGCGGCGCCTGCAACTGGCCCAGCAAAACGGTCGGGTCGTCGCAGCGCTCAACGCCGCCAAAGAAATCATCCTGCACCGGGTCGGCAATGGCCGGCCGGGATCGAAAGTCAGCCGCTATCTGAAGCTGTACTTCCTCGCTCAAGACATCCATGAGCGCGCCAGTTCCTCGCACTACCCCTACAACGCGCTGGCCGAAGCCTTCTTCCACAGCGACGTGCTATTTCGCTGTCTGCGCCTGCTGCGCCAACAAGGCAAGGCCTGTCAGGCATTGGCTGAGTCGATCCAGATGCGCCAGCCATTCGTGTATGACGCCAGCTTCGCCGAAGCGCTGAACGACTTGCACGCCTCCCTCGAACACCTGCGCATCCAGAGCAACCCGACCTGGCGCGGCCTGCTGCGCTCTTTGCGCGCGTTGGCGGCGAACCTCGGCACTCTCGACCGGCTGCTCAGCGATGCGAGCAACCCGGACACCCTGGCCGACGCCACCGACAGCAGCCTGCTGGACCGTTCGCCGCGCACCTTCAAGGATGTCTGGACGCGCCTACGCACCCAACTGACGCCGACTTCGTTGTTATTCCGTCACGCCCTGCGTTTGCCCCTGGCCTTGAGCATCGGCTACGGCATGGTGCATTTGATCCACCCATCCCAGGGTTACTGGATCATCCTCACCACACTGTTTGTCTGCCAACCGAACTACGGCGCGACCCGGCGCAAGCTGGGTCAGCGGATCATCGGCACGGCGATCGGCCTGACCCTGGCCTGGGCGTTGTTCGATCTGTTCCCGAGCCCCTTGATCCAGTCGCTGTTCGCCATCGCCGCCGGGGTGGTGTTCTTTATCAACCGTACCACCCGTTACACGTTGGCCACGGCGGCGATCACCTTGATGGTGCTGTTCTGCTTCAATCAGGTCGGCGACGGCTATGGGCTGTTCCTGCCACGACTGTTCGATACCTTGCTCGGTAGCCTGATTGCAGGGCTCTCGGTGTTCCTGTTCCTGCCGGACTGGCAAGGCCGCCGCTTGAACAAAGTGCTGGCCAATACCCTGACCTGCAACAGCATCTACCTTCGGCAAATCATGCAGCAATACGCTGCTGGCAAAAGTGATGATCTGGCGTATCGCCTGGCCCGACGCAATGCCCACAACGCTGACGCGGCACTGTCGACCACGCTGGCCAATATGCTGATGGAGCCGGGGCATTTCCGGAAGGAAGCCGATGTCGGTTTCCGCTTCCTGGTGCTCTCGCACACTTTGCTCAGCTACTTGTCGGGCCTCGGTGCCCACCGTGAAACCCCGTTACCAACTGAAGTACGCGAGCAGTTGATCGACGGTGCTGGCGCCAGCCTGGCAGCGAGCATCGATGAAATCGCTCAGGGGCTGGCAAGCAAGTTGCCGATTGCGATTCAGAGCGATGCCGAAGAAGCATTGGCCAATGAGCTGGAACAGATGCCGGATGATATCGACGAAGGCCAGCGGCTGGTGCAAACCCAGCTGGCACTGATCTGCCGCCAGCTCGGTCCGTTGCGGACCCTGGCAGCGCATTTGATCAAGGATACGAGCAAGGATTAAGCAGTCGATCCTACAAGGCTTGGGATATCTGCTGCCCACCCAGCCGTCTCGCGGGCAAGCCTCGCTCCTACAGGATTTGCGCGGACCTTGTAGGAGCGAGGCTTGCCCGCGAAACCGTCACCATGATCGATACATCTCCTGGATCAGCACCCAAGACGATCCTCGCTACATCCCGTGCTGCCTCAGCAACCGGTCATAACTCCCATCAGCCTTCATCGCCGCAATCTCCCGGTCGAAACCGGCGACGATTTGTTGATGCTCGGGGTTTTTCAGGCTGACCAGAATGTGCAGGCTGTTTTCGCTCAGCGGATTAGGCACAAACTCCACTGCATTGCGCACCTTGGGCGATTCACGGGCCAGGTAGTAGCGCGCGACGTATTCATCTTCCAGGGTCAACTTCACGCGATCGGCGGCCAGCATGCGCACCGCCATCGAAAAGTTGTGCACAGGGACTTTCTGTAAATCCGGGTCTGCGTCGAAGGCCGACGAATAGGCATAACCGCGCACAACAGCGATCGGATACTCATGCAATTGCTGCAAATTTTTGTATTCGATCGGCTCATCCTTACGCTTGATAAAGCACACCCGATTGAGCAGATACTCGCTGGAAAACTGCCCGAGATGGGTCCGGGCCTCGTTGAACCAGGCATTCACCAGCACGTCGTAACGCCCTTCACCAACACCCTGCAAGGCTCTGGCCCAAGGCACTTGTTCGAATTCACTGGCATAGCCAGCCCGCGCCAAGGCAGTACTGACTATATCGGTAGCTAACCCGCCATTGACCAGCGTGGCGTCGGTAAACGGTGGCCAGGCATCAGCTACCAGACGCAATTTCTCCGCGTAAGCGCTCTGACCCAGCAAGAGCAATCCAATCAAAGCAAAGGCTCGATGCAAACGCGGCATGCTAAAACATCCTTAGCGGGCGGGCAGCCCAGCGTGTTTTTAGCCAAAACTCGAAGGCCCGTGTGCCAATAAGCGGCGACAACTCCGGCCCTAACATTAGCTCATGTGAGCCACTGCGAAGAGCTACAAGGCAGATTACACAAAGAAGACAGTGCCGAGCAAAATGAATGATGGCAATTTGATTGCGCTCACATAAACGATCTCTGCCGCTGGCAGACATCCCTTCGCAGGACGCTTAGTATCTGAGCCAGAGTTCTTACAGGATGAAGAGATGACAATCGATTGGGTCTGCAAACACCACAACGATCTGGGCAAAGAACAGTTGTACGCCATTCTGCAATTGCGCACGGAAGTCTTCGTTGTCGAGCAGAAATGCGCCTATCAAGAAGTCGATGGCCAGGACCTGGAAGGCGACACCTGCCATTTGATGGCGTGGGACGGTGACCAACTGGTGGCGTACTTGCGTTTGCTCGACCCGGTTTCCCAAGGCGGTGACGTGGTCATCGGCCGGGTGGTGATTGCACCCCAAGCACGAGGAAAAGGGCTGGGCCATGAACTGATGGTTCACGCCTTGAAGCAGGCTGAAAAGTACTGGCCAGAGGTGCCGATCTACCTCTCGGCACAGGCGCATTTGCAGGGCTACTACGGGCGATATGGGTTTGTCGTGGCGGGTGAGGAATATCTTGAAGATGATATTCCGCATATCGGGATGCGTAAGGTTTGAGGTGTCCTTGAGTCTTGCGTAGGACTCAAGATCCACCCCTCACCCCAGCCCTCCCGGAACGCCGGACCGCCCCAAAGGGGAGAGGGAAAGGGAGCCGATCTTCATCCTCTTCAAAACCTGAGTTCAACTCGCAAATACAGGTCGCAGTATCTCCAAAGAATCACACAATCAGTTCCCTCGCCCCTCTGGGGCGGTCCGGCGTTCCGGGAGGGCTAGGGTGAGGGGTGGTTCTCAAGGCGAGAGAGAGCTCAGGGATACCCCAAAACCGCCTTTATCTTCCCCAGATTCTGCGTAATCCAGCCCTTATCTATCGCTCCCCAACTGTGAATCCGATAACGCCCGGCATGGTTGCGAGCGCCATCCTGCTGCTCGAACTCACAAACGATGTCCAGGTCCGCCAGCGCCGCGATCGTGTCCTGGGCCGTGCGTCGGGGCATCCCGGTGACTTCGGTGAGCGCCGGAACGCTGCTGGCCAGCTGGCTGTCGATCAGATAAGCCACATACAAACGGCGGTAAAAGCTGCTCTTGGTTTTACTCACGTCCATTCACAAACTCCTTGTCGATAACCGCTACGGGGCCACAACGGCCTTGCCCTGCATGTCCCGATAAGTCAGGTAAATGCGCAGATCGAATTCCAATTGGTGATAACCCGGCAGCATATGTTCGCAGAGCTGATAGAACGCTTTGTTGTGGTCAGACTCTTTGAAGTGTGCCAGTTCGTGCACCACGATCATGCGCAGAAACTCCGGCGCCGCGTCCTTGAACAAGGACGCAATGCGGATCTCCTTCTTGGCTTTGAGCTTGCCGCCCTGCACCCGGGAAATAGCCGTGTGCAAACCGAGGGCGCGATGGTTCAGGTCCAGACGGTTATCGAACAGCACTTTGTCGATGGACGGCGCGTTACGCAGATGCTCCTGCTTCAAGGCAAGGGCATAGCTGTACAGCGCCTTATCGCTCTGCACCGCGTGTTTATGTGGATAACGCTGACTCAGGTAGTCGCCCAGCCGATCTTGTGCGATCAGTTGGTGCACCTGTTCTTGCAATGCGGCGGGATAGGCCTGGAGGTATTTCAGCGTGGTCATGGGGCGGCAACACAGTCACGAAAGGTCACCAGTGTAGCGAATTCAGCCCTCCAGCGCGCTCCAGTCAAACGGCTGTGCAAAGCGGCCGGCGTCACTGGCCGTCAGCGGATGCGTCACCAGATAGCCTTGTACGTATTCACAACCATGGGCCTGCAACCACTGATATTGCTCGAGGGTTTCCACTCCTTCAGCGATCACCAGCAAACCGAACTGCTTGCCCAGATTGATAATGCTGCTGGCCATCGCTGCATCGCGCGGCGAGTCGTGCAAGCGAGCGATCAACTGCCGATCGAGCTTGAGGGTATCGAGTTCCAGGTCGCGCAGATGGACCAGAGAACAGTTGCCCACGCCAAAATCATCGAGCGCGATCCGCACCCCAAGATTGCGCAACAGCCGCAGCTGTTTGCGGGACTCCTCGAGGCTTTGCATCAAGGCGTCCTCGGTCACTTCGACTTCCAGCTGTTGAGCTCGCAAACCATGACGCTCAAGCACCTGACGCAATTCTGTGACCAGATTAGGCATGCCGAATTGGGTACTGCTCAGGCTCACGCAGAGCACCAGATAGTCAGCGAATATGCTCTCCCAGGCACGCCGCTGAGCGGCGCTCTGGTGGTAGATCCAGCTGCCCAGGCGGCTGATTAACCGAGCCTCTTCCAGCAACGGCAAGAACAACCCCGGCGGCACATCACCGACGCTCGGGTGCTGCCAACGCAACAAGGCTTCGAAGCCGCGCAGACGCCCGTCAGCTACCGCCACCTGGGGCTGATATACCAGCTTGAAATCCTTGTTCTCAATCGCTGAGCGCACGCTCTCTTCGAGCATCAAACGCGAACGTGCGCGGCCATTCATCCCGTGATCGTAGAACCGATACTGCTGACGCCCCGCACGCTTGGCCTCGTACATGGCGATATCGGCCGCCCGCAGCAAGCCGTCGAGGTTGGAGCCGCAATCCGGGTAAGTGGCGATGCCGATACTCGCCCCGAGCGCCATGTCCATACCTTCGATTTGCTGACAAATCGACACTCGCTCAATGAGCTTTTCCGCAATTTTCGCCGCCTGTTCGGGAAACTCCAGATCGAGCAGCGCGGTGAACTCATCACCGCCCATGCGCGCCAGAATGTCGAAGGAGCACAAGCACGCCTTCAACTGCTCGGACACCCAGCGCAGCACTCGATCCCCGGCATCGTGCCCCAAGGAATCATTGACCCGTTTGAAGCCGTCGAGATCCAGATACAGCAGCACCGGTGTGGTGTCCGAACGCTCGCTGCGCAGCAGAAGGTTCTCCACTGTCTGGTAAAAGCCACGACGGTTGAGCAACCCGGTCAATGGGTCAGTGACCGCCTGGAATTCAAGCTGCTGGTGCAGGTGGCGTACCACCGACATATCCAGCACCGTCACCACCATGGCTTTCTGCTCGGACGGCAGCGGTGCACAGGACAGTGCCACGGGCACTTGCTGACCGGGAACCGTGCGCAACATGGCATCGTGCAAGCGCCAGGTTTCGCCGCGGCAGTAACCGGTATAAAGCTCTGAATCGAGCCAGCTGGGCACATGAGGCTTTTGCAGAAAACGCACAAACTCCGCCCCCTGCAACTCTGCCACCGGGGTATTGAGCAAGCGCGAAATCGCCGGGTTGGCAAAGCGGATACACCCGCCCTCATCCACCACCAGAATCCCTTCCGCCGCGTTTTCCAGCACCGAGGCGTTGAATGCCCGCGCCGCCTCCAGCTCATGGCTCAGACGCTGCAAGGCCCGGCGATTGCGCTGATGCTCCAGCAGTGCTTGAACTTTGGGTTTGAGGATCTGCGGGTCGAACGGCTTGAGCAGGTAATCGACCGCACCACTGGCGTATCCCTTGATCACCGAGGCTTGGGACTGTTCGTTGGCGGTAAGAAAAATGATTGGGGTAAGGCAAGTCCGCTGGCTACCGCGCATCAAGCGCGCCACTTCAAAACCATCCATCCCGGGCATCTGCACATCCAGCAGTACCAGGTCGACATCATGCTCAAGTAATAAGCCCAGCGCTTCGACCCCGGAGGCGGCGGTCATTACGTGCCAGTCCTGTCGCTGTAACAACGCACGCATGCTGATCAGGTTTTCGGGATAGTCATCAACTATCAAAAGGACTGAGCGGACTTCACCTGGCTTGGGTTGCGCGCATTCCATGCTGCTTCTCTTGTCGGGGCGTCGTGTCGGTAACCGAGGGAAAACCGGACAAATACTAAGCCTTCACTCTAGACCGGATCCGGCAAAGCAGAAGGTGTCATCACGCCATCATTGAACCAAACCCTCTGGCACCCGACTAACGGTCAAGGCTACAGCCCCCGTAAACCGGGAAAAATGGCATTTAGCCAGAAGGTTGACGTCAACCGTCTGCCAGACGGGCATTAACAAAGGGTCGTTCTACGCTTATAAAGACCGCCCTCAAAAGCGCGGGCTAAAGCCTTTCCTTACTCGCGCGTAGCATGAATCCGTAGAAGGTTTGAATATGATCGATCTGGCAACCTGGAACCTGAGCGTTCCCGTCGGCAACCCTCCGGCGACCATCGACACGCCAAAACTGGTGGATGGTTTCAAGGATCAGTACTTTCATTCCGATTCCGGCACCCTGTTCTTCTGGTCACCCGTGACCGGCTCACGCACCGAAAATGCCAAATTTCCGCGTACCGAATTGCGCGAAACCTACTCCAACGGCACCTTACACAACTGGCTCTACCCCGACGCCGACAACCTGTTGCACGCCACCCTGATGGTGAATCAGGTGCCGTCCTCGGGCAAAATCGTCATCGGCCAGATCCACGCCTACAACAGCCAAAAACCGATGGTGAAGGTTGAGTACCAATACAAAACCAGTACCAAGACCGGCAACATCGTCGCCAAAGTCCGCATGCACCCCGATGACAAGGAGGGCCGCGTGATCATCATCGCCGAAGGGGTGAAGCTCGATCAGGAGTTCTCCTACCTGATCCACCTCAGCCCCGGCGGCGCTCTGGGTATCAGCGCCGCCGGCTATCAATGGGACACTCAGATCAGCGCTACCTGGCGCGACAAACCGCTGTACTTCAAGGCAGGGGTCTATGTGCAGGACAACACTGGGTACACCAGCGAAGGTGGGAAAGTGACGTTCTCCAAGCTGGATATCGATCACAACATGAAGTGAAGATTGATCGTTCCCATGCGGGAGCGTGGAACGATCAGCCTTGTGTTCCGCTCACAAAAAACCCGCATCTCTGCGGGTTTTTTATTAACGCTATTAAACGCGCAGGCTTAGTTAACCTTGGCGTTCAACTCACCTTTGGCGTAACGCTGGAACATCGCTTCCAGAGAGATCGGTTTGATCTTCGAACCATTGCCCGCAGTACCGAAGGCTTCGTAACGTGCGATACACACGTCACGCATCGCAGTCACGGTAGCGCCGAAGAATTTACGTGGGTCAAATTCGCTCGGGTTGGTGGCCATCAGGCGGCGCATGGCGCCAGTCGATGCCAGGCGCAGGTCCGTGTCGATGTTGATCTTGCGCACGCCGTGCTTGATGCCTTCGACGATTTCTTCAACCGGGACGCCGTAGGTTTCTTTGATGTCGCCGCCGTACTGGTTGATGATCGCCAGCCACTCTTGCGGAACCGAAGAAGAACCGTGCATCACCAGGTGGGTGTTAGGGATGCGCTTGTGGATTTCTTTGATGCGGTCGATGGCCAACACGTCGCCGGTAGGTGGCTTGGTGAATTTGTAAGCGCCGTGGCTGGTGCCGATGGCGATGGCCAGAGCGTCGACCTGAGTGCGCTTGACGAAGTCAGCAGCTTCTTCCGGGTCGGTGAGCATTTGGCTGTGATCCAGCACGCCCTCTGCGCCAATGCCGTCTTCTTCACCGGCCATGCCGGTTTCCAGCGAACCCAGGCAGCCCAGCTCGCCTTCTACCGAAACGCCGCAGGCGTGAGCCATGGCTACGGTTTGTTGGGTCACACGGACGTTGTAGTCGTAGTCGGTCGGAGTCTTGCCGTCTTCGCCCAGAGAGCCGTCCATCATCACCGAGCTGAAGCCCAGTTGAATGGAACGTTGGCAGACGTCAGGGCTGGTGCCGTGGTCCTGGTGCATGCACACCGGGATGTGCGGAAACTCTTCGATCGCGGCCAGGATCAGGTGGCGCAAGAATGGCGCACCGGCGTATTTGCGCGCACCGGCGCTAGCCTGGACGATCACCGGGGAGTCAGTCTTGTCAGCGGCTTCCATGATGGCGCGCATCTGTTCAAGGTTGTTGACGTTGAAGGCTGGAACGCCGTAGCCGTATTCGGCTGCGTGGTCCAGCATCTGGCGCATACTGATGAGTGCCATTGAGTGTGTATCTCCCGGTTGAGGGTCGTTAATCGTGCAAGCCTGCCGTAGCGGCGGCTGCTATTCAAGTTATTGCAGATCGGGGGTAAGCCCTGACTGCCAATTCGGTATTGCAGAAATCCTTAGAGCCTTCGATCTCCTGTAGGAGCCGAGCTTGCTCGCGATAGCGGTTTAATTGCCAACACATGTGTTGAATTTGCTGGCCTCATCGCGAGCAAGCTCGGCTCCTACAGGTTTAGCGTCGGCCCCACGTATCATTCAGCTTTACAGCCGCGGCCGATCAAATCGTTGGTGGCGACCCAGTAAACCAGGCCTTCCTCACCTTTTATGTGAAACGCCAGCATGTCATTGCTGTACAGCGAGCCCGAGCCGCTTGGCTCAAGTTTCAGGCGATAGACCTGATCGGCACCGCCCAAACGCAAATCGACTTCCTTGCGACTGCTGTCGGTGTAACGCCAAACCACCTGCGCCTGGCTGTCGCAGCTCCAGGTCGTCCAGTTATCCTGCTGCGGCGACTCAAACAAGTGCAGGTCGGCGCAACCTGCAAGCAGTGCCAGTGTCGCCACGGCAATAAGGCCTTTCATCGGTGCTCCTCGACTTGCGGTTACAGCTGCAAGCACTGCACGTTATTGAATCTGACCCGTCAAGGGCAACCATGTTCCTTGGCTTTGCCAGGAGTCTCGTACTTATCCAACCCCTCGGGCCCCGAGCGCTTGTTGATCACCGGGGCGGTTTCGGCCTGCCAATCAGCCTGATAGCAACCGTTTCCCGACTCACCCGCAGCGGGTTCCTGCTTGGCCTGGGGCGCACTGGCACAACCGGCCAGCAGACCCGCGACAATCAATAGCGGTAACGTTTTGACCATGTGAATGTTCCTTTTTCTGGCCAAATCAACCTTTACGCTTTCGCGCGACTTTCCAGCACTTCAACAGCGGGCAGCACTTTGCCTTCGACGAACTCGAGGAACGCGCCACCGCCGGTAGAAATGTAGGAGATTTGATCGGCAACGCCATATTTATCGATAGCCGCCAGGGTGTCGCCGCCGCCAGCAATGGAGAACGCAGAGCTTTCGGCGATAGCCTTGGCCAGGGTTCTAGTGCCGTTACCAAACTGGTCGAATTCGAATACACCCACCGGACCGTTCCACAGAATGGTCTTGGACGACTTCAGCAGCTCAGCGAAGTGCGCAGCGGTTTGCGGACCGATGTCCAGAATCATGTCGTCAGCGGCCACGTCAGCGATCAGCTTGACAGTGGCTACAGCGCTTTCAGCGAATTCCTTGGCAACCACTACGTCGACCGGCAACGGCACGCTGACTTTAGCGGCGATGGCGCGGGCGGTGTCCAGCAGGTCCGGCTCGTACAGCGACTTGCCAACCGGGTGACCGGCGGCAGCGAGGAAGGTGTTGGCGATGCCGCCACCCACGATCAGCTGGTTGCAGATCTGGCTCAGACTATTGAGCACGTCGAGTTTGGTCGAGACCTTGGAGCCAGCGACGATGGCGGCCATTGGCTGGGCCGGTGCGCCGAGGGCTTTGCCCAGTGCGTCCAGCTCGGCAGACAACAACGGGCCTGCGGCGGCGACTTTGGCAAACTTGGCCACGCCGTGGGTCGAGCCTTCAGCGCGGTGAGCGGTACCGAAGGCGTCCATCACGAACACGTCGCACAGAGCAGCGTATTGCCGGGCCAGTTCGTCAGTGTTCTTTTTCTCGCCTTTGTTGAAGCGAACATTCTCGAACAACACGATGTCGCCGGCTTTGACGTCAACGCCGCCCAAGTAGTCGGACACCAACGGCACCTCACGGCCCAGGGCCTTGCTCAGGTAATCAGCAACTGGCTTGAGACTGTTCTCGGCCGAGAACTCGCCTTCGGTCGGACGCCCAAGGTGCGAGCAGACCATCACGGCCGCGCCTTTTTCCAGGGCCAGCTTGATGGTCGGCAGCGAAGCCAGGATTCGCGCATCGCTGGTGACAACACCGTCCTTGACTGGGACGTTGAGGTCTTCGCGGATCAGTACGCGCTTACCTTGCAGATCGAGGTCGGTCATCTTCAACACGGTCATGGGTCGCAATTCCTGGTTTACAGTTTTTGGTGGACGACTTGCAGGTAATGTCCTGCAACGTCGAGCATGCGGTTGGCAAAACCCCATTCATTGTCGAACCAGGCCAATACGTTCACCAGCCGAGGGCCGGAAACGCGGGTCTGACTGGCATCGACAATCGCCGAATGAGGGTCATGATTGAAGTCACAACTGGCGTGAGGCAACTCGGTATAAGCCAGAAGGCCTTTGAGCGGGCCGCGGGTGGCGGCCTCGCGCAGAATCCGGTTGACCTCGGTGGCGTCGGTATCGCTGACGGTTTGCATGGTGATATCCAGGCAAGACACGTTAACCGTCGGCACCCGCACTGCTTTGGCCTGAATTCGCCCGGCAAGTTCCGGCAGCAGTCGTTCGATGCCACGAGCCAGACCGGTTGACACCGGAATCACCGACTGAAACGCCGAACGGGTGCGGCGCAGGTCTTCGTGGTGATAGGCGTCGATCACCGGCTGATCGTTCATCGCCGAGTGAATGGTGGTGATCGACACGTATTCCAGACCGATGGCCTGATCCAGCAAACGCAACAGCGGCACACCGCAGTTGGTGGTGCAGGAGGCGTTGGACACCAGCAGCTCGTCGCCAGTCAGGCAATCCTGATTGACGCCGTAGACGATGGTGGCGTCAACATCCGACTCGCTGGCCATCGGCTGGGAGAACAGCACCCGTGGCGCGCCGGCATCCAGGAAGCGCTGGCCGTCGACCCGGGTGTGGTAGGCGCCAGAGCATTCGAGCACTAGATCGACACCGAGCGCGGCCCAGTCGATGCCTTCGGGGGTGGCACTGCGCAGGACCTTCACGCAGTTGCCATTAATATGCAGACAATCGCCGTCGACCTTTACCTCACCGGGAAAACGCCCGTGGGTGGAGTCGAAGCGTGTCAGGTATTCGATGCTGGCCATGTCAGCCAGATCGTTAATTGCAACAATTTCAAACCCGGCAGCCGCCCCTCGCTCGAACAAAGCACGCAAGACGCAACGACCAATCCGGCCGTAGCCGTTGAGTGCAACTTTGTAGGGACGCGGTTGAGGCATGGAGTTCTCGATTACCGTGGTGAAACCGTCATTGCAATGTTGGCCGGACCGACGCTTTCGCGAGCAGGCTCGCTCCCACAGGGTCGGTGAAAATCCTGGTGGGAGCGAGCCTGCTCGCGAAGACGTCAGCCCGGACAACGCAACTGTTGGACTTAGTCTTCCAGCAACTCTTCAGCCTGACCCAGGATGTTTTCCAGGGTGAAACCGAATTCTTCGAACAAGGCTGGCGCAGGCGCCGACTCGCCGTAGGTGGTCATGCCGATGACGCGACCTTCCAGGCCCACGTACTTGTACCAGTAGTCCACGTGAGCGGCTTCGATGGCGATACGGGCGCTGACCTGCAACGGCAGAACTGCTTGCTTGTAGCCGGCATCCTGAGCATCGAAGACGCTGGTGCATGGCATGGAAACCACGCGCACCTTGCGGCCTTGTTCAGTCAGCTTGTCGAAGGCTTGAACCGCCAGACCCACTTCAGAACCGGTCGCGATCAGGATCAGTTCAGGCTCGCCTGCGCAGTCCTTGAGCACGTAGCCACCACGGTTGATCAGCTCGATCTGCACCGCGTCACGGGTTTGGTGCTGCAGGTTCTGACGGGAGAAGATCAGTGCCGACGGACCGTCGTCACGCTCCAGCGCGCATTTCCAGGCCACAGCCGATTCAACGGCATCAGCTGGACGCCAGGTGTCGAGGTTCGGCGTGCAGCGCAGGCTGGACAGTTGCTCGATCGGCTGGTGAGTCGGGCCGTCTTCGCCCAGACCGATCGAGTCGTGGGTGTAGACGTAGATCACGCGCTTCTTCATCAAAGCGGACATGCGCACTGCGTTGCGGGCGTATTCCATGAACATCAGGAAGGTCGCGCCGTAAGGCACCAGACCGCCGTGCAGAGTCACGCCGTTCATGATCGCGCTCATGCCGAACTCGCGAACGCCGTAGTACATGTAGTTGCCGCTGGCGTCTTCAGCGCTGACGCCTTTGCAGCCTTTCCACAGGGTCAGGTTGGAACCGGCGAGGTCAGCGGAGCCGCCCAGCAGTTCTGGCAGCAGCGGCCCAAATGCATTCAACGCATTCTGGCTGGCTTTACGGCTGGCGATGGTTTCGCCTTTGGCCGCCACTTCAGCGATGTAGGCCGCAGCCTTCTCGGAGAAGTCAGCCGGCAATTCACCGCTCAGACGACGGATCAGTTCGTTGGCCAGCTCAGGGAATTCAGCAGAGTAAGCCGCGAAACGCTGATCCCACTCGGCTTCGGCAGCAGCGCCAGTTTCTTTGGCATCCCACTCGGCATAGATGTCAGCCGGGATTTCGAATGGGCCGTAGTTCCACTTCAGCGCAGTGCGGGTCAGAGCGATTTCCGCGTCGCCCAGTGGGGCGCCGTGGCAGTCTTCCTTGCCCTGCTTGTTCGGCGAACCGAAGCCGATGGTGGTTTTGCAGCAGATCAGCGTCGGTTGCTCGCTTTTGCGTGCAGTTTCGATCGCGGTTTTGATTTCTTCCGGGTCGTGACCATCGACATTGCGGATCACTTGCCAGTTATAAGCTTCGAAACGCTTAGGGGTGTCGTCGGTGAACCAGCCCTCGACTTCGCCGTCGATGGAGATGCCGTTGTCATCATAGAAGGCAATCAGTTTGCCCAGGCCCAACGTACCGGCCAGGGAGCTGACTTCGTGGGAAATGCCTTCCATCATGCAGCCATCACCCAGGAACACGTAGGTGTGGTGGTCGACAACGTTGTGGCCAGGGCGGTTGAACTGCGCCGCCAGAACTTTTTCCGCCAAGGCGAAACCGACGGCGTTAGCCAGCCCCTGACCCAGCGGGCCAGTGGTGGTTTCAACGCCCGGGGTGTAGCCGTATTCCGGGTGGCCCGGGGTGCGGCTGTGCAGTTGACGGAAGTTTTTCAGGTCATCGATCGACAGGTCGTAGCCGGTCAGGTGCAGCAGCGAGTAGATCAACATCGAGCCGTGACCGTTGGACATGATGAACCGGTCACGGTCGGCAAACGATGGATTGCTCGGGTTGTGCTTGAGGAAGTCACGCCAAAGTACTTCGGCGATATCCGCCATACCCATAGGGGCACCGGGATGGCCGCTGTTGGCTTTTTGCACGGCATCCATGCTGAGGGCACGAATGGCGTTGGCACGCTCACGACGGCTGGGCATCGCTGATCTCCTGGGGGGCTAAATAAAACGAAACGGAAAAAAGGCGAGCATTTTCCCCCAGCGGACAGCCTTGGGGCAATGACAGATAGTCACTCAGGCGACTTTTTCCTGTGGATAAAGGCCCAATCTCTTGGTGAAACCATTCTGCTATTCGTTTGCAGAGTGAACCCAGCCTCGGAAAGTGCCATTTATCGAGCAATATCAAAACTTTTTGATATTGCTCTTGCGAGGATTTCGCACCCTCACTAGACTGCCACCCCTATGAACCTACGCGTGCCTTCCATTCGCCATGACGAATCTGACGAGCTGGCTGCCCTGTGCAAAGCCGGCGGCGATCCGTTACGACTGAATGTATTGCGTGCGCTGGCCAACGATTCGTTCGGCGTACTGGAGTTGGCGCAGATCTTCGCCATCGGCCAATCCGGCATGAGCCATCACTTGAAAGTGCTGGCCCAGGCTGACCTGGTGGCGACCCGTCGCGAAGGCAACGCGATTTTCTACCGCCGCGCCCTGCCCCATACTGAGTTGCTGGGCGGCAAACTGCACTCAGCCCTGCTCGATGAAGTGGATAACCTGACCCTGCCTGCCGACGTGCAGTCGCGGATCGGTCAGGTCCATGGACAACGGGCCGCGGCCAGCCAGGACTTCTTCTCACGGGTCGCGGAAAAGTTTCGCGCCCAGCAAGACTTGATCGCCGGCTTGGCGCAGTACCGCGAAAGCGTGCTGGCGCTGCTGGACAAGTTGAGTTTCGACAGCGCCGCCACCGCCATTGAAGTTGGCCCCGGCGACGGCGGTTTTCTGCCGGAGCTGGCACAACGTTTCAGCCAGGTCACTGCGCTGGACAACAGCCCGGCGATGCTTGAACTGGCGCGCCAGGTCTGTGAGCGTGAATCACTGACTAACGTCAGCCTGCAATTGGCCGATGCATTGAATGGCGTGAGCCTTCAAGCCGATTGCGTGGTGCTGAACATGGTGCTGCACCATTTCGCGGCACCGGCCGAGGCGCTCAAGCACATGGCCAAATTGCTGCAACCAGGCGGTAGCCTGTTAGTGACAGAGTTGTGTAGCCACAACCAAAGTTGGGCCAAGGAGGCCTGCGGTGATCTTTGGTTGGGTTTTGAACAGGACGATTTGGCCCGTTGGGCCACCGCTGCGGGACTCGTTCCCGGGGAAAGCCTCTATGTAGGCTTACGTAATGGTTTCCAGATCCAGGTCCGCCACTTTCAGCGACCGGCTGGCGACACTCACCATCGGTAAACTCAGGAAACATCGAGATGAGCGAATACTCCCTTTTCACCTCCGAGTCCGTGTCTGAAGGGCATCCGGACAAAATCGCCGACCAGATTTCTGATGCGGTGCTGGACGCCATCATTGCTGAAGACAAGTTCGCCCGTGTGGCGTGCGAGACTCTGGTGAAAACCGGCGTAGCGATCATCGCTGGCGAAGTCACCACTTCGGCCTGGGTTGACCTCGAAGACATCGTCCGTAAAGTCATCATCGACATCGGTTACGACAGCTCCGACGTCGGCTTCGACGGCGCGACCTGCGCGGTGATGAACATCATCGGCAAGCAGTCGGTAGACATCGCCCAGGGCGTTGACCGCAGCAAGCCAGAAGATCAAGGCGCCGGTGACCAGGGCCTGATGTTCGGATACGCCAGCAACGAAACCGACGTACTGATGCCAGCGCCGATTACCTTCTCTCACCAGTTGGTGCAGCGCCAGGCCGAAGCCCGCAAATCAGGTCTGCTGCCGTGGCTGCGTCCAGACGCCAAATCCCAGGTCACTTGCCGTTACGAAAACGGCAAGGTCGTGGGCATCGACGCGATCGTGCTGTCGACTCAGCACAACCCGGAAGTGTCTTACAAAGACCTGCGCGAAGGCGTGATGGAGCTGATCGTCAAGCACGTGCTGCCAGCCGAGCTGCTGCACAAAGACACCCAGTTCCACATCAACCCAACCGGCAACTTCATCATCGGTGGCCCGGTGGGCGACTGCGGCCTGACCGGTCGCAAGATCATCGTCGACACCTACGGCGGCATGGCCCGTCACGGCGGTGGTGCGTTCTCCGGTAAAGATCCATCGAAGGTTGACCGTTCTGCCGCCTACGCCGGTCGTTACGTGGCCAAGAACATCGTCGCCGCCGGCCTGGCCGAGCGTTGCGAGATTCAGGTTTCCTACGCCATCGGCGTCGCTCAGCCGACTTCGATCTCGTTGAACACCTTCGGCACCGGCAAGATCAGCGACGAGAAAATCATCAACCTGGTCCGTGAGTGCTTCGATCTGCGTCCATACGCAATCACCACCATGCTCGACCTGCTGCACCCGATGTACCAGGAAACCGCAGCCTACGGCCACTTCGGTCGTACGCCAGAAGTCAAGACCGTCGGCGACGACACCTTCACCACGTTCACCTGGGAAAAAACCGACCGCGTCGACGCACTGCGCGCTGCTGCCGGCTTGTAATCGCTCCTCAGCTGCACCAAAAGCCCCGCACGGTTCGCCCTGCGGGGCTTTTTTGTGTCCGGTAGATTCTTTGGCCTAGCGATCAATGTGGCGAGGCGCGTCCGCGATTTGCCAGTCGACACACCCAGCAAAATACCCGTCCCGCGCCATCGTCAATCCCGACCTAGCCTTAAGCACCCCCCACCCGAGCAAGGATGCTCACGATGCTGCCCACTCTGCGCCTGATAATCGGTTTATGGCTGACCCTCTATTACCTGAGCGCCAACGCGAATACCTGCCCAGACCGGCCCTCCACCCGCTATCTAGACGAAATCACCACCCTGCAACAGCAAATCGATCGCTGGGACGACAGCTACCACCGGCAAGGTCGCTCTCTGGTCGCCGACGAGATTTACGATCAGTCCCGCGCCCGACTCACCCAATGGCGTGCGTGCCTCCCTCTGACACACGAGCCATCGAACAATCCTTTGCGCACAGCAAGTGGTCCCATTGTCCATCCCGTCCCGCATACCGGCCTGGACAAACTCGCCGACAGCCGCGCCGTCGAAGCCTGGCTCAAGAGCCGCAACGATGTATGGGTTCAGCCGAAAGTCGATGGCGTGGCAGTGACGCTGGTGTACCGCCTGGGCCGGCTGCATCAGGCGATCAGTCGCGGAGACGGTGTCCAGGGGCAAGACTGGACAGCCTCGGCCCGCAAGATCGACGCCATCCCTGAGCACCTGCCGCACGCTGTCGATCTGCTGCTTCAAGGCGAACTCTATTGGCGCCTCACCGACCATGTGCAAGCCAAGGCCGGCAGCCTCAACGCCCGTAGCACCGTTGCCGGGTTGATGGCACGCAAAGAACTCAGTGCTGCCGAGGCTGATGGCATCGGGCTGTTTGTCTGGGATTGGCCGCAAGGCCCGGCCACTCTACCCGAACGGCTGGCCGGTTTGACGGCGCTGGGTTTTACGCAAGTCGCACATTACAGCCAGCCGGTTACGAGCTTCGCCGAGGCAGAACAATGGCGCGAGCACTGGTATCGCACGCCCCTGCCGTTTGCCAGCGACGGTGTGGTGCTGCGCCAGAGTCAGCGCCCACCCGCACAACGCTGGCAGGCCAAAACACCTTATT
Organism: Pseudomonas sp. F220; assembly: GCF_057813935.1. Classification (NCBI taxonomy): domain Bacteria; kingdom Pseudomonadati; phylum Pseudomonadota; class Gammaproteobacteria; order Pseudomonadales; family Pseudomonadaceae; genus Pseudomonas; species Pseudomonas sp. F220. The sequence continues at coordinate 73,956 of NZ_JBVASJ010000003.1, forward strand.
GGAGTGCCGCCTGGAAATACCCGTTTGCCCAAGCGTTGGCGGAGGTGCGCAAGCTCAACTTCAAGATCGGCCGCACCGGACGAATCACTCCGGTGCTGGAGCTCAAGCCACTGACGCTGGATGACAGACAGATCAAACGCGTGAGTGTCAGCTCACTGCAACGCTGGCAGGCGCTGGACATCCGTCCCGGCGATCAAGTCGCAATCAGCCTGGCAGGCTTGACCATTCCCCGCCTCGACAGCGTCGTTTTGCGCAGCGCGAATCGCGCGGAGATAGTCGCACCGCAAGCGGAGGACTTTCATCACCTGAGTTGCTGGCAGCCTGTGGCGGGATGTGAGAGCCAGTTCCTGGCACGCTTGACCTGGCTAAGTGGCAAACAGGGGCTGGCGTTGCAACATATTGGCCCCGGCACATGGGAAAAACTGATCAGCGCCGGGCGCATCAACAACCTGCTCGATTGGTTGACCCTCGATGCGCAAGAGCTTGCTAACATTGACGGCTTCGGCGAGCGCAGCAGCGCCCGCCTACTCAGTAGCTTGCACAACGCCAGGCAACGCCCTTTTGAACGCTGGCTGAAAGCCTTGGGCCTGCCGCCGACAGCTGTTGCCAACCTCGCCGGCCCATGGCAGACGCTGGCAGCAAGAAGCACCGAACAATGGCAAACCGAGGCTGGGATCGGTCCGGGACGCGCCGCGCAATTGAGCGCGTTTTTCCGCGACCCGCAGGTACTGGCCTTGAGTGAAGAATTACGCGCTGCCGGGATTGATGGTTTCTAGTCCCGGCAGTTTTGAACCCGAAGGTGCAGATAGGCGCCAACAGCGCATCTGCATGCCAACCTGATAGCGATCTTTTTTTCACGGAGCCTTTATGAGTTTTTTGTCACCGCTCGCCCTGTTCACTGTTTGCAGTCTGCTGGCCGCCCCTCTGCTGGCCGCTGAAGAAATCCCGGAACTCACTGGTTGTGCGGCTAAACGTCAGGCCATCAGCACCCAAATCGAACAGGCTAAAGTCCAGGGCAACAGTGATCAGCAGGCGGGTCTTGAAAAAGCCCTGAGTGAAGTTACTGCCCATTGCACCGACGCTTCTTTGAAAAAAGAACGGGAAAACAAAGTGCTCGATGCCAAGCACGAAGTCAGCCGCCGTCAGACCGACCTCGAGAAAGCCATGAACAAGGGCGACTCCGAGAAGATCAACAAACTCAAAGACAAACTCGCCACGTCCCGCAAAGAACTGCAGGACGCACTGAACGAGCTGGATAAGTAGCGCACTCTGGATCGCCAAGATTGCAGCCTGCGGCAGCTCCTACAATGTATTGCGTACACCTGTAGGAGCTGCCGATGGCTCGGGCCGCGTTCGGACGATCTTTTTAGTCACTCAATGATCACGAAACTGTTTATGGCACGCGCTACAAGCGTCTTCGACTTTCTGCACCGCAGGGCCCAGGTTACTGACCTTGTAAGGCTGAACTTTGCTGGTAATCACCAGCTCACCGGTGGCAGCTTCCAGCGTGCGGGCCAGCTCCTGAAAGCGTGCCTGTTGCTGCCAGACATTGTCCTTGGCGCTGGTGTGATCTTCTTCCTTGACCTGCGGAAAATGCTTCCATGGCTCATGGGACAAGCTGTCCAGTTTCACAGCTCCCTCGGCAAAGCGCGGTCCGTCGAAGGGAATGCGCCCACGCAACATGCCGCCCAGGTCTTCGCCGGTCTTGAGCATTTGCTTGAAGATCGCCTTGCGCTGACCCAGCGGCGAGTTCGGATCGACACCACCGCAGGCGGACAGCGTCATGCAGGCCAGCAATACAACAGAGAGTCTTTTAAGAGTCATGGTGGCTTCAGGTCACGGGAAACGGCGGCCAGTATCCTCGCGTCATCCGCAAAGACCAATAGCCCTATTAACAATACGGGTTGTTTGAACGCTTCAAGCGCTTGGGCAACCGGCAAAGGAAGTACCGAATGAACAGCAATTTCAAGGCATGGCGTCGAAGCCTGACCTGGACTCTACCGATGGTCGCCCTGCTTGCAGGTTGCTCCGGTGGCGACAACACAAAGCCGAAAACACATGCTCTCGCCACCTACGCCAGTGCAACCTGGGATGCACTGCCCACCGTTTCCGACAATGATTTGCTGGCCGGTTTCGGTTCCTGGCGCAGTGCCTGCACCCGACTCAAGGCCGACCCGATCTGGGCCACCACCTGCGCGGCAGCTGCAAACGTGCCGCAGACGCCTGGCGATATCCATGGTTTTCTCAAAGAACATCTGGATGTCTATGGTCTGCGCTCTGCCAATGGCAGTGGTAACGGCTTGATCACCGGCTATTACGAACCGGTCTATCCGGGCAGCCTGGCCCAGACGACGCAAGCAATGGTGCCCGTCTATGGTGTGCCCGACGACATGATCATCGTAGCGCTCGACAGTATTTACCCGGAGCTCAAAGGCAAGCGCTTGCGAGGCCGGCTCGAAGGTCGCGTACTCAAGCCCTATGACGATGCCGCAGCCATTGATGCCAAGGGCGTCAAGGCGCCGGTCATTGCCTGGCTGACCGACCCGATGAACCTGCAATTTTTGCAGATTCAGGGCTCAGGTCGCATTCAACTGGAAGACGGTCGTCAGTTGCGTATCGGCTATGCCGATCAGAATGGTCACCCGTATCGGCCGATCGGTCGCTGGCTGGTAGACCAGGGCGAACTCAAAAAAGAAGACGTGACCATGGGCGCCATCAGCGCCTGGGCCAAGGCGCATCCAACGCGGATTCCTGAACTGCTTGGCAGCAACCCCAGCTATGTGTTTTTCAATCGTAACCCGGACAGCAATGAAGGCCCGCGCGGCTCGCTCAACGTGCCGCTGACCGCAGGCTACAGCGTTGCGGTAGACCGCAAGGTGATCCCGCTGGGCAGTTTGCTGTGGCTATCAACCACACGACCTGACGGTACCGGACTGGTTCGTCCAGTGGCGGCTCAGGACACCGGCGGCGCAATTACCGGCGAAGTCCGTGCGGATCTGTTCTGGGGCACAGGTGATGCGGCAGGGCAATTGGCTGGGGATATGAAACAGCAGGGGCAGATCTGGATGCTGTGGCCGAAAGGCACGGCGTTGCCGCAACTCCCGCAGGTGGCCGACAAACCTTAAAGCAAAAGATCGCAGCCTGCGGCAGCTCCTACACGGTATTGCGTACACCTGTAGGAGCTGCCGCAGGTTCGGGCCGCGTTCGGACGATCCTTTGATCTTGATCCTCAAATCGACACAAAAAAGAAACTGGCAATCAGCCCCATACCCACAAACCACACCAGCGAACGCAAGATCGCCCAGTCGGCCAGATAGCAGATGATGTAGAGCAAGCGGCTGGTAATGAACAGCACTGCCAGCACGTTGATGGTGACCAGTTCAGCGTTGCCGGCCAGATGCGCGATGACCACCGCGGCAGCAAACGCCGGGGTCACTTCAAAACTGTTCAGCTGGGCCCAGTGGGCACGCCTGGCAAACCCGTCGAGGGATTCAAGAAAGTCTCGCGGATCATGATTATCCCGAAGCCCGAACTTACCCCCGATTTTGGCGATGGCGGTGCACAGGTATGGCAAAAAAATCGCGATCAATACACACCACAGGGCAACAGTCATTGCAGATTCCTTTATTAGCGTTCTATTGAGATCCAGCTTAAAACTTCATCACGAGCATGCCGACCAACACCAGCCCACAGGCTAAGAGCCGCGGCCGGCCGAAAGGTTCTTTCAAGTAGCGCATACCAAACAGCACCACCAGAATCACACTGATCTCGCGCAGTGCCGCCGCTTCGGCAATCGAGCCCAATTGCATGGCCCAGAGCACCAAAGCGTAGCTGAACAATACGCAGAACCCGACGCTCAACCCCAGCCGCCATTGTTTGCGCCAGAACAACATGAAAGCAGGACGCTTACGCACCAGTGCCAGCAAAGGAAACGGCCAGGCACTGAGCAATGTCACCCACACCAGGTAATCCAACGGGTGCGACCAGCGCCGCAAGGCCTGCCCATCGATGAAGGTGTAGCAGCCGATACACAAACCGATCAACGCGACCACCGGCAACATCGACCACGGCAAACGTTCGCCGCCTCCACCGTGCCAAAGCAGACAAAGCATGCCGCACGGGATCAACAGGATGCCGAAGATCTGCTGATTACTCAGCACTTCACCGGCAAAGATCAGGGTCAAGGCCAGCACCACCAGTGGCGACAATCCGCGCATCAACGGGTAGACCAGCCCCAGATCGCCGACCCGGTAGGCCTGAATCAGCAGGTAGCGATAGAGCAACTCGAACGCCGCAGAAGCGAGGATCCACGGCCAGATTTCGACCGGGGGAAGAGACACGAAACTCAGCATCAGCGCAACGAAGAGCATCGCCACGCTGTCCATGCAAGCCACCACCAACAGCCGCTCGCCACTGAACTTGATCAGCGTATTCCAAGCCGCGTGCAACAGCGCCGCCACCAACACCAGAGCCGTCGCAAGCACGGCACCCTCCTTGTCCGGTTTAAGAGATTTGATTCGCCATATGTCAGCAGCTGTTTATACTGCAACCGACCACGCCGCACTCAGTTGCGCACATACCTATTCCAATAATTTTTGCTGCTATCCAATCCAACAGAGACGGTAGTCGGCATGCGTATGCCTGATCAGAGCGTCAAGACTACAGACAGAGACCCTGCGCATGCCACTCGCCTTGCTTGCACTGGCTGTTGCCGCTTTCGGCATCGGCACCACTGAATTCGTCATCATGGGCTTGCTGCCCGATGTCGCCAGAGACCTTGGCGTCAGCATTCCCGACGCGGGCCTGCTGATCACCGGCTACGCCTTAGGCGTGGTGTTCGGCGCACCGATCCTGGCGATCGGCACCGCCAACATGCCGCGCAAGGCCACACTGCTGGGCATGACCTTGATGTTCATCCTCGGCAATATCCTCTGCGCTTTGTCGCCGAACTACACGACCTTGATGGCCGCACGGGTGATCACCGCCCTGTGCCATGGCGCGTTCTTCGGCATCGGCTCGGTGGTCGCCGCCGGACTGGTGGCGCCGAACAAGCGGGCTCAGGCGATTGCCATGATGTTCACTGGCCTGACCCTGGCCAATGTGCTCGGCGTGCCACTGGGGACGGCTCTCGGACAATACGCCGGTTGGCGTTCGACCTTCTGGGCAGTCTCGGTGATCGGAGTCATTGCGGCCATTGCCCAATGGGTCTGGCTGCCAAAGGAAATCGCCATGGACAAAGCCAATCTGGCCAGCGAGTTCAAAGTACTCGGCAAGGCCAATGTGCTGTTGGCGCTGGGCATGAGCGTGCTGGCATCCACCAGTTTGTTCAGCGTCTTCACCTACATCGCACCGATCCTGCAGGACATCACGGGTGTCAGCCCCCACGGCGTCACCATCATGTTGCTGTTATTTGGCGTTGGCCTGACCGCAGGCAGTATGCTCGGTGGTCGCCTGGCAGACAGCCGCTTGCTGCCGTCATTGGTAGGTATGGCTTTAGCAGTGATGGTTGTACTGGCCGCGTTCAGCCAGACCAGCCACTCAGTGATCCCGGCGGCCATCACGCTGGTGCTATGGGGGGTGTTCGCCTTCGCCCTGTGCCCGATCCTGCAACTACTGATCATCGACCAGGCCCATGAAGCGCCGAACCTCGGCTCAACCCTGAACCAAAGCGCCTTCAACCTCGGCAATGCCGCCGGCGCCTGGATTGGTGGTTTGGTGGTAGCCAGCGGCACCGACCTCGCCGACCTACCCTGGACCGGAGCACTGGTCAGCGGTCTTACCGTGCTCACAGCGCTTTTCTTCATCTATCTGCAACGTCGCAGCGCGGCTGCGGTCAATGTTTCCGCGTAGGAGCGAGCGGTGCGGCGATCCGACTTGCCCGCGATGAATACGACACGGTATCTCTGGCGCGACGAATCGCGCTATCGCGAGCAATCGAGCGTCGACCGGCTGCTCCTACAGAAGCCTCACGTTACTCGACAGGCGCGTCTTCCTTGAACTGATCCTTCACGTACTTGATCTCGGTCTGGCCATGGGGTGCCGGCAAACCATCTTCACCGAGATTCACGAAAACCATTTTCTCGACCGTAAGGATGCTTTTGCGGGTGATTTTGTTGCGCACTTCGCAAGTCAGGGTGATCGAGGTGCGACCGAACTCGGTCGCGGTGATACCCAGTTCGATGATGTCGCCCTGACGCGAGGCGCTGACAAAGTTGATTTCGGAAATGTACTTGGTGACCACGCGCTGGTTGCCCAGCTGGACGATGGCGTAGATCGCCGCTTCCTCGTCGATCCAGCGCAACAGGCTGCCACCGAACAGCGTGCCGTTGGGGTTAAGGTCTTCGGGTTTTACCCATTTGCGGGTGTGGAAATTCATGCTCACTCCTGACCGTCCTGCCGATTGATGCTGACCATCATGGCAGACCGAAGCGCCGACCTCTATTAAGCAACGACTATGGTCTCGATTACCGTTCGAACATCGGCCGACAGAAAGCCTTGGGAAGTCCCGCGCACACGGCTATAATCGCCACCGTTTCAAAACGGTCATATCCACTTGATACCGTTTTCCCGCCACCTGTCCGAGGGGCGCTGCAGCAGGTTTTAACCTGTCAGGCTCGGATGGGGCGTTGTTTGTACGGGGCTCCCTGCACGAACACTTAACGCACAACGGCGCCCATTCGCATATTTACGAATGGAGGCTCTTCATGAGCGCTGTAATCACGCCTGCAGATTTTAACGACTACAAAGTCGCCGACATGTCCCTGGCTGCCTGGGGCCGTCGCGAAACCATCATCGCCGAATCAGAAATGCCGGCTCTGATGGGTCTGCGTCGCAAGTACGCTGGTGAGCAGCCGCTCAAAGGCGCAAAAATCCTCGGCTGCATCCACATGACCATTCAGACTGCCGTGCTGATCGAAACCCTGGTTGCCCTGGGTGCCGAAGTACGCTGGTCGTCCTGCAACATTTTCTCGACTCAAGACCAGGCCGCTGCCGCAATCGCTGCTGCCGGTATCCCGGTTTTCGCCTGGAAAGGCGAGACTGAAGAAGAGTACGAGTGGTGCCTGGAGCAGACCATCCTCAAGGATGGCCAGCCGTGGGATGCCAACATGATCCTCGACGACGGCGGCGACCTGACCGAGCTGCTGCACAAGAAGTACCCGGCGATCCTGGACCGCGTCCACGGCGTTACCGAAGAAACCACCACAGGCGTTCACCGCCTGCTGGACATGCTGGCCAAGGGCGAACTGAAAATCCCGGCCATCAACGTCAACGACTCGGTAACCAAGAGCAAGAACGACAACAAGTACGGCTGCCGTCACAGCCTGAACGATGCGATCAAGCGCGGCACCGACCACCTGCTGTCCGGCAAGCAAGCGCTGGTCATCGGCTACGGTGACGTGGGCAAGGGCTCTTCGCAGTCCCTGCGTCAGGAAGGCATGATCGTCAAGGTTTCCGAAGTCGACCCGATCTGCGCCATGCAAGCCTGCATGGACGGTTTCGAACTGGTTTCGCCGTTCATCGACGGGATCAATGACGGCACTGCCGCCAGCATCGACACCGCACTGCTGGGCAAGATCGACCTGATCGTGACTACAACCGGCAACGTCAATGTTTGCGACTCGAACATGCTCAAAGCCCTGAAGAAGCGCGCTGTTGTCTGCAACATCGGCCACTTCGACAACGAAATCGACACCGCTTTCATGCGCAAAAACTGGGCATGGGAAGAAGTGAAGCCACAGGTTCACAAAGTTCACCGTACTGGCGCGGGTGATTTCGACCCACAGAACGACGACTATCTGATCCTGCTGGCCGAAGGCCGTCTGGTTAACCTGGGCAACGCCACTGGCCACCCAAGCCGGATCATGGACGGTTCGTTCGCCAACCAGGTATTGGCGCAGATCTTCCTGTTCGGCCAGAAGTACGCCGACCTGTCGCCAGCCCAAAAAGCCGAGCGTCTGACGGTTGAAGTACTGCCGAAAAAACTCGACGAAGAAGTGGCCCTGGAAATGGTCCGCGGTTTCGGCGGCGTGGTCACTCAACTGACCAAGCAACAGGCTGACTACATCGGCGTTACCGTCGAAGGCCCGTTCAAGCCGCACGCTTACCGCTACTGATCGGACCTGCTGTCCGCCCCTTCCAGGGGGCGGACTTATGCAGGCGCTGGCTTTTGTAGGAGCCGAGCTTGCTCGCGATAGCATCACCGCGGTGTTTCTGAAATACCGCGCTGCCGGCATCGCGAGCAAGCTCAGCTCCTACAGTAAGCGCGGCACCTGCAAGGCCTATGCGCTTCCAAGGATACGACCATGTCCCAAGACCGTCGCTACAGCTTCGAGTTTTTCCCGACCAAGACCGATGCTGGGCATGAAAAGCTCCTCGCCACTGCTCGTCAGCTGGCCAGTTACAACCCCGACTTCTTCTCCTGCACCTACGGTGCCGGTGGCTCCACCCGTGATCGCACGCTCAACACCGTGCTGCAGCTCGAAAGCGAAGTCAAAGTCGCTGCTGCACCGCACTTGTCGTGCGTCGGCGACAGCAAGGACGACCTGCGCAGCCTGCTGAGCCAGTACAAGAATGCGGGCATCACCCGTATCGTCGCCCTGCGCGGCGACCTGCCTTCGGGTATGGGCATGGCCAGCGGTGAACTGCGCCACGCCAATGACCTGGTGAGCTTCATTCGTGAAGAAACCGGCAACCACTTCCACATCGAAGTCGCTGCTTACCCGGAAATGCACCCGCAAGCGCGCAATTTCGAAGACGATCTGACCAACTTCGTGCGCAAGGCCAACGCTGGCGCCGACAGTGCGATCACCCAGTACTTCTTCAACGCCGACAGCTACTTCTACTTCGTCGAGCGCGTGCGGCAGATGGGCGTGAACATCCCGATTGTGCCGGGCATCATGCCGATCACCAACTACAGCAAGCTGGCTCGGTTCTCCGACGCCTGCGGTGCGGAAATCCCGCGCTGGATCCGCAAGCAACTGGAAGCCTACGGTGATGACACCCAAAGCATTCAGGCATTCGGTGAGCAGGTCATCACCCAAATGTGCGAACGTTTACTCCAAGGCGGCGCACCAGGGCTGCACTTCTATACCCTGAATCAGGCCGAACCTAGCCTGGCCGTGTGGAACAACCTGAAACTGCCACGTTAAAACAGCTGCAAGCAAGATCAAGGGATCGCAGGCTGCGATCTTTTGATTCTTGGATCACGCCCAAATCCCTTGTGCTAGAGCTCCCACTTCCAACACCCGTTTCTGGCTATTGCTCAAATCTCGTCGTAATCTCAAGCAATGCCCGTCATTGCCCAATTGCTGACAGTCCTCCTTTTTACTTGCCTGAGCTTTGCCGCCCGGGGCGAGAAGCTGCGCATTGTCACCGAGCCATGGGCTCCCTATGTGTACGAGGAAAACGGTCAGTATCGTGGTCTGGACTACGAAGCCACGGCCATCGTCTTCCAGCGTCTGGGAATCGAAGTGGAGTGGCAGTTCCTGCCCTGGAAGCGTTGTCTGGCCATGCTGGAACAAGGTCAGGCCGATGGCGCACTGGATATTTTTCACAGCGACGCACGTGACAGCACACTGCTTTATCCCAGTGAACCGCTGTCGCAAGTGGAGTTCGTGCTGTTCTATGCCAATGACCGCCCTCACCCCTTTCTCACCCTCGACGACCTGCGCGGCCTGACCATCGGGACATCGCCGGGCTACCTGTACAGCCAGGAGTTCAGCGAGTCGACGCTGTTCAAGCACGAACCGGCGCCTAGCCACGAAGCCAACTTCGGCAAACTGGTGCGCGGTCGCATCGACCTGTTGATCACTGATCGCCGGGTTGGTCAGCACTTGCTCGATGAATTGCATTTACGCGACCAGATCAGCGAAAACCCTACGGTGATCAGCAGCAATAGCCAATATCTGGCACTAAGGCGCAACGTTGGTATGGACTTGCTGGTGCAGCGCTTCAGTGCCGAACTCAAGCGCTTCAAGCGTGAACCGACGTACGCCGCGCTCAGCGCCCGGTATGCCGGCAACGGGACCACCACAGCCCACCAAGCGACACCGTCAGACAACCCGGAAAAAACCGTTGAGCAGCAGGAAAGCAGCGCGCGCTGATTGCTCTGTTATACTCCGGCCTTCCCGCCAGGCTCACGCCCGGACGCTTGGTCTTGTAAAAGGCATCTCAACACCGCTACAGCGCAGCCCCAGGCCCGCGCGAGCACTTGCAGATGAGCCTTCAAGACCCAAGCAGGACCGGACGGGATTGCGTCCTCTTAAACGCCATTCGCGCCTGGCAAGACTATCCCTTTGGGCCAAGCCCTAACTAAAACAGGATTACTCATGTCCTTTGCTTCCCTCGGTCTCTCCGAGGCTTTAGTCCGTGCCATCGAGGCAGCGGGCTATACCGAGCCTACTCCGGTGCAACAGCGGGCCATTCCCGCCGTGTTGCAAGGTCGCGATTTGATGGTCGCGGCACAGACAGGTACTGGTAAAACCGGCGGCTTCGCCCTTCCGATTCTGGAGCGGTTGTTCCCCAATGGTCACCCGGACAAATCCCAGCGTCACGGCCCGCGCCAACCGCGCGTACTGGTCCTGACCCCGACCCGCGAACTCGCAGCTCAAGTGCACGAGAGCTTCAAGGTCTATGCCCGCGAGTTGAAATTCGTCAGCGCCTGCATCTTCGGCGGCGTCGGCATGAACCCGCAAGTTCAGGCCATGGCCCGTGGTGTTGACGTGCTGGTGGCCTGCCCTGGCCGCTTGCTCGACCTCGCCGGCCAAGGCAGCGTCGATTTGTCCCACGTGGAGATCCTCGTGCTGGACGAAGCCGACCGGATGCTCGACATGGGCTTCGTCCATGACGTGAAAAAGGTCCTGGCCCGTCTGCCAGCCAAGCGTCAGAACCTGCTGTTCTCCGCGACCTTCTCCAACGACATCACAGCCTTGGCCGGGAAGTTGTTGCACAACCCGGAGCGCATCGAAGTCACTCCACCGAACACCACGGTCGAGCGTATCGAGCAACGGGTATTCCGTCTGGCTGCCAGCCACAAGCGTTCGCTGCTGGCCCACCTGATTACTGCCGGCGCCTGGGAACAGGTTCTGGTCTTCACCCGTACCAAGCACGGCGCCAACCGCCTGGCCGAGTACCTGGACAAACACGGTCTCACCGCCGTCGCCATCCACGGTAACAAGAGCCAGAACGCCCGCACCAAAGCCCTGGCCGATTTCAAGGCCGGTGAAGTGCGGATTTTGGTCGCCACCGATATCGCCGCTCGCGGCCTGGATATCGACCAACTGCCACACGTGGTCAACTTCGAACTGCCAAACGTCGACGAAGACTACGTTCACCGGATCGGCCGTACTGGCCGTGCCGGTCGTTCGGGCGAGGCGATCTCGCTGGTGGCTCCGGACGAAGAAAAACTGCTGAAAAGCATCGAGCGCATGACCAAACAGAAAATTGCCGATGGCAATCTGATGGGTTTTGACTCCAGCACTGTAGAAGCCGAGAAACCAGAAGTACGTGAGCGTCCGGATGTGCGTAACCCACGCAATACTCCGCGCGGTCCACGTGGCGATGGCCCGGACGGCAGCGGTGGTGGCGGTGGTCGCAAAGACAAAGGCAAGGACAAGGGCGGCAAAGACAAGCCGGCCGCAGCCCGCTCCGACCGCCCTGCTCGCGAGCACAAACCGCGCGAAGGCACTCCGGTCCGTGAACAGCGTCAGCCTGCTCCGCGCGCCGCTGCTGATCGTGCACCGGACGAGTTTCTGGACGACGACGTCGATAACTTCGGTAACCGCGCCGATTACGTCCCGCAGCAGAAAGCACCTCAGGGCCGCGGTCGCCGTCCGGGCGCTCCGGCTCAGGGCAGCGGCACTCCGGCCGGCACATCTGCACCACGCAGCGGTGGCCCGGGTCGCCCAAGCGCCCCACGCAATGGCAGCGGTACCAGCACTGGTACTCCGCCAGCCAAGCGCAACGGCCCGCGTAACGGTGCTCCACGTGACGGTCAGGCCCGTCGCGAAGAGCCGCGCAACCGTCGCCCGGCACGCGACGATCAGCAACCACGCCAGGAACCAGCCGTTCAAGGCCCACGCGAAAACCAGCCGAAGATCATGCACAAGGAGTCGAAAAGCGATCGCTTCCCGACACCTGAGCAACTCGATCAACTGCCAACAAGCCGCCCACGTGGCGAGAAACCAGCCTTGCTCACCCGCAATCGCTGATTTCTCCCGCTAACAAAAACGCCCCTTTGTGGGAGCGGGCTTGCTCGCGAAAGCGGTGTGTCAGCCAACATCAATGTTGAATGATTAACCGCATTCGCGAGCAAGCCCGCTCCCACACCCGATTTTCGTCGCAAGGGAAGGTTTTGTCCGGCACAAAAAAAACGCCCCCGATCGCGAGATCGGGGGCGTTTTTGTGTCAGCAGCGAAAGTTATTTCGCTTGAACACCTTCAAACGAGATGTCCAGGTCCAGGGTCTGGGAGGTAGGACCTGGGCCTTTGATTCCGAACTCGCTCAGCTGCAAAGTAGTCGTACCGTTGAAGCCGGCACGGTAGCCGCCCCATGGATCCTTGCCTTCGCCATTGAAGGTAGCCTTGAACACTACTGGCTTGGTCACACCGTGCAGGGTCAGGTCGCCGGCCACGTCAGCAGTTTTCTCGCCAGTGGATTTAACACTCGTGGAGACGAATTTCGCTTCCGGGAATTTTGCAGCATCAAGGAAGTCAGGCGTACGGATGTGCTTGTCACGTTCAGCGTGGTTGGTATCAACGCTGGCAGTTTTCAGGACAACGTCGATTTTGCTGGCTTCTGGAGCCTTGGCGTCGAAGTTGAACTTGCCATCCCAGTCCTTGAAAGTACCGTGGATGAAGCTGTAACCCAGGTGGCTGATCTTGAAGTCAACGAAGGCGTGATTGCCTTCCTTGTCGATTGTGTATTCCGCGGCCATCGCTTGCCCTGCCGACAACAGAGCAGTACCGATTGCCAGAGCGGCGAGAGTCTTTTTCAACATGCTTTCTATTCCTTGGAGTCGAGGTTGAACATCAGGCTTTGCGTCCCAGCATTCGTGTCAGGGTCGCATCACGGTCGATAAAGTGGTGCTTCAGTGCTGCCAACGCATGGAGACCGGAAAAAATTACCAGTGCCCAGGCCAGATACAGATGAATCGCACCGGCTATGTCTGCCTGGTCCGGTAGACCGGAAATCAGCGCAGGGATTTCAAACAGACCAAACACCGGAATCCCGACACCGTCTGCGGTGGAAATCAGGTAACCGGCAATCATTACAGCGAACAGGCTGAGATACAGAAACCCATGGCCCAGCGTGGCGCCCAGGCGAGTCATGCGACTGTAGCTGGTCAAGGCTGGCGGCGGGCTGATAAAGCGCCACAACACCCGCAGCAACATGATCGCAAACAGCGTCAGGCCAATGCTTTTGTGCAGGTCCGGCGCTTCTTTACGCCAGGCGCTGTAGTAGTCGAGACCGACCATCCACAAGCCCAAGGCAAACAGGCCGAAGACTGCCAGCGCCACGCCCCAGTGCAGAAAAATGCTGACCCAGCCGTAGCGGGAGGAAGAGTTACGTAGCTGCATTGCCTAAATCCTGTAAGAACTGCGCCCAAGACTAACGACTTACCTATCGAATTAAAGCGCAAAAATTCGCTTTGAAATATCGAGAAATACGATCAAGAGTCTGAAACGAGTTGGTTAAGGAAAGATTAACGACAAATATGGGATGGGGCGCATCGGGCGCGATTCTGTGGTGACGGGGGTGTTAGGGACCCGTCAGCAACGTCTATCGCTCCGCTCATGGTAGTTGAAACAACACAATGGGTTGTCCCCGAGCGATGCATTGCATAGGCTTGCGCGATTGTATGTCAGCGCATGTCGCAGACCGCCTCGAGGAGAGTGAAAATGGGCCTGAATAATCAGTGGATGCAACGCGATCTCGCGGTTTTGTGGCATCCCTGCACCCAGATGAAAGACCACGAACAACTGCCGCTGATCCCGATCAAGTGTGGTGAAGGCGTCTGGCTGGAAGACTTCGAAGGCAAACGCTACCTCGATGCGGTCAGTTCCTGGTGGGTCAACGTGTTCGGTCACGCCAACCCACGGATCAATCAGCGCATCAAGGATCAGGTCGATCAGCTTGAGCACGTGATTCTGGCCGGGTTCAGCCATCAGCCTGTGATCGAGCTGTCCGAACGCCTGATAAAGATGACCCCGGAAGGCCTGACCCGGTGCTTCTACGCCGATAACGGTTCGTCCTGCATCGAAGTCGCGCTGAAAATGAGTTTTCACTACTGGCTCAACCGCGGCCAGCCGAACAAGAAGCGCTTTGTCACTCTGACCAATAGCTACCACGGCGAAACCATGGCCGCGATGTCGGTCGGCGATGTGCCGTTGTTCACCGAGACCTACAAGGCGTTACTGCTCGATACCATCAAAGTGCCGAGCCCGGACTGCTACCTGCGCCCGGAAGGCATGAGCTGGGAAGAACACTCGCGCAACATGTTCGCCGCCATGGAACAGACCCTCGCCGAGAACCATGACAGCGTTGCGGCGGTGATCGTCGAGCCACTGATCCAGGGCGCCGGCGGCATGCGCATGTATCACCCGGTGTACCTGCAACTGCTTCGCGCAGCTTGCGACCGCTACGGCGTGCACCTGATCCATGACGAAATCGCTGTTGGCTTCGGCCGTACCGGGACGATGTTTGCCTGTGAACAGGCTGGCATCCGCCCAGACTTCCTCTGCCTGTCCAAAGCCCTGACCGGCGGCTATCTGCCGTTGGCCGCGTGCATAACCACCGATGATGTCTACAGCGCCTTCTACGACGACTATCCAACCCTGCGCGCGTTCCTGCATTCCCACAGCTACACCGGCAATCCGCTGGCCTGTGCGGCGGCACTGGCGACCCTGGATATCTTCGAACAGGACAATGTGATCGAGAACAACAAGGCCCTCGCCCAGCGCATGGCCAGCTCGACCGCGCACCTGGTCGATCACCCGCATGTGTCGGAAGTACGTCAGACCGGCATGGTGCTGGCCATCGAGATGGTTCAGGACAAAGCCAGCAAGACGGCCTATCCGTGGCAGGAACGTCGCGGGCTCAAGGTGTTCCAGCATGCACTGGAGCGCGGCGCCTTGCTCCGGCCGCTGGGCAGCGTGGTGTATTTCCTGCCGCCGTATGTCATCACCCCGGAGCAGATCGACTTCCTTGCCGAAGTGGCCAGTGAAGGGATTGATATCGCTACTCGCAGTGACATCAGCGTGGCAGTGCCGGCGAATTTCCATCCGGATTTTCGTGATCCGGGCTAGGGTCCCTCGCCACAGGTCAGTGCCAAATCAAAGTCATTCGCCACACATTCGATTTTCAACAGAGATCCAAGATGAGACTGTCCCGTTTCTTTATCGACACCCCTTTGAGCCTCGGCGAACACGAACTGCCGGAGGCCCAGGCGCATTACATCAGCCGCGTGCTGCGCATGGCCGAGGGCGATGCGCTGCAGGTGTTCGACGGTTCAGGGTTTGAGTTTCGCGGCACGCTGCTGGAAGTCGGCAAGAAGCGCGTCTTGGTTCAATTGGATGAGCACTTTGCCGGGCAGATCGAATCGCCGCTGCAGATTCATCTGGGCCAGGGCCTGTCCCGTGGCGAGCGGATGGATTGGGCGATTCAGAAAGCCACCGAGCTGGGCGTCACCGAGATCACCCCGATCTTCAGCGACCGCTGCGAAGTTCGCCTCAAGGACGAACGCGCCGACAAGCGCCTGATGCACTGGCGGCAGGTCGCCATCAGCGCGTGCGAGCAATGCGGGCGTTCGCAGGTGCCGTTGATTCATCCGCCGCTGCTATTGGCTGATTGGCTGAAACAGACTGAAGCCGAGTTGAAGCTGGTGCTGCACCCGGTGGCCGAACCGCTGGTCAGCCATACCAAACCGGCGACGCTGGCATTCTTGATTGGCCCGGAGGGTGGGTTGTCCGACGCTGAGGTCGATCAGGCTCAAGGTGCTGGCTTCCACTCCGCCCGCCTCGGCCCGCGAGTGTTGCGGACCGAGACCGCGCCGGTGGTGGCGTTAGCGGTTGCACAGCAGTTGTGGGGTGATTTTTAACCGCACTGTTGTTGATTTTCAGCGACTGGAAAAAGATCGCAGCCTGCGGCAGCTCCGGATTTGGGTCCACTTGCCATCGGGTTGATCCGGTCGGCGTAGGCGCTGCCGCGGGCTGCGATCTTTTAGGTTACTTCACACTGGTCATTGGGAACTCCAGGTGTGGGGATTAGCGGCGAGCTGCGATGACGGTGATTTCTACCAGGATTTCAGGCCGCGCCAGTTCGGCTTGCAGGGTCGTGCGAGTCGGCGCCTGACCTGGCGATAACCAGGCCGACCAAACCTCATTCATAGCGGTGAAATCGTTCTGAATATTCTTCAGGTAAATGGTCGCGTTGAGCAGATGGTCCTTGTCGCTGCCCGCCTCGGCCAGCAAGGCGTCGATCTTGTCCAGCACCTCGCGGGTCTGGCCGCTCACTTCGGTACTGGCGCCCGGCACCTGGCCGGAAAGAAATACCAGGTCCCCGAAGGTCACGACAGCGGAGAGTCGGTTGTTGCTGTTGATTCGACTGATGGTCATGGAGTTTTTCCTTCTAGTGCTTCTAGTGGATGAGGTGTCTGGCGGTATGGGGCGCGAGGCCCTGCATATCGATCGAGGTGCTGCGCTGGCCAATCAACTCGCTGAGCAGCTGACCGCTGCCACAGGCCAGTGTGAAGCCCAGGGCGCCATGGCCGAGGTTGAGCCAAAGATTACGATAGCCGCTGCCACCGATCAGCGGCACACCATTGGGTGTGGCCGGACGCATACCGGCCCATTCGATGGCAGCGTCATAGTCCCCGGCATTCGGGAAGGTCCCGTAGGCCTGGCGTTTCATCAACGCCAACCGTTTTGGCTCAAGGGCCGGATCGAAGCCGACGATGTCTACCATCGCCGCTATCCGCAATTGCTGGCCGATGCGCGCGTAAACGATCTTGCGGTCGTAATCGGTGATGCTGACGTCCGGCGCGTGATGCCGCGCGCCAATCGGCACGGTGAGGCTGTAACCCTTCAGGGGATAAAGCGGCATATGCACACCGGGCAGCGCCAGCGCCGGGCTACGATGACCGGCGGCAATCACCAGTTGCTCGACCGGCAGCACTTCATGATCGAGCTCGATGGCCTGCACCGCGCCGTGCGCATGACGAATGCCCGTCACCGAACGGCCCAGCAGAAACTCGCAGCGGCCCGAAGCTTTCAGCCTTGCGGCCAGTTGCTGGCAAAAGGCATGGCAGTCACCGACCTCTTCGTCGGGGGTATAAATCGCGCCGACAAAGGGTGCTCCGCTCATCGCCGGCTCAAGTTGTGCGCAGTCGGCCAGGGACAGTACGTGTTGGTGACCGGCATCAGCGAGATGTTGCCGTGCGTGGGCAAAACTGCCCGACTCGCGAAAGGCCACCAGTTTGCCATTGCGCCGCCAGTTGAAACCGTCGAGACGATCCTCGTCCCGCCAGCGTTGCAGCGTCGCCTGGCTCAACAACGCCAGACGCAACAGATGACCGGCGTTCTTGCGGTTCACTGAAGTACGGCATGCACCCAGGAACGCTGCCATCCAGCGCCACTGTGCCAGGTCAAAACGCGGGCGCAGCTTCAACGGCGAATCACTGCGCAGCATCCAGCCGATCGCCTGCAACGGCACGCCGGCATCCGCCAGCGGTGCGACGTAGCGATAAGAGAGTTGGCCGCCATTGGCGAAACTGGTTTCGCTGCCCAGCGAGTCACGAGCCTCGACCAGGGTGACGTCAACACCGTCGCGAACCAGCGCGTAGGCGGTTGCCAGCCCGATCACGCCACCACCAATGATACAAACCCGCTGAGCCATGTCAGTCCTTAGCCGTGATTGAAACGAGCTTGAGATTAGGACCAGGTGACAGGCGCGGAACAATGAATAAAGATGCAGCGACCATAAACAAAGGTTATGGACTTGCCATGCGACTGCGACACATAGAGATATTCCAGGCCATCCGTCAGACCGGCTCGGTCAGTGGCGCGGCGCAACTGCTGCACGTTTCGCAACCGGCGGTGACCAAGGTTCTACAGCATGCCGAACTGCAGTTGGGCTTCCCGCTGTTCCTGCGAGTGCGCGGCAAATTGCACGCCACACCCGAGGCGCTGGAGCTGGAACGCGAGGTCGACAAGGTCACCGAAAGCCTGCAAGGCGTGCGCCGCCTGGCCCAGAGCCTGCGCCGCAAACCGGGTCAAAGCCTGCGCATCGGCGCCACACCGGCGCTGGCCCTGTCGTTGTTGCCGCCGACCATCAGCGAATGGACCCGGCGTTACCCAGACATTGTCTGCGAACTGTCCAGCGCCCACAGCCGCGAGCTGGTACAGAACCTGCTGATGCGCGAGATAGATGTCGCCCTCACCCTCCAGCCGCCGGACCATCCCGGGCTGACTGCCCAGGCGCTGGCTCACGGTGTGCTAGTGGTGCTGGCGCCACTGGGTTATTGGCCTGACGACGCCAAAGGTAAACCGTTGCCACTGATGGAGTTGGCCGATGCGCCGTTGATTGGTCTGTCCAGCGCCGATCCGTTATCGGCAAAACTCGACAGCTACCTGAAAGCCGTCGAACCGCCGCCCCGGGTCAGCATTGCTGTGCAGACCTATTCATTGGCCCGGGCGATGGTCGAGTCGGGCGCGGGGCTTGCAGTGATCGACCCGTTCACCGCCCTCGGCGCCTCACCGGCCACCACCGCCATTCGGCCGCTGGCGCCAGCGCTGCCGATCACCCTGTACGCCATGACCCGCGCCGATGAAGCGCCTGCGCATACCCTGAGCAACCTGCTGGAGATTTTCAGCAGCCGCGCTCAGGAGCAGTTGGACCGGTTGATGGATCGGGGTTGATCGCGGCGTCACAAGACGTAAAACAGAATCGCCACGAAGTGCAGCAGGCTCCCGGCAATCACGAACAAATGCCAGATCCCATGGGCATGGCGCAGCCGGCTGTCGAGGGCGAAGAAGATGATGCCCACGGTGTACATCACCCCGCCCGACGCTAGCCAGGCAAAACCAATAGTGCCCAGCGCCGCCAGTAACGGTTTGACCGCCACCAGAACGATCCAGCCCATCACCGCGTAGATCACGATCGAGAGAATCCGTGCCTCGGAGCGCGGTTTGATCTCTTGCAGGATGCCGATGATCGCCAGGCCCCAGACAATCCCGAACAAGGTCCAGCCCCACGGCCCACGCAAAGTGACCAGGCAGAACGGCGTGTAACTCCCGGCGATCAGCAGGTAGATCGAAAAGTGATCGACCTTTTGCATGATCTCTTTCTTGCGCCCTCGTACGCTGTGATACACCGTCGAAGCGCTGTACAGCACCAGCAAGGTGAAGCCATAAATCGCCACGCTGACAATCTTCCAGGGACTGCCGTCCAGACTGGCAATCACCAGCAACCAGACTGCCCCGACACACGCCGCGACCGCCCCCACAAGGTGGGTCCATGCGTTGAATCTTTCCCCGTGATACATGCGTTACTTACCTCGTCTACCGACACAACATCGTCCAAGGCTCAGGCCTTCAGCCTAAAAGCGCAATGTTTCAAAACACCATATCCCGCGTAGGAGCTGCCGCAGGCTGCGATCTTTTGATCTTCAGGTGCCAAGGAGCTCGCTAAAAGATCGTCCGAACGCGACCCGAACCTGCGGCAGCTCCTACAAAAGCACGAGCCAGTCTCCGATCAGTTGGGCACAATCGGAGCATTCGAATAAGAGTCCGCCCCATGCTGATTGATGAAGAGTTGACCCTGAAAAAGCTCGAGGTGTTCCTGGCCTTCATGCGCACCGGCAATCTGGCGCGGGCGGCGGCTGAGTTGCAGACCAGCAACGTTAGCGTACATAGGGCCATCCATTCGCTGGAAAGCGCGCTGCGTTGCCCGCTGTTCAAGCATGAAGGACGCAACCTGACACCGCTGGAAAGCGCTTATGTGCTGGAGGAGCGGGCGCAGAAGCTGATCCAGGACGTGGTCGAAACCGTCCGACTGACCCGCGAAGCCGCCGGGTTCTCCGCTGAGCGTTTCAAATTGGGCTCGTTGTATTCGCTGACAGTAAAGACCGTGCCGCAGCTGATTATGGGTCTGAAAATCCGCCGCAGCGAACTCAACATCGACCTGATCCTCGGTTCCAATATCGACCTGCTGTACAAGCTGAAGAACATGGAAGTCGACGCTATCCTGGTGTCTCTCGACGACAGCGTCAACGACCCGGACTGCGAGCAGATCCACCTGTTCTCCGACGATATCTTTCTTGCCACACCGGCCGACTCGCCGTTCGCGCAGCAAGCGGAAGTCGACCTGAGTGATGTGCGCGACGCAACGTTTATCACCCTGACCCAGGGCTTCGCCACCCATCAGGACGGTAATCGGGTGTTCAAGCAGGCAGGCTTTGAGCCGAAGGTGGCGATGCAGGTCAACGACATCTTCACCCTGCTGAGCATGGTCAGTTCCGGGGTCGGTTATGCCTTGCTGCCGGGGAGGATTGCGGCGGTGTATGAAAACCGGGTGAAACTGATTCCATTGCAGGCACGCTATCGCCTGCAACAGCATATTGGCGTGGTGTTTCTCAAGGCCAAGGAGCGCGATCCAAATTTGTTGGCGCTGCTGGCGGAGTGTCGAATGTATGCGAATCGCCAGGCCTGAAACCGCGTCGCCTTCATCGCGAGCAGGCTCGCTCCCACAGGGGATTGCATTCCAATGTGGGAGCGAGCCTGCTCGCGATGGCGCCGGTACAGTCAGAGACGATCCGGAGGCTTAACCGACAATCCCGCGAACAATGAAATACAACAACGAAGGCCCAAGCAAACAGCCCAGCCCGGTATGGAAAGTCGCCGTCAGCGCGCCATAGGGCACCAGTCGCCGATCTGTCGCCGCCAGCCCCGCCGTCACACCGCTGACGGTACCGGCCAAACCACCGAAGACCATTGCCGAGCGCGGGTTATCGAGGCCCATCCAGCGGGCGGCCAATGGCGTGCCAACCATCACCATGATCGCCTTGATCAGCCCGGTTGCGATGGACAATGCCACCACATCGGAACTCGCACCAATCGCCGCCCCGGTGACCGGGCCAACGATGTAAGTCACCGCACCGGCACCGATGGTGGTCATGCTGACCGCATCGCGATAACCGAACACCCAGGCAATACTCGCCCCGACGATAAACGGCAGCACCGTGCCCAGCAGCAGCGCAATCGCTCCGACCAGTCCGGCCTTGCGCGCTTCGGTGGCCTGCACTTCGAACGCCGTAGCGACAATCGCGAAGTCTCGCAGCATCGCGCCGCCCATCAGACCAATGCCGGAAAACAGCGCCAGATCCGCCAGACCTTTTTGCCCGCCGGTAATAGTGCCGCCGACCCAGGCCAATACCAGCCCGATCACAATGGCAATCGCCGAGCCGTGAATCCGGCCGAAGGTCAATCGCTTGGACAGCACCACGGAGACCCACATGATCACACCGACGAAAGCGAACGCCGTGACCAGACCGTTATGTTCCAGGCCCTGTTCAATGAGATTCCACATATCAGCGTCCCCCAACAGTAGCAGCAGGCGGCGCGATATCGACCGGTTCGTCCGGCAGTGGCTCGCCTTTGTGAGTCCGGCTGATCAAGGCAATGGTGCAGCCGCAGACCACTACGGAACCCATCGCCGCCAGCACCGCCACCGGGCCGCCGTGCAGCGCGGTCACCACGTTCTGTTGTGCGGCCATGGCCACCACCACCGGAATGTACATGGCGCCCCAAAAGCCGACGCCCATCTCGCAATCCTTGGTCATGCCGCCGCGCTTTTGCATCCACAAGCGCGCACAAATCAGCAGGATCATGGCGATGCCGACACCGCCAACGTTCGACTTCACGCCCAGCAGCACACCGAGCATGTCACCCAGAATCACCCCTGCCAGCGTACAGATCGCCAACAGCGCCACACCGTAAATAATCATTATTGTTGTCCTCAAAGTGCATCGTCGAAGTTGTTGTTTTTGTCCTTCGAAAGCCTGACTAGGGTTGGCGGCTTCCCTCCTCACGCAACAGCGCTTGCAAGGTGTCCAGACGCGCGCCGTCAAAAGCGATGGCCGTGCCTTGTTCGAACACCCGGCGCGCCAGCCCGGTGAGCACCGCACCCGGCGGCATTTCAATGTGCAGACGCACGCCGCGCTCGTAAGCGCTTTGCACCGTGCCGCGCCAGTCCACTACCCGGCACATGTTGAAGGCCAGGTCATCGCGCAGCTGCTCGACCGTGCGAATCGGCCGGGCGCGACTGCCGCTCAGATAGCCCAGCGCGGGAACCTGCACCGGTACCTGGGCAAAGGCTTGCGCCAAGACCTCGGCCGGTTGCTCCAGCAGCGGACAATGAGACGGCACGCTGACCGCCAGCCGCTTTGCCAGCCCC
The DNA here is from genome assembly GCF_057813935.1 of Pseudomonas sp. F220. NCBI lineage: Bacteria > Pseudomonadati > Pseudomonadota > Gammaproteobacteria > Pseudomonadales > Pseudomonadaceae > Pseudomonas > Pseudomonas sp. F220. Next base: position 96,405 of record NZ_JBVASJ010000003.1, read on the forward strand.
GCACCACGACCTCGAGCCAACCCGGCAACGGCACTCATCGCTGCGTCGCAACCGGCGATCACCACCTGGTTATCGGCATTGATATTGGCCAGATAGACTGGCGTTTGCGCGCTGTGAACCTGCGCCAGCAAACTTTCCACCGTCGCCAGATCCAGACCGATAATCGCGGTCATGCCATAGCCCTGTGGATACGCCTGCTGCATCAACTCACCGCGCAGACTCACCAGTTTCAGTGCATCACTGAAAGCCAGCGCACCGGCAATTACCGCCGCCGGATAGGCGCCAATGGACAGTCCGGCCACGTAATCCGGCGCCGGCGCTTGCTGCAACAGCACACGCGCACCCGCGACCCCGGCGATCAGCAGACAGAGCTGGACCGCACGGGTCGACGTCAACGACTGGGCTGAATCCAACTGCAGAACGTCCTCGCCCAGCGCCTCACTCGCTTCTCTCAGACAAGCGTCGATCACCGCATCTTGCGGCAGACGATGAAGCATGCCCGGTTGCTGCGCGCCCTGGCCCGGGAACACCAACAGGCTACTCACGCTGCCTGCTCCAATGCCTGCCAGGGGTCCATCACCAACCGCGCACCGCTGGCGCTTTTGAGCAACACGCGCTGCGCTGAACCGGCCCATTCGCGCAAGGCGACAGCACCGTTGGGCGTCTGCAATTGCATGTCCACGGGGCAAACGGCCGCGTCCAGGAGCGTTAATAATTCCAGCGCCTGAACACGGCCCAGCGGTTGCGGGGTTCGCAGAATCAGATCGAGATCGCTGTGTTGATGCAACGCCTCAACGCCGCTGGCCAACTCGAACCCGGCACTGCCGCTGACGCCCCAGCTCAAACCTCCAGCGTCGAGCAATGGACGCAGTCGAGCCAACGCCTGCAGCGCCGGCAAATCCCGATTCGTCTGCACATGACAAAGCTCTTCCGGTCGCACTCGCCGCTGGACAGCAGTGACTGCCATCAACGTGGCGTAACGCTGCTCACGCAAACGCCCGCGTACACCGACCGAGATCCGGTCGGCAGCGGTCAGCGCGCGCCGCACCACCACTGGATGACCTTCTCTCATCACCTCAATCACCCAGGCAGGTGCATCGGCAGGCAAGCACTCTGGGGTCAGTCCCCAGAGCAGGTCATGAGCCAAGAACTCGCTCACCACTGCTCACGCAACAGGTGGCGAACCTTGCTCGACGCGGCCCGGTTGGTCGCGCCCAGGCGGCTGCTCAGATCATGCCCATGGGCCTCGACATCACGAATCGCCTGAACCAGACAACCGTTCACGCGCGTCAGATCATTCGTCGTCGGCTGCTCGATCTGGCTGACCTCAAGGGTCTCCCAGAGCAAGCCAAGGCTGGCGAAGCTGTCGATGTCGTAGGCCATCGGCGGTACGCTGGCAGCCAAGGCTTCGAGCTCTTCGACGCTGCGCAACGTCACCCGCGCTGCCGAGGCCTTGCCCATCGCATGCACCATTACCCCGGGGTCACGCAGGGCGATCAGCCGATTGGCCTGATAACCATGCGCCAGAAACGCCCCGGACATTGCCTTGCCCACCAACAGACCAATCACCGCATGCCCGGCCAGTCGCGCCCGGGCATAACTGTCCACCGCGCCAGCCAATGCCTGATGAATGCCCAGCGCTTCCTCGCGGCGACCATACGCCTGACTCGGTACATCGACGATGGCGATCAAGGCGCGTTTGTGCGACTTGTTGCGATCCGCCTCAATGACTTCATCCACCGCTTTGGCCAACCCCCAGCCTTCCAGCAAACCGACCTCACCGTTGCGGGCACGCACGAAGCGGTTATCCGGGTCCGCCACCACGGCGAGAAAGCGCACCGGTTGCTCGCCCAGCAGGCCATCGGCGACTTTCAACGAGGCGGGTAAGCCACTCACGGGCGAAGCGCCGACGCTCAAGGCCTGGAACCACTGCAAGCCTCTCAGGGAATACGTACTCATGAGCGCTCTCCTTGATACAGATCGCGAACCGTCGCCGGATCGATTTGCGGCTCGGCATCCAGACGGGCCAAGCGTTGCAGGAACAGATCGGCCTGACCGCTGCGCTGTTCGCTCGGTAAACCCTGTTGCAGCAGTTCACTGACCTGCTGCTGAATCTGCGCCACGTCGTCAGCCACATAACGGTCCGCCAGACCACTGGCGAAACGCTGTTCGCCGCCGGTCAGGCTCCAGATGAAGGGCCGGTCGCGGGAGTCGTATTCTTCGAGCCCGGCTTCCTGCTCGATCACCTGCGGACCGTTGAGGCCGAGGCGTGCTTCCTGGGTCACCAGCAAATAACTGCACAACCCGGCGGCAATCGACATGCCGCCGAAACAGCCGACGCTGCCTGCCACCACGCCGATCACCGGCTGGTACTGACGTAAATCGACAATTGCTGCGTGGATGTCGGCAATCGCCGCCAACCCAAGGTTGGCTTCCTGCAAGCGCACGCCGCCGGTTTCCAGCAGCAATACGGCGCGAGTGGCGATGCCTTTGCGGTTGTCTTCGGCCGCCAGCTCCAGCGCCCCGGCGATCTTGGCTCCGCCGACTTCGCCCAGGCTGCCGCCCTGAAAGGCTCCTTCGATGGCCGCGATCACCACTGGCAAACCACCGATGCTGCCCTTGGCGATCACCACGCCATCATCGGCTTGCGGGACCACGCCTTGGCGCGCCAGCCAGGGCGACATGACGCGCTGAAACGGGTCGATTAGTTCGCGAAAGCTACCGGCGTCGAGCAAGGCTTTCGCCCGCTGGCGAGCACCGAGTTCGACGAAGCTGCGTCTTTCAAGGTATGGTTTCAGCAAGGCTGCGCTGTCAGTCATGGCCGATCTCCTCGAAACCTTGCTCCAGACGCAAACGCACCACACCCGGCGTAGCACCGAAATCATGAATATCGATCAACAGCGCCGGTGGCATCGATTCGTCGAACATCCGCTCGAACAGGTGCTGCCAACGTTGCGCGCTGCCGTTGACCGAGGTCTGTACCTGGATCGTCAGCTTGCCGGCCTGACCCGGTTCCAGCAGCACTTCCAGATCACCGGAACCGACACAGCCCACCAGTGCCCGGCCCTTGGCCGGCTGCCCGGCTGGGAATTCAAAGGATAAGGTTTCCATCAAAATGCTCCCTGAATGAAGCCGTTACAGGAGGAGATACGATCGATAAACAGGCACGCTGCGAGCAAATCCGCAGCGCCGCCGGGCGAGGCATTCAATGCCAATAATTGTTGGTCCAGCTCATGCAAGCGACGACGCCCGCCAAGACTTGCACTACCACCGGCGTCGAGCACCGCTTGCGCGCCGTTTTGCATCACTTGCAGGCCGGTCGGGCCAGCGCGATAGAGCACGCAGGTGTCGGCCAACATGGTCATGATCGCCAGCAAGGCATCGAGCCGGGCGTTCTGCTCACCATGACCATCGGCGCGGCTGCGTTTGAGTTGCGGCAGAGCGCGTTGCACCACGGCGGGGAAGCCCTGTTGCGCTTCTTCTCGGGCTCCGCGTGCGCCGTAACGTTGGGCGACTTGCGCCCCGTGGCTGAGTGCGCGCGGGGCATAACGGTCGTCGAGCAATGCCAGCCTTGCTGCGCGCAAGGTCACGGCGCTTTCGGCAGTGGACTCAGGTTCCAACGCGGCAGCGGCGACCAACAGACCCAAAGCCCAGATCGCCCCACGATGGGTATTCACGCCGTTAGTGGTGGCAAGCATGACCTGCTCACCTTCACGGCCAATCCGCCCGAGGGCTTCACGTAGCGGCAGGCCGACCTCGCCAAACTCAAGCGCCGCTTCGGCCATTTCCTTGAACGCTGGCCACAACGACAACGCCGAAGCGTGCATCAGCCCCAGGTGCAAATCGCTGTGGGCGCCATTGCCACGACGGTCCACCAGCGCCGGTTTCGGCGACAAGTCGGCTTCGTCGATCAAGGCGTCTACCGCCAGATCCGCCAGCCGTTCGGCCAGCGAGAGGGTTTTGGGTTGCAGGTTGAATGCGTGCATTACCAGCTCCTGAACTTGGCGGGCGGGTTGTACAAGCCACCCGACCACTCAACCAGATCGGCGACGCTTTTCGCCGCGAGCAATTCACGGGTGGCGTCGGTGCGACGGATGCCGAGGTCTTCCGGCAACGCAATCAAACCTTCGCGGCGCATGCGGGCAGTGTCTTTCGGGTTATGCCGCATACCGATGACCGTTACCCCAGCCACTGCGGCGATCATCGCCTGACGCTCTTCCAGGGAGCGGGCCTTGTACAGATAGGCGATGCCTTCTTCGGTGAGCAGGTGAGTGACGTCATCGCCGTAGATCATGATCGGCGCCAGCGGCATGCCGCTGTTCTTCGCCACCTCGACCGCGTCCAGGGTCTCAACGAACGTCGGTTTACCGCCCTCCTGAAAAGTCTCGACCATCTGCACCACGAGTTTTTTGCCGCGTTCGAGCAAGGCTTCCGGCGCGTCGCCATGGCGCATGTCCAGCCAGGCAGGTGTGCCGTGGCGACGACCGCGAGGGTCATGACCCATGTTCGGCGCGCCACCGAAACCGGCCAGTCGTCCGCGAGTCACTGTCGAAGAGTGTCCATCACCATCGACCTGCAAGGTCGCGCCGATAAACAGGTCTACCGCATACTGCCCGGCCAGTTGGCAGAACATCCGGTTCGACCGCAACGAGCCGTCGCGTCCGGTGAAGAACACGTCTGGCCGCGCGGCGATGTAGTTTTCCATCCCCAGCTCAGTGCCAAAACAATGCACGCTCTCGACCCAGCCACTTTCGATGGCCGGGATCAATGTTGGATGGGGATTGAGGGTCCAGTTGCGGCAGATCTTGCCCTTGAGCCCGAGGGACTCGCCGTAGGTCGGCAGGATCAGCTCGATGGCCGCCGTGTTGAAGCCGATGCCATGGTTGAGCGATTGAACGTTGTGTTTCTCGTAGATGCCGCGGATCGCCATCATTGCCATCAACACGTGCACCGGTTTGATGTGCCGCGGGTCACGGGTGAACAGCGGTTCGATGTAGAACGGCTTGTCGGCGACCACCACGAAATCTACCCACGAGGCAGGAATATCCACGCGCGGCAACTCACTGACATCATCCACCAGCTGGTTGACCTGGACGATCACAATACCGTCGCTGAAGGCTGCCGGTTCGATCAATGCAGGGGTGTCTTCAGTGCTCGGCCCGGTGTAAATGTTGCCTGCGCGGTCGGCCATAAAACCAGCCGAGAGCACCACGTTGGGGATCAGGTCCACTACCAGCCGCGCATAGAGCTCGATGTAAGTGTGAATTGCGCCGATTTCCAGCAAACCGTCTTCGAGCAACTGGCTGATACGCAGGCTTTGGGTGCCGGCAAAGGAGAAATCCAGCTTGCGGGCGATGCCGCGTTCGAACAGATCCAGATGCTCCGAACGACCTACGCTGGGCATGATCATGTGCAAGTCATGCAGCTTTGCGGGATCGGCCTTGACCAGGGAGCGGGAAAGGAAGTCCGCCTGCTTCTGGTTGTTGCCTTCAAGCACCACCCGGTCGCCGGGCATAATCAACGCCTCCAGCGCCGCGACAATCTTGTCGGTCGGCAACACCACACCATCGGCGAGACCCCGCACCAGCTCGAGGCGACGCTGCTTCTCGCTGCGCCGCCGCGTCCAGCGCGAGTCGGGGGATATTATTGTTGTCATGCTCACTCCACGGGTTCGCTGTCGTGGAGCTACCTTAGGAGCGAATGATGGGGAGCATCAATCAAGCACAGAGACGGATCGTTACGGTCAGGGTAATGGTTGTGTGAAGAGTGATGTCGACTTCTCGGGCCTCTTCGCGGGCAAGCCCGGCTCCCACAGGGTTTGTTGTCTGCCTCAGGATTCGGGTACTCCACAGCCCATGTGGGAGCGGGCTTGCCCGCGATGGCAGTCTTGAGATCACCCCCGAACCAACCCTGCCTTCACCAACAACTCTTCCAGCCCCAACAAATCCGGCACCTTGGCCACTTGCTCGGCGATTTGCACGGCGGCTTTTTCCAGTGGGCACAGCGGCACGTCGACATAACTCAGTTGGCTGTCGAGCTTGTAGGAGCGCGGAATCCCTTGTACTAGCAAGGCGATGAACTTGAGTTGCGGGCGGCCGCCCAAGGCGTTGAGCACGACGATGCGTGCGCGGTCGCCGATCACGGCCTTGCTGCCGCAGGCGGATTCGAAGCTGAGCAGTGGAATTTGCCGGTCGCGCCAGGTCACCAGACCCAGGTACCAGGGCGGCGAGTCGAGGTCGAAGGCGCCGGGTTGGTAGTCGATCAGTTCGGCGATGGCGACGTTGGGCAGGATCAGATTGCGGTCCGCCAGGGGCAGCAGCAGCCCAGTGAGGTTGCTGGTGCGGTGATCAAGCATGGGTTTTACTCCAGAGGGCGATGCTCTCCAGCAGGACCGATTCCTGATACGGCTTGCCGAGGTAGTCGTTGACGCCGATTGCCATGGCTCGGTCCCGGTGTTTCTGGCCGGTGCGCGAGGTGATCATGATGATCGGCAGGTGCCGCAAGCGCGGATCGCTGCGTACCTGTATCGCCACTTCGAAACCGTCCATGCGCGGCATTTCGATGTCCAGCAGCATCAGGTCCGGCGTGTGTTCCTCCAACAGCGCCATGGCGTCGACGCCGTCCTTGGCGGTCAGCACGTTCATGCCGTGGCGTTCGAGCAGACGGCTGGTGACCTTGCGTACGGTGACCGAGTCATCGACCACCAGCACCAGCAGCGGCCGTTGCGGTTCGACCTCGACCGCATGAGGTTCGTCGCCGTTGCCAGGATGCAGTTTCGGCAAGCGCGCCTGCGTGGCACGGATATGCGCCAGCAGGTCAAGAATCAGCACCACCCGGCCATCGCCGAGGATGGTCGCGCCGGACAAACCCTGCACCGAGGCAAACTGCGGGCCGAGGCTTTTCACCACGATTTCCCGGGTACCGGCCATGGCATCGACTTGCACCGCAATCCGTCGTTCATTGCACTGCACCAGCAGCACCGGCAATGGCAGGCTTTGGCCAAGCAGTTTCGGTTTGATCGCGGTCTGTAGCAGCTCGCCGAGGTAGCAGAGTTCGTAGCGTTGCCCCGCATATTCGTAGACCGGTGGGTCGAGTTGGTAATAGCCGTCCAGCTCGTTGGGCAGCACGCGAACGATGCCTTCGATGGTGTTCAGCGGGATCGCATATTGGTCCTCAATACACTGCACCATCAACGCGCGATTGACCGACACGGTGAACGGCAGACGAATGCGAAAGTGCACGCCCTGCCCCGGGGTCGAGTCGATGCTCATGCTGCCGCCCAGTTGCCGGACTTCTTCGTGGAGCACGTCCATACCGACACCACGACCGGAAATCTGGGTGATTTTTTCGGCGGTGGAAAACCCCGGCTGCATGATGAACTGGAGCACTTCACGGTCGCTGATTTCAAGATTCGGATCGAGCAGCCCGCGTTTGATCGCCTTGCGCCGCACCGCGTCCAGAGGCACTCCGGCACCGTCATCGCGCATGTCGAAGATGATGTCGCCGCCTTCGTGAGCCAGGTCCAAAGTGATTCTTCCCTGCGCAGGCTTGCCAGCGGCACGGCGCGCCTCGGCGGATTCCAGGCCATGGTCGACGGCATTGCGCAGCATGTGTTCCAGCGGCGCGACCATGCGTTCGAGCACGTTACGGTCCATCTCGCCTTGGGCGTTGCCGACAATGAATTCGACGTCTTTGCCCAACTCACTGGCGACCTGCCGGACGATCCGCTTCAGGCGCGGCACCATGCGTTCGAACGGCACCATGCGCGTACGCATCAGGCCTTCCTGCAATTCGGTGTTGATCCGCCCTTGCTGCTGCAGCAGGTTTTCCGCGTCATGGTTGCGGCGGTCGAGGGTTTCCTTGAGGTCGAGCAGGTCCGATGCCGACTCGAACAGCGCCCGCGACAGCTGCTGCAACTGCGAGTGGCGGTCCATTTCCAGCGGGTCAAACTCTTCGTATCCCAGGCGTTCGGCCTCGACTTGCTGACGGCTGAGAATCCGCCCCTGAGTTTCGGTGTCCAGACGACGCAACTGGTCGCGCATGCGCTCGATGGTGGTTTCCATCTCGCTCAGGGTCACCCGGGCATCGTTGACCTGCTGTTCGATACGACCACGGAAAATCGAGGTTTCCCCGGCCAGATTGACCAGATCATCCAGCAGCTCGGCTGAAACCTTGACCATATCGCCAACCGCGCCGGCTTCGGACTGAATCGCTGGCAACTCTGCTTTAGCCTGTGCTTGTAGCGAGGCCTCGGCAGTTAGAGTCTGCGACTGTGGATCGCCCGCAGCAGGATGAGTGAAGTCTCTGATCGCCTCGATCAACGTCTCGGCCGGCAGCACCTGCTTGCCCGCCCGCGCGGCATCCAGCATGTGTGCAAGCAGGTCTAGGCTGCCTTGTAACAGCGTGAACAATTGTGCCGTCGGTTGCAGCAAGCCGGCCGACAGACCTTCGTAAAGGAACTCCAGCTCATGGGCCAGATCGCCAATCGGCGCGATCTCGACCATCCGCGCGCCGCCCTTGAGGGTGTGCAGGTCGCGCAGTAGGGTTTCCACTTCGAGACGGTTTTGCGGCTCGGCTTGCCAGCGCGACAACGCCGCACCGGAACTGTCGATGATGTCGAAACCTTCTTCGAGGAAGATTTCCAGCAGCTCGGGATCATGACTCGCCGAGTCTGAGGGGGACGCTGCTTCGAGCACTTCAGCGCTCGGGCCGCTGCCCTGACGAAACGCGCGAATCGCCTCGATCAGCGCACTCGGATCGCTCAGCGGTTGTTGATGGTGCAGTTGATCAAGTAACACGGCCAAACGGTCATGGCTCTGTAGCAGCAGCTGCGCCAACTCGCTGGAATGGCTGTAGCGGCGATCGACCAAACCTTCGTAGAGGCTTTCCAGCTCATGGGCAAGGTCACCGACCGGCCCGACTTCGGCCATCCGCGCGCCGCCCTTGAGGGTGTGCAGGTCGCGTTGCAACGACAACAGCGGCGCGGCGTTGTCGGGCTCATCCAGCCAACGCTGCAAGGCTTGCCCGGCGTTTTCGAGGATATCCATCGCCTCTTCGAGAAAGATCGAGACGATTTCATCATCCAGATCCAGAGCAACCGGTGCCTTCTCCAACTCAGTGGTAGCGGCGCTCAGCTCGGTGATGCTCAGCGTGCGACTGCCATCGCTCCTGATCAGGCCCATGGCTGAGGGGTCGAGGCTTTGATCGAGCAAGTCGCGCAGGGCTTTCACTCGCGCAGGCTGCGGGCTGACTTCCTGGCCGGCGGCCAGTTGATCGAGCATGCTGATCAAGGCTTCGTGGGCGCTGTCGGCCTCATGGAAAAACCGCTCGCTGACCGCCAGGCTGCTCTCTTCCACCGCGCCATACAGGTCGAGCAACGCTTCGCACAGTTCATCGACCGGACGCAGGTCGGCCAGATGCGCGCCCTCACCCAAGGTGGTCAGTTCATCCAGCAGCGCACTGAGTTCCTGACGCTCTCCGGGATGTTGCTGCCAGCGACGCAACAGGTTTTCAGCATCCAGCAGAATGTCCATGCCTTGGGCGAGGAAGTTGCTGATCAGTTGCGGATCACGCTTGATCCTAAGGCCCGTGTTCGGAGAGTTGAGGATAGCTTCCAGGCGTTCGGCGAGTAGCGATTGGGTACGCTCGATCAACGACTGCGCGCCGCTGATCTCGGCCAATGGATCGGTCTTGAGCTGCTTCAAACTGCGGCGCAATAAACCTTCAGCTTCGAGCAGCAGCTCGACCTCATCCAGGTCCAACGCAATCTGGTGCGCCTTGTATTCACGGGTCAAGTGATCCAGCGGTTTCGCCAGTTCGGCGATCGGCAACACACCGGCCATGTAGGCACTGCCTTTGAGGGTGTGCAGCGCGCGCTGCAGCTCATCGCTGGCCTGCAACGGCATGTGCTCGGCGGCTTGATCGAGAAAGCGGTTGAGGCTGTCGAGGTGGGTTTCAGCTTCGTTGCGGAAAATCTCCAGCAACTGCGGATCGAGCGCTTCCAGTTCTTGCGCAACGGTGGCCGGGGTCTGCTCATCGCCCTTGGTCAGCGCATGGGCACGGGCGGCCAACCGGTCAACATCATCACGCTGGCGTTGGCCGTTGGCGGCGAACTCGCGGATCAACTCGGGCAACAGATCCAGCACCTCGCTCAGCAGTTGCTGCACCTGAGACCCTGGCTCGACGCTGCGCTCCAGGACGCGGTTGAGCAGGTTCTCCACCGACCAGGCCAGCTCGCCCAGCACCAGTGCACGAACCATACGCCCGCTGCCTTTCAACGTATGGAAGGCGCGGCGCAATTCGCTCAGTGCGGCTTTGTTGTCGGGATTGGCCGACCATCGCGGCAGATATTCGCGCAGCACCTCAAGGACTTCGTCGGTTTCTTCAAGAAAGACGTCCCGCAGCTCGTCGTCCACCGGCGCTTCACCGACTGGCGGTGGCAACAAGCTGCCCGGCGTATGCAGGGCTGGCGGATTGAGGACGGAAACCGGGCTGGCCAGCACCTCGGCCAGGGACTGCACGACTTCAGGGCTGCCCAGCGCTTGCAGGTCTTGCATCACCAAGGCTTCACGTGGGGTGAGCACATCGTCGAGTAACGGCACTTGCAACTGGGTCGGGAAGTAGCCCAAGGCGGCCAGGTTTTCCTCGGCAACATCGAGCAACTGTTCGCCGGGAGCCTGAGGGTCTTCACTCAAGCGTTCCAGGTAGTACTCGATGCTGGTGATGACGTCGGCCAGATTGTCGAGTTGCTGCCAGTCGGGCTGAACCTGATCGACCAATAAATGCTCGCGGATGAAGCCATTGCAAGCTTCCAGAAGGCTCGCCGCACGGCTCAGCGGAATCATCGCCAACGCACCGCGAACCTGGGTCAACAACGCTGGCAACGCGTGCAGCTGCTGACGATCCCAACCGGCGTCGATGTAGTCGACGATCATGTCCTTGGCTTGCTGCAAACAGATCCGCGCTTCCTTGATCACTAACTGGTGAATCTGGGTCAGGTCAGTGGTTGGCAGCCGGCTGTCCTCACGACTCTCCGGCTCAACGGTACCGACCATCCCGGCCAGAGTCGCCTCGACATACAACAAGGCCCCGGCCACATCCATGAGGATCGCGTCATTGGGTTCACGCTGCCCTTGGGCCAGGCTCAGGACCATCGCCAGTTGATCGATGATCACCTTGCGCGGCTGGCCAAAACCGAGCACAGCCAGGGTGTCAGCGATTTGCCGCAGTGGTGCGAGCAGGCTGTCGAGGTCGGAGGCATGCTGGCGGTCACTGCGCACGAACAGGTCCAGGCGCTCCTTGACCCGCACCAGCTCTTCGCACAACGCGGCCAGTACCGAACGCATGGCATCCCGGTCAGGGCCTGCCAGGCGTGCGCGTTCTTCATCGACCACGGCACTGTCGGGCAGCGCGTCATCGAGTCCGTAACTTTCTTTCATGGTCTGCATCTGCCCGGTGGGGTGTTCGGCTTTGGCTATATAGAACAATAGACTTTTGAGCAGCTCTTGCGGGGCCGGCTGATTGATCCCGGCCATCCCTTGCTCGAGCAGGCGCTTGAGTTCCTTGTCGGTGTCTTTGAGTAAACTGCGCAGCGCCGGGCTGTTGGCGATGCTGCCAACGAGCATGCCTTCCACCAGCGCCGAAGCGACCTGCCACAACGGGCTCAGGGGTGCGTTTGGGCAGAGCCCTTCAAGGCGGGCGAAGACCGTGGCCAGAGAACCCAGGTTGGTTTGATCATCTTGTTCGCGCAGCAACCCGACCAACGCTGTTTGCAGCATGTGCCGCATCTTGCGCAGTACACTCGGCAAATCCGCCGGTTCGAGTAACGCCAGGGTTTCTTTGTCCAGCGCCGGAAAGTCCAATAATTGCGGGCTGAACAGGCTGGTTTCCGATAACAGGCTTTCGCCTCGGGCGCTGCGTAGATCATTGAGCAATGGCAACACCACCAGAGGCAAATCGCGGCGGGCGCTGTGAACACGGTCGAGGTAGATGGGCAGTTGACCAAGCGCCTGCTGCAACAGCCGGATGGCTTCATCGCGATGATTGACGCGGTTCTGCTGCAGAGCCAACGCCAGCTTTTCCATTTCTTCGGCAAGCAAGGCCGCGCCGTAGAACTCGACCATCTGCAGACTGCCATGAACCTGATGGATACACGCCAGACACTGGCTGATCGCGTCCGCCGCCTGCGGGTCGTCGACCAGGGCGTCGAGTGCCATGCCGTCAAGGGCAAGAAAAGCCTGCTTCAGCGTTTCGGCAATCTCGCCTTTGACCCATTCGAGGGCCACATAGTCGTGCCGATCAACCATAACCACTCCAGTCAAAATTCATACGCAGCGTGCACTGCTCAAGCTTTATCCACGTCGCGCTCCGGTGCTGCCGGCAAGGTGAACCCGGACACCGAGCGCCGCAGCTGGCTGGCCATTTTTGCCAGGTTGCCGATGCTCTCGGCGGTGGCGGTCGAACCGGACGACGTTTGAGTGGTGATCTGCTGGATCACGTTCATCGTCAAGGAAATCTGACCCGCCGAGGACGTCTGCTGCTGCGCCGCGTTGGAGATACTCTGGATCAAGGCCGCGAGGGTTTTCGACACGCCTTCGATTTCTTCCAGAGCAACTCCGGCATCTTGAGCCAGTCGGGCGCCGCGCACCACTTCGGTGGTGGTCTGCTCCATGGAAATCACGGCTTCGTTGGTGTCGGTCTGGATCGCCCGTACCAGGGTTTCGATCTGCCGGGTCGCTGCCGACGAGCGCTCGGCCAGACGCTGCACTTCGTCGGCCACCACGGCAAAGCCACGCCCGGCGTCACCGGCCATGGAAGCCTGGATTGCCGCGTTGAGCGCGAGAATATTGGTTTGATCGGCGATGTCGTCGATCAGGCTGACAATGTCGCCAATTTCCTGAGAAGACTCGCCCAGGCGCTTGATGCGCTTTGCGGTGTCCTGAATCTGCTCGCGGATGTTGTCCATGCCATGGATGGTGTTATGCACCACCTCGTTGCCTTTGTTGGCGATCTCCACCGAACGCTCGGCCACCGCTGAGGACTCCGCTGCGTTGGCCGACACTTGGTCAATGGACTGGGCCATTTCATTAATAGCCGTCGATGCCTCAGAGATTTGCTGCGCCTGATGCTCGGACGCTTGCGCCAGGTGCATCGCCGTGGCCTGGGTTTCCTGCACGGCGGCGGCGACCTGGCCGGCGGTGAGGTTAATGGTTGCCACCAGATCGCGCAGCTGGTCGACCGAGTAGTTGATCGAGTCGGCGATGGTGCCGGTAAAATCTTCGGTCACCGAGGCGGTCACCGTCAGGTCGCCATCGGCCAGATCTTCGATTTCGTCCAGCAGTCGCATGATCGCGCCCTGGTTGCGTTCGTTCTTTTCGGCGGTCTCGCGTAACTGGCGATTGGTTTCTCGGACCATCACCAGACCGATCAGGATGATTGAGGTCAGCGCCAGCAAGCCCAGCACGTAACCGCCAATAGAATGAATAGAGCGCCCGCCAGCCAGGTTTTCAAAGCCGGTGGCCAGCAGCGAGGCCTCATCGAGCAGGGTTTGCGACAGGCTGAAAATGTTGCTGGCCGACTCACGAACCTTGAACAGCTCGGGTGAAGTTTCGAGAATTTCATCCACCGAGCCTGAGACGAACTGGAACAGCTCGGCGATCTCGGTCAGACGTGCGCGGGCATCGAGGTCCTCGACCTGGCTGATTTTCAGCGCCGGATTGCCCTGGAGCATGCCGTTAAGCACCTGTCCAAAACGTGCCGCATCACGACCAAAGGCATCGGCGGCCTGTACCGCGGTGTCATCACCGGCAAGCACGGTGTTCACCGCACCGAGAATGCGTTCGGCCAACAGCGACTGACGCTGGGCCATGGCCACCTGGCTGGCGGGAGCACCGCGCTGCAGCAGAATCTCCACGACTTTTTCGTACTCGACCTGCAATTGCGGCACGGTCTCGGCCAACGTCGCCGCGACTTGGTGCAGGGACAATACGGTTTGCTCGCTGGAAAGAATCGCGTCGGTATTTTTCAGCAAGCGCTCCCAATCCAGCTGCACCGCACGCATTTCCGGGCGCACGTCGGGTGGCGCGCCCGGCAGACCGGTGGCCGGATCACCTTTCTTGAGGTAACCCCAGCGTCGTTCGAAATCATTGCGCGCCTCACTCAGAAGCTTGAACGCGGCAGCCTTGCCGGCCGCAGCTTCAGTGGCATTCTTGGCGATACGCTGGGACAGCACCCGCAGTTCACCGGCGTGACCAATGTACTGCTTGTCGTAAGTGGCTTGGGTGTTGAGATAAGCGAAGTTGGCGAACAGCAGCATGATGAACACGATCAGGGCGATGAACAGCACGATGATCTGCGAACGGCTGCGCGACCCTTCCATTGGTTTGCCTGCTTTTGCTTTCATCATCGATCAGGCCCCCGCCTGTACTACCAAAATCCCTGTAGGAGAAGCCGGTCGACGCTCGATTGCTCGCGATGGAGGTTAACGATAACGCGTGTTTTCTGAATAAACGCGTCGCCCTTGAGTTCATCGCGAGCAAGCTCGCTCCTACACCTACAGGGCTACATCCATAAACCTCGGCGACTGCGCCAAGGCGAACGGACTGAAGACCTGCCAGACTTGCTCGCGCTGGAACTGCCCCTTCACGAAGGGTGCAATCGCGCCTTCCAGCGCGTGCGCCGCAACCGACTCCAGACTGTCCTGCGCAAAGTGCTGCATGCCAAATACTTCATCGACCATCAAACCGGCAAACACGTCATTGTGCTCCACTACCAACACTCGCCGCTGTTTACGCAACGCCGACAACTCGTGTCCGAAAAAACCGCACAGGTCCATGATCGGCAGCAACCGCCCACGCAGATTGGCCACACCTTTGACCCAGGGTTTCACCCCGGGTAACACGGTATAACGCGGCTCATGCAGGACCTCGCTGACTTCGCCCATGGGTGCGACGTACCAGCATTCGCCGATACGAAAGCCGATGCCGCTCCAGCTCTGCTGGCGGGTTTCCTGGGACGGTAAATCCGCCGCCAGCAGGCGACAGCGCTGGTCGATCTCCAGCAGTAGCTCAAAAGCAGTTTGCGAGTCGGTCATACGACCGCCGTCAGCCGGCCGACGTGTTATCAAGAACCGCGTTCAAGGTCTTGATCAGGGTTTCTTCATCCACTGGTTTTGTCAGGTAGTCCTTGGCGCCCTGACGGGTGCCCCAGACCTTGTCGGTTTCCTGATCCTTGGTGGTGATGATGATCACCGGAATGTGCCCGGTTTCCGGGTCTTTGGTCAGCTGGCGAGTCGCCTGAAAGCCGTTGAGACCGGGCATGACGATGTCCATCAAAACCGCATCGGGCTTTTCCTGGCGGGCCAGGGCCACACCGTCGGCGCCGTTTTCAGCCTTCAACACTTCATGGCCGTGCTTTTCCAGCATGCCAGTCAGTTTGTACATTTCGGTCGGCGAGTCATCGACGATCAGAATACGTGCCATGGTCTTCCCCATTGGTAGAGGCGTGCGGCCCGCTGGCCGGACGTCAATGTGCTTGTTCTACTGCGGCGAAACCCGGCACATGGGCCTTGATCGCGCTCAGCAGTTCTTCCTTGCTAAAGGGCTTGGTCAAAAACTGGTCAGAGCCGACGATCCGACCCTTGGCTTTGTCGAACAGACCATCCTTGGAGGACAGCATAATCACTGGCGTGGACTTGAACGCGCTGTTGTTCTTGATCAGGGCGCAGGTCTGATAACCATCCAGACGCGGCATCATGATGTCGACGAAGATGATCCCGGGATGATTATCGGCAATCTTGGCCAGTGCATCGAAACCATCGACCGCCGTGATCACTTCACAACCCACGTTTCTCAACAGTGTTTCGGCGGTACGGCGAATCGTCTTCGAATCGTCGATCACCATGACCTTCAAGGCGCTGGAATGCTGTTCCATATCTGCTCTACCATCGCCACAGCGAATCGATTTTGTCCGTGTACGGGTTACCAGCGCTTGAAACCCTTGATGTTCATGGGCTCTACACGGCATGGGAGCCTTTTTAGCACAGTCGCAAGCTTCAATCTATCGGCCGACCGGGGAGGTGGTTTTTCCTTGACCGGGAACAAGCCGGGCGCCACTCTGACGCCACTTTTTCAAGTCATATCGGCCTTGCCGAATCGAGGATATTGCCCATGAGCGTTCGCGTCGGGATTGTCATGGACCCCATTGCCAGCATCTCCTATAAAAAGGATAGCTCGCTGGCCATGCTGCTTGCCGCCCAGGAGCGCGGCTGGACGCTGTTCTATATGGAGCAGCGCGACCTGTATCAGGATGCCGGTGAAGCGCGGGCGCGGATGCGCCCTCTGAAAGTCTTCGCCAACCCGGAAAAATGGTTCGAACTGGAAGCGGAAACCGACAGCGCCCTGAGCGATCTGAACGTGATCCTGATGCGCAAGGATCCTCCGTTCGACATGGAGTTCGTCTATTCCACCTACCTGCTGGAGCAAGCCGAGCGCGCCGGCGTGCTGGTGGTAAACAAGCCGCAGAGCCTGCGCGACTGCAATGAAAAGCTGTTCGCCACGCTGTTCCCTCAGTGCACACCGCCGACCGTGGTCAGCCGTCGCCCGGATATCTTGCGTGAGTTTGCTGACCACCACGGTGACGTGATTCTCAAGCCGCTGGACGGCATGGGCGGCGCATCGATCTTCCGTCACACCGCCGGCCACCCGAATCTCTCGGTCATTCTGGAAACCCTGACCCAGCACGGCAAGCAGCAAATCATGGCTCAGGGCTACCTGCCAGCGATCAAGGACGGCGACAAACGCATCCTGATGATCGATGGCGAGCCGGTGCCGTATTGCCTGGCGCGAATCCCCGCAGCTGGCGAAACCCGTGGCAACCTCGCGGCCGGTGGTCGTGGTGAAGCACGACCGTTGACGGAGAGGGATCGCTGGATCGCCGCTCAAGTCGGCCCGACCCTGCGTGAAAAAGGTCTGCTGTTCGTCGGCCTCGACGTGATTGGCGAGCACCTGACGGAAATCAACGTCACCAGCCCGACCTGTATCCGCGAGATCGACAACGCCTATGGCACGAAAATCGGCGAAATGCTGATGGACGCCATCGATCTGAAGCTCAAAGCCAAGTGATGTAGAACAAACAAGCAAGAACCAACATTGCGTTATCATGCGCCGCCTGTGAAATACGCGATGTTGGTTTTTGTGATGCCTTTTGTGATGTTGAATCGCTGATGACGCTTCTGTCCGATCTGCCCCCCGAACTCTCCCACAGTGGCGTGCGCCCGGCCGATCGTCTCGGATTTACCCTGTTTCTCGCGGCGCTGATTCACCTGGCGCTGATCCTGGGTGTGGGTTTTACCTTCGTCGAACCCAAGCAGATCAGCAAAACCCTGGAAATCACCCTCGCCACCTTCAAAAGCGAAACCAAGCCGAAGAAGGCTGATTTTCTCGCGCAGGAAAACCAGCAAGGCAGCGGCACGCTGGACAAAAAGGCGATCCCGAAAACCACCGAAGTTGCGCCGTTCCAGGACAACACGGTGAAAAAGGTCACGCCGCCGCCCTCGGTGAAAGCCGAGGTCCAGGAGACCGCGCCGAAAGCGGCCGTCGCCACCACCGCGCCGAAACCGAAGAAGACCGTCACCAAGCGTGAAGAGGTCAAGACCGAGCCCAAACCCAAGGCCGCCACGCCGACTTTCGACAGTTCGCAACTCTCCAGCGAAATCTCCAGCCTGGAAGCCGAGTTGGCCAATGAACAACAGCTGTATGCCAAGCGACCGCGTATCCATCGCCTGAGCGCCGCCTCGACCATGCGCGACAAAGGCGCCTGGTATAAGGACGAATGGCGCAAGAAGGTCGAGCGCATCGGCAACCTGAATTACCCCGACGAGGCCCGGCGCAAACAGATCTACGGCAATTTACGGCTGATGGTTTCGATCAACCGCGACGGCTCACTGTATGAGGTGCTGGTATTGGAGTCCTCCGGGCAGCCGCTGCTGGATCAGGCAGCACAGCGTATCGTCCGGCTGGCTGCACCTTTTGCGCCGTTCAGCGGCGACCTGTCGGATATCGATCGACTGGAAATCATCCGCACCTGGAAGTTTGCCCGTGGGGACAAGTTGTCGAGTAATTGACCACCGCAGAACACCTGTGGGAGCGGGCTTGCTCGCGATGGCATCTACTCGGTTACCCAGATAAACCGCGGCGTCTGCATCGCGAGCAAGCCCGCTCCCACATTTGATCTGGGTCGCGAGCGGCCATTTGGGCTATTTCCAACGCATCACCAGCTTGTCAGCTCGTCCTGCCAACGCCACACTAGTGCACATGAAGAACGTCAGCCCCAGCTACCTCAAGCATCACTTCCTGATCGCCATGCCGCATATGGCCGACCCGAACTTTGCGCATACCTTGACCTACATCGTCGAGCACACTGCCAATGGTGCCATGGGGTTGGTGGTCAATCGTCCACAGGACCTGAGCCTGGCAGACATCCTCGAGCAACTGCGCCCCGATATCGAGCCTCCGCCGCTCTGCCAGCATGTGCCGATCTTTACCGGCGGCCCGGTGCAGACCGACCGCGGTTTTGTCTTGCACCCCATTGGTTTGAGCTACCAGGCAACGGTCGAACTCGATGGCCTGGCGCTGTCGACTTCCCAGGATGTGTTATTCGCGATTGCCGACGGCGTTGGCCCGCCAAAAAGCCTGATTGCCCTCGGCTACGCCGGTTGGGACGCCGGGCAACTGGAGGTCGAACTTGCCGACAATGCCTGGCTGACCTGCCCGTTCGACGCCGACATTCTGTTCAACACCAGCAGCGAACTACGCCTTGAAGCCGCCGCCAAGCGTCTGGGCATCAACCTGAGCCTGTTGACCAGCCAAGCGGGGCACGCCTGATGGCCGGATTGCGCTTATTGTTGGGCTTTGACTTCGGCACCAAACAGATCGGCGTCGCCGTCGGCCAGGTGATTACCGGCCAGGCCCGCGAGCTCTGCACCCTGAAGGCGCAGAACGGCATTCCCGACTGGAATCAGGTTGAAGCGCTGATCAAAGAGTGGAAGCCCGATGCCGTGGTGGTTGGCCTGCCGCTGAACATGGACGGCACGCCCAGCGACATGTGCGCACGCGCCGAGAAGTTTGCCCGGCGCTTGAATGGCCGCTACAACCTGCCCTTCTATACCCACGATGAACGCCTCACCACTTTCGAGGCAAAAGGCGAACGCCTGGCCCGTGGCGGCCAGCGTGGCAGCTATCGCGACAACCCGGTCGACGCCATCGCCGCAGCCCTGCTGCTGCAAGGCTGGCTCGACGAGAACTCAGCGCTGTTCGAATCCTGAAAAGCCGAATCCTGAAGACGTGTGGCTCTCATCAGCGACGCGCCTCCTAGCCACAACCCAAGCAGCTACAACCCGAGCCTCATTGTGCGCATCCGGCTCGGGCCCCTGAAGGAGCAACCATGAGCCTGCCCAATCCCACCGAACTGATCAGCCAGATGGCCGTCGATCTCAAGGCCCACCTGGCCCAACGTGCCATCAGCGAGCCGCGCTACATTGGCATCCGCACCGGCGGCGTCTGGGTTGCCCAAGCCTTGCTGCAAGCCCTGGGCAGTGATTCGCCACTGGGCACGCTGGACGTATCCTTCTACCGCGACGATTTCAGCCAGAGCGGCCTACATCCGCAAGTTCGCCCTTCGCAGCTGCCATTCGAGATCGAAGGCCAGCATCTGGTGCTGATCGACGACGTGCTGATGAGCGGTCGGACCATCCGCGCGGCGCTCAACGAACTCTTCGATTACGGTCGCCCGGCCAGTGTGACGCTGGTCTGCCTGCTGGACCTGAACGCCGCCGAGCTGCCGATCCGGCCGAATGTGGTCGGCGCCACGCTGTCGCTGGCCGCCAATGAGCGGGTAAAACTGTCCGGCCCTGACCCGCTCCAACTCGAACTCCAAGACCTCGCCCTTTAAGAGTCCATTGCGATGACGCCTATCAATACCAAGCGCCCGCTGCAGCTCAATGATCAGGGCCAGCTGCGCCACTTCCTCTCGCTTGACGGTTTGCGCCGCGAGTTGCTGACGGAAATCCTCGATACCGCCGACTCCTTCCTCGAAGTCGGCGCCCGGGCGGTGAAGAAAGTCCCGTTGCTGCGCGGCAAGACCGTCTGCAATGTGTTCTTCGAGAACTCCACCCGCACCCGCACTACCTTCGAACTGGCCGCTCAGCGGTTGTCGGCGGATGTCATCACGCTGAACGTGTCGACCTCCTCCGCGAGCAAAGGTGAAACCCTGCTCGACACCCTGCGCAACCTTGAAGCCATGGCCGCCGACATGTTCGTCGTGCGCCACGGCGACTCTGGTGCCGCGCACTTCATCGCCGAACACGTGTGCCCGCAGGTGGCGATCATCAACGGCGGCGATGGCCGTCACGCGCACCCGACCCAGGGCATGCTCGACATGCTGACCATCCGTCGGCACAAGGGTGGTTTTGAAAACCTCTCGGTGGCCATCGTCGGCGACATCCTGCACTCGCGGGTCGCACGCTCGAACATGCTTGCGCTGAAAACCCTCGGCTGCCCGGATATCCGCGTAATCGCGCCGAAAACCCTGCTGCCTATCGGTATCGAGCAGTACGGCGTGAAGGTCTACACCGACATGACCGAAGGCCTGAAAGACGTCGACGTGGTGATCATGTTGCGCCTGCAGCGCGAGCGTATGACCGGTGGCCTGCTGCCGAGCGAAGGCGAGTTCTACCGCCTGTTCGGCCTGACCACCGCGCGCCTGGCCGGAGCTAAACCAGATGCCATCGTTATGCACCCGGGGCCGATCAACCGTGGGGTGGAGATTGAGTCGGCGGTGGCCGACGGTCCGCACTCGGTGATCCTCAATCAGGTGACCTACGGCATTGCGATACGTATGGCCGTGCTGTCCATGGCCATGAGCGGGCAAACTGCCCAGCGTCAATTCGAGCAGGAGAACGCCCAGTGAAGCTCAGCATCCTCGGCGCCCGCGTCATCGATCCAAGCAGCGGTCTGGATCAAGTCAGTGATTTGCACCTTGAAGCCGGCAAGATCATCGCCATGGGCGCTGCGCCCGCTGGCTTTACTCCGGTTGAAACCATCGACGCCAAAGGCCTTGTGGCCGCACCCGGCCTTGTCGACCTGAATGTCGCCCTGCGCGAACCGGGTTACAGCCGCAAAGGCAGCATTGCCAGCGAAACCCGCGCCGCCGCAGCCGGTGGTGTCACCAGCCTGTGCTGCCCGCCCCGGACCAAACCGGTGCTCGACACCTCGGCGGTGGCCGAGTTGATCCTCGATCGCGCTCGCGAAGCCGGCAACTGCAAGGTTTTCCCAATCGGAGCGCTAAGCAAAGGACTGGAAGGCGAGCAACTTGCAGAGCTCATTGCCTTGCGCGATGCCGGCTGCGTGGCGTTCGGCAACGGCCTGGACAGTTTCCGCAACACCCGCACCCTATGCCGGGCACTGGAATACGCGGCAACTTTCGACCTGACGGTGATTTTCCACTCCCAGGATCATGATCTGGCAGAGGGCGGCCTGGCCCATGAAGGTCCGACCGCGAGCTTCCTGGGGTTGCCGGGGATTCCGGAAACCGCCGAAACCGTGGCTCTGGCCCGGGATCTGCTGCTGGTCGAGCAAAGCGGCGTGCGCGCACACTTCAGCCAGCTGACCAGCGCGCGCGGCGTGGCCCTGATCGCTCAGGCCCAGGCTCGCGGATTGCCGGTAACGGCCGATGTGGCGCTGTATCAGCTGATTCTGACGGACGAAGCACTGATCGACTTCAACAGCCTGTATCACGTGCAACCACCGCTGCGCACCCGCGCCGACCGTGATGGCCTGCGTAAGGCCGTGAAGTCTGGCGTGGTTCAGGCCATTTCCAGCCATCACCAGCCCCATGAGCGGGACGCCAAGCTGGCGCCGTTCGGTGCAACAGAGCCGGGCATCAGCAGTGTCGAACTGCTACTGCCATTGGCCATGACCCTGGTGGAAGACGGTTTGCTGGACCTGCCAACGCTACTGGCGCGTTTGAGTGCCGGCCCGGCCGAAGCGCTGCGCCTGCCAGCGGGCAAATTGGCAGTAGGTGGGCCGGCGGACATCGTGCTGTTCGACCCTGCAGCTTCGACCGTGGCCGGTGAAACCTGGTTGTCAAAGGGCGAGAACTGTCCGTTCATTGGCCATAGCTTGCCGGGCGTGGTGCGCTACACCTTGGTGGATGGCCGGATTAGCCACCAGGCGTAAGACCGCGTCGCCCCCATCGCGAGCAGGCTCGCTCCCACAAGGACCGCATCAATCCTGTGGGAGCGAGCCTGCTCGCGATGACTTACTGGAAGGCGCCTCTGTTCTGCGCGTTGCGTATTGAGATCTGGTCGTTCAGTGTCCAGAAGTCATACAGCACGCCAATCAGGAAGAAACCGCCGGTGAGTAAATAGAGGATCCCGCTGATCCACTTCCCCT
The DNA here is from genome assembly GCF_057813935.1 of Pseudomonas sp. F220. Taxonomy (NCBI): domain Bacteria; kingdom Pseudomonadati; phylum Pseudomonadota; class Gammaproteobacteria; order Pseudomonadales; family Pseudomonadaceae; genus Pseudomonas; species Pseudomonas sp. F220. The sequence continues at coordinate 118,853 of NZ_JBVASJ010000003.1, forward strand.
GATACATGCGATGCAAACCGAACACACCGAGAAACGCCAGCAGGATCCAGGCGACGTTGTACTCGATTGGGCCTGCGGTAAATCGCAGGTCAGCTTCGCGATCCATACCCGGGATCAGAAACAAATCGATCAGCCAGCCAATTCCGAGCAATCCGAAGGTAAAAAACCAGAGAGTCCCGGTCACCGGTTTGCCGTAATAGAAGCGATGGGCTCCGGTAAAACCGAAAATCCAGAGCAGGTAACCGATCACCTTGCTGTGGGTGTCTTGCGGCGAAACATCCTGACGATAGGTGTTCATGGGTTCCCTCTTTCAACGCGATAGATAAATTTTTTCAGTATTTCTGTGACTTTTTTGTGTCGTGCCGACGTGTGGCTCACAAGCCTTACACTCGGCGCAAAGCCTTGTAGCGCCTGACTCCTATCAGACAATTGCGCCAATTTGCCGCACATTTGCCGAACTTGACCTCCAGGTTGAATCGACCAGCGGCCTCGAAAAGGACCAAAAAGCTGTTATAAAGTTGCGCGCTTACCTACATAGAGCCCTGCCTAATGCGTCCATTTTTCAAGACATGGCTAACCATTTGCCTATTAATGCCACTGGCCGCCCACGCCACCAATCGTGAGCAACGTCTTCCAAACGTTAATGGTTACACACCGAAGCACCACATTTCTTCGGCAACCACTAAGAACAAACATTCTGTAAAACGCCCGACTCATCTGAGCAGCGCCAACACCGCACTGGTCCCGCAAATGGCGGCCAAGCAAAGCAGCAATGTGTTGAGCCGTGCCGTGAACGTACTGGGTACTCCTTATCGTTGGGGCGGCAGCAGCCCAAGTAAAGGTTTCGATTGCAGCGGCCTGGTGAAATACGCTTTCACCGATGTCGACGAAGTCGATCTGCCGCGTACCTCGAATGCCATGGCCAGCGGCCACGGGCAGAAAGTCGAGCGCAAGGACCTGAAGCCTGGCGATCTGATTTTCTTCAACATCAAGAGCCGCAAGGTCAACCATGTTGCCATCTATCTGGGCAATGACCGCTTTATCCATGCGCCACGTCGCGGCAAGGCGGTGTCCATCGATACGCTGAAGAAGCCGTACTGGGAAAGCCACTACGTCGTCGCCAAGCGGGTTCTGCCGAAAGATCCGAACGCCATGCGTATTGTTCAGCGTTGATTTGAAGCCTGCATAAATAAGGCAGGCTTGCTCAACATCCCCAAAAGATCGCAGCCTGCGATTTTTTTTGGCCAGCATCGCAGCAGTCATGCCCTCCTCAAAAACTATCCGGCGACCTAGCCTTCTCACGGGCGTGCTCACGGCTGATCAAGCCCTTGGCCACAAGGTCCTTGAGGCACGTATCCAACGTTTGCATCCCCACCGAGCCACCGGTCTGGATTGACGAGTACATCTGCGCGACCTTGTCTTCACGGATCAAATTTCGAATCGCCGGCGTACCGATCATGATTTCGTGGGCCGCAACCCTCCCGCCACCGATCTTTTTGATCAGGCTTTGAGAAATCACCGCCTGCAACGACTCGGAAAGCATCGACCGAACCATCGATTTCTCCTCCATCGGAAACACGTCCACCACCCTGTCGATGGTTTTCGCCGCGGAAGTGGTGTGCAGTGTGCCGAATACCAGGTGTCCGGTCTCCGCAGCCGTCAGCGCCAGGCGGATAGTCTCCAGGTCGCGCATCTCGCCCACCAGAATCACATCCGGGTCTTCGCGCAGGGCCGAACGCAGCGCGGTGGAAAAGCTTCGGGTATCGCGATGCACTTCACGCTGGTTGATCAGGCACTTCTTCGATTCGTGGACGAACTCGATGGGGTCTTCGATGGTGAGGATATGGTGATGCCGATGGTTGTTCAGGTAGTCGATCATCGCCGCCAGGGTAGTCGACTTGCCCGAACCGGTCGGCCCGGTGACTAGCACCAGTCCGCGGGGCACGTCGGTAATCTTGCGAAACACTTCACCCATGCCGAGATCGTCCAGGCTCAGGACTTTCGACGGGATAGTCCGAAACACCGCGCCAACACCCCGATTCTGGTTGAACGCGTTAACCCGAAAGCGCGCCACACCGGGTACTTCGAAAGAAAAGTCGAGCTCCAGAAGCTCCTCGAAGTCCGCCCGCTGCTTGTCGTTCATGATGGTGTAGATCAGTTCATGAACCTGCTTGTGGTCCAACGCTGGCAGGTTGATCCGCCGAACATCACCGTCAACCCGAATCATTGGCGGCAAGCCTGCAGAAAGGTGCAAGTCGGACGCACCCTGTTTGGCGCTGAAGGCCAGCAGCTCAGTGATATCCATAGTGCTCCCCAATTCCAGTAGAATGCCGCGAACCTTCAGACCGCCGGCGCCTTTTGATGTCCACGATAGCAGACAACATTCTTCAGGTTAGTTCGCGTATCCAGGCAGCGACCCAAGCTGCTTACCGCGACGAGCACAGCGTCCAGCTGCTGGCCGTGAGCAAGACCAAGCCTGCCGAGGCCCTGCGTGAGGCTTATGCCGCCGGGATCCGCGACTTTGGTGAGAACTACCTGCAGGAAGCCTTGGGCAAACAGCTCGAATTGGCCGACCTGCCCTTGAGTTGGCACTTTATCGGCCCCATTCAGTCGAACAAGACTCGCGCTATCGCCGAGAACTTCGCTTGGGTGCACTCAGTGGATCGCTTGAAAATCGCACAACGCCTGTCCGAACAACGTCCCGCCGATTTACCGCCCCTGAACATCTGCATTCAGGTCAATGTCAGCGGTGAAGCCAGCAAATCCGGCTGCACCCCGGTCGACTTGCCGGCCCTGGCCAACGCCATCAGCGCTTTACCGCGCTTGAAACTGCGCGGGTTGATGGCGATTCCCGAGCCGACTGAAGATCGCGCCGCCCAGGATGCTGCCTTTGCTGCCGTGCAATCCCTGCAAGCCAGCCTGAATCTGCCACTCGACACACTTTCCATGGGCATGAGCCACGATCTGGAATCGGCCATCGCCATGGGCGCCACTTGGGTCCGTATAGGTACGGCCCTGTTTGGTGCCCGCAGCTGATGTCATATGGCCGGCCATGAACGTGGCTGACTCACCTCTCTATAAGGACCTCTCATGAGCAAGACTCGTATTGCCTTTATCGGTGCCGGCAACATGGCCGCCAGCCTGATCGGCGGCCTGCGCGCCAAGGGGCTGGAAGCGGCGCAGATCTGCGCCAGCGATCCGGGCGCCGAAACCCGGGCCAAGGTCCATGCCGAACACGGCATCGAACTGTTCGCCGACAACGCCGACGCCATTGAAGGCGCTGATGTGATCGTACTGGCGGTCAAACCCCAGGCAATGAAAGCCGTTTGCCAGGCCCTGCGCCCACACCTCAAATCTAACCAATTGGTGGTGTCCATCGCTGCCGGGATCACCTGCGCCAGCATGAACAACTGGCTCGGCGCCCAACCGATTGTGCGCTGCATGCCCAACACTCCGGCGCTGTTGCGTCAGGGTGTCAGCGGCTTGTACGCCACTGCCCAGGTTTCCGCCGAGCAGCGTCAGCAAGCCGAAGATCTGCTCTCGGCTGTCGGCATCGCCCTATGGCTGGACCAGGAACAGCAACTGGACGCCGTCACCGCCGTCTCCGGCAGTGGCCCGGCGTACTTCTTCCTGCTGATCGAAGCCATGACCGCCGCGGGCGAGAAGCTCGGCCTGCCACGGGAAACTGCCGCGCAACTGACGCTGCAAACCGCACTCGGCGCCGCACACATGGCAGTCGCCAGTGATGTCGACGCCGCCGAACTGCGTCGCCGCGTAACCTCACCTGCGGGCACGACCGAAGCGGCCATCAAGTCGTTCCAGGCCGGCGGCTTCGAAGCCCTGGTAGAAAAAGCACTCGGTGCCGCGGCGCACCGCTCGGCCGAGATGGCCGAACAACTGGGTCGCTAATCAGCTCTTACAAAGGAATCAATGATGCTCGGACTCAATGACGCTGCCATTTTCGTAATTAAAACCTTAGGCAGCCTGTACCTGCTGATCGTGCTGTTGCGCTTTATCCTGCAACTGGTTCGGGCGAATTTTTACAACCCGCTCTGCCAGTTCATCGTGAAAGCCACTCAACCGCTGCTCAAGCCTCTGCGCCGGGTAATCCCGAGCATGTTCGGGCTGGACATGTCATCACTTGTACTGGCGCTGATCGTGCAGATGGTACTGATAGCGGTCATCCTGTCGCTTAAAGGCTTTCAGGTCGACTTGCTGCTTTTGGTGCCTTGGGCACTGATTGCCATCTTCACGCTGTTTTTGAATATTCTGTTCTACGCGATGATCATCAGCGTGATTCTGTCCTGGGTCGCCCCGGGGAGCCACAATCCGGGCGCCGAGCTGGTCGCTCAGATTACTGAACCGGTACTCGCCCCATTCCGTCGTATCGTGCCAAACCTGGGCGGCCTCGACATATCGCCGATCTTCGCGTTTATCGTGATCCAGTTGCTGCAAAGCTGGCTGATCCCACGCCTTGCGTACTATGCCCTCATGCCGCAGGGGCTGCTCGGGCTGATCTAATGAGCTATTTTCGCTGGGACGGTGACGACCTGATCCTCGATTGCCACCTGCAACCTGCGGCCCGCAGCGACGAGTTCGCGGGGCTGCACGGTGAGCGCCTGAAGATCCGCCTCACCGCGCCGCCAGTGGAGGGCAAGGCCAACGCCTATCTGATGGGGTTTCTGGCCAAGACGTTTGGGGTTTCCAAGAGCCAGGTGAGTTTGATCAGCGGTGAGTTGAATCGGCAGAAACGGGTGCGGATTAACTCACCGAAGAAGCTGCCTGAGTTGCCGGGGTTGGTGCGTCCAGCAGACTGACCGTGCCATCGTTCATCGCGAGCAAGCTCTCTCCTACAGGATTTGTGTTGGTTGTGGATATGGGCACGACCCATACCCTGTAGGAGCGAGCTTGCTCGCGATTGGGGCGCCGCGGTTTACCTGCCTGAAATCACCTCCGACCTTCGCTTGCCGCTAGCCACAGTGGTCTTTAGACTTACGCCTCATTTAAGCGAGAGCAGGGTCGATGCCAACTGCCTTTCCCCACGATTCTGTTGGTCTGGTGACGCCGCAAATGGCGCACTTCAGCGAGCCCCTGGCCCTTGCCTGCGGTCGCTCCCTGCCTGCCTACGATCTGATCTACGAAACCTATGGCGAACTGAACGCCACGGCCAGCAACGCCGTGCTGATCTGTCACGCCTTGTCCGGCCACCACCATGCGGCCGGTTTTCACAGTACCGAAGACCGCAAACCCGGTTGGTGGGACAGCTGTATCGGCCCTGGTAAACCGATCGACACCAACAAGTTCTTCGTCGTCAGCCTGAACAACCTCGGCGGCTGCAATGGGTCCACGGGCCCGAGCAGCATCAACCCGGAGAGCGACAAGCCGTTTGGCGCCGATTTCCCGGTATTGACCGTGGAAGACTGGGTTCATAGTCAGGCGCGCCTTGCTGACCTGCTGGGCATCAACCAATGGGCCGCGGTGATCGGTGGCAGCTTGGGCGGCATGCAGGCCTTGCAGTGGAGCATCAGCTACCCCGATCGCATCCGTCACTGCCTGGCGATTGCTTCAGCCCCTAAACTGTCGGCGCAGAACATCGCCTTCAACGAAGTAGCCCGCCAGGCAATCCTGACCGACCCCGAGTTCCATGGCGGCTCGTTCCAGGAAAAGGGCGTGATCCCCAAGCGTGGGTTGATGCTGGCCCGGATGGTCGGGCACATCACCTACCTGTCAGATGACTCCATGGGCGAGAAGTTCGGCCGTGGCCTGAAGAGCGAAAAGCTCAACTACGACTTTCACAGCGTCGAGTTCCAGGTTGAAAGCTACCTGCGTTATCAGGGCGAAGAGTTTTCCGGGCGTTTCGACGCCAACACCTACCTGCTGATGACCAAAGCACTGGACTACTTCGATCCGGCGGCGAACTTCGACGATAACCTGGCGAAAACCTTCGCTGGAGCCAAGGCGAAATTCTGCGTGATGTCGTTCACCACCGACTGGCGCTTCTCGCCGGCCCGCTCGCGGGAACTGGTAGACGCACTGATGACGGCCAAGAAAGACGTCTGCTACCTGGAGATCGATGCTCCGCAAGGCCACGACGCCTTCCTGATTCCGATCCCGCGCTATTTGCAGGCCTTCAGCAATTACATGAATCGAATTTCGCTTTGAGGACGCCATGAGAGCCGACCTGGAAATCATCCAAGAATGGATCCCCGCCGGCAGCCGCGTGCTCGACCTCGGTTGCGGTGATGGCGAACTGCTGACCTGGCTGCGGGACCACAAGCAAGTCACCGGCTATGGCCTGGAAAACGACCCGGACAACATCGCCGAGTGCGTCGCCAAGGGCATCAACGTCATCGAGCAGGATCTCGACAAAGGACTGGGCAACTTTGCCAGCAACAGCTTCGATGTCGTCGTAATGACTCAGGCCCTACAAGCTGTGCATTACCCGGACCGGATCCTCGACGAAATGCTGCGGGTCGGTCGTCAATGCATCATCACCTTCCCCAACTTCGGTCACTGGCGCTGCCGCTGGTACCTGGCCAGCAAAGGCCGGATGCCCGTTTCGGACTTCCTGCCGTACACCTGGTACAACACGCCGAACATCCACTTCTGCACGTTCGGAGACTTCGAAGAACTGTGCCGAGAGCGCGAAGCGCGCGTCATTGATCGACTTGCCGTCGATCAACAACATCGGCATGGGTGGGCCAGTAAGCTATGGCCTAATCTATTAGGTGAGATCGGCATCTACCGCGTCAGCAGTCCGGGCCTGCAGGATCACAAGATCGCAGTGTAAACCACGTAACTTCGAGGAGAATGGTCATGGGTCGTATAGCTCTATTTCTGCTCACTGCCTGCTTGAGCGTTACGGCCATGGCGGCCGAAGCAATCAAAGGTGATCGCCAGGAAACCTTCGGCGATCTGACGGTGCACTACAACACCTTCAACTCCACCTATCTGCAACCGGATATCGCCAAAGCCGCCGAGCTGATCCGCAGCAAGAACCAGGGCGTGATCAACGTTGCCGTACTCAAAGCCGACAAGCCCGTGGTTGCGCAGGTCAGTGGCTCGGTGAAGGATCTGACCAGCAAGAGCATCCCGCTGAGTTTTAAACAGATCACTGAACAAGGCGCGGTCTATTACATCGCGCAATTCCCTGTGGAACAGCAGGAAACACGAACCTTCACGATCAACGTTCAAACTGGCAGCGATACCAACAGCTTCAGTTTCAACCAAGAGCTTTTCCCGGGCGAATAATGAACCTCACGCAACTCGTATTGGCCAGCCATAACGCTGGCAAACTCAAAGAACTCCAGGCCATGCTCGGCGAATCGGTGCACTTGCGATCGATCGGCGAATTCAGCAGCATCGAGCCGGAAGAAACCGGTCTGTCGTTCGTCGAAAACGCCATTCTCAAGGCCCGCAATGCTGCGCGTCTTTCCGGTCTGCCAGCATTGGCCGACGATTCAGGGCTGGCGGTGGACTTTCTCGGTGGTGCGCCCGGCATCTACTCGGCACGCTACGCCGATGGCCAAGGCGATGCCGCCAACAACGCCAAGCTACTGGACGTATTGAAGGATGTGCCTGAAGCCGAGCGCGGCGCGCAGTTCGTTTGCGTGCTGGCCTTGGTGCGCCATGCCGATGACCCGCTGCCGATTCTCTGCGAAGGGTTGTGGCACGGCCGTATCCTGACCCAAGCCAGCGGTGCACACGGCTTTGGCTACGACCCACTGTTCTGGGTCCCCGAGCGCGATTGCTCCAGCGCCGAGCTGAGCCCGAGCGAAAAGAACCTCATCAGCCACCGCGCCCGTGCAATGGATCTGCTGCGCCAGCGTCTGGGCCTGAAATGACCCAGCAATCCCCTGCGCAGCCGCTGATTTTCGGCGGCTCGCAAACGCCTCGCGCCGCCCTGCCCCAGCTGCCGCCTCTGGCGCTGTACATCCACATCCCGTGGTGCGTGCGCAAATGCCCGTATTGCGACTTCAACTCTCATACCGCCAGCCCTGTGCTGCCGGAACAGGAGTATGTCGATGCGCTGCTGGCCGACCTCGATCAGGACCTGCACGCCGTTTACGGTCGTGAACTGAGCTCGATATTTTTCGGTGGCGGCACGCCTAGCCTGTTCAGTGCTCATGCTTTGGGCCGTCTGCTTAAAGGCGTGGAACAACGCATTCCGTTCGCCAGCGACATCGAAATCACCCTGGAAGCCAACCCAGGGACCTTCGAGCAAGAGAAGTTCGTCGCTTACCGCGCCTTGGGTATCAATCGCTTGTCGATTGGCATCCAGAGCTTTCAGGAAGAAAAGCTCAAGGCACTGGGCCGAATCCACAATGGCGACGAAGCTGTACGTGCCGCTGGCATGGCCCGTCAGGCGGGTTTCGACAACTTCAACCTGGACCTGATGCACGGTTTGCCCGATCAGTCCCTGGACGACGCTCTGAGCGACCTGCGCCAGGCCATCGCGCTGAAGCCGACCCATCTGTCCTGGTATCAGCTGACCCTGGAACCGAACACGGTGTTCTGGAACCAGCCGCCGACCCTGCCCGAAGACGACACGTTGTGGGACATTCAGGAAGCCGGTCAGGCGTTGTTGGCCGAGCACGGTTACGCCCAATACGAAGTGTCCGCCTACGCCCTGCCCGGACGCCCGGCGCGACATAACCTCAATTACTGGAGCTTTGGCGACTTCATCGGCATCGGCGCGGGCGCCCACGGCAAACTCAGCCATCCAGACGGGCGGATCGTGCGCACCTGGAAAACCCGACTACCCAAGGACTACCTCAACCCGGCCAAAAACTTCCAGGCCGGTGAGAAAGCCCTGACCAGCGAAGAGTTGCCGTTCGAGTTCCTGATGAATGCCTTGCGCCTCACCGATGGCGTCGATGCTGCGCTGTTCGCCCTGCGTACCGGGCTGAGCCTGGAAAGCCTCGCCGACGCGCGCAGGCAAGCAGAACAAAGTGGCTTGTTGCAGGTCGAACCCACACGCCTGGCGGCCACCGCCCGCGGACAGTTGTTCCTCAATGACTTACTGCAATATTTTCTGATCTAAGGAAATCGAATGGATTTGGTACTTGACCTGCTCGCCACCGTGTCCCGCTGGAGCAGAAGCAACCTATCGGAAATCTCTCTGGCGCTTGTCGGCTGCCTGCTGGTGCTGTTCGGCGCAGATATCAAAGGCTGGGTCGAACAACGCCTGGGCAGCATTGCTGGCGCCTTGCGTGTACCGCTGATGGCCCTGCTGTGCCTGATCGGCAGCGGCCTGGCGCTGATCTACGCAACGCCGTGGATCATTCGGGGCTTGAGCCAGTTCAACAACTACAGCCTGGCACCGGTGTTGTTGGTGGTGCTGGTGTTGATCGGCGTGGTCGCAGACCGCCGCTAATGTAGGAGCGAGCTTGCTCGCGATGGCGGCTTAACAATCAGCATAAATGTTGAATGTTATGGCCTCATCGCGAGCAAGCTCGGCTCCTACAGTTTGTATAGCGTTATGGCTTAAGACTGTTTTTCGAATTTCAAATCCCAAACCCCATGCCCCAGGCGTTCGCCGCGGCGTTCGAACTTGGTGATCGGGCGCTCGGTCGGGCGCGGCACGCAGCGGCCGTCTTCGGCGAGGTTGCGGTAGCCTGGCGCGACGTCCATGACTTCCAGCATGTACTCGGCATAGGGTTCCCAATCGGTAGCCATATGCAGCACGCCGCCAACCTTCAACTTGCTGCGAACCAGCTCAGCGAAGGACGCCTGAACGATGCGGCGCTTGTGGTGACGGCTTTTGTGCCACGGATCCGGGAAGAACAGCAGCAAGCGATCGAGGCTGTTATCCGCGATACAACGATTGAGTACTTCGATTGCGTCGCAATCATAGACCCGCAGGTTGGTCAGGCCCTGAGTCAGCACGCCATTGAGCAGAGCGCCGACACCCGGACGGTGTACTTCAACGCCGATGAAATCCTGCTCAGGCGAAGCCGCAGCCATTTCCAGCAGCGAATGACCCATGCCGAAACCGATTTCCAGAGTACGCGGCGCGGAACGACCGAACACCTGGTCGAAGTCCACCGGCGCATCGGCCAGCGGCAGAACGAACAGCGGCGTACCTTGCTCCAGACCTTTCTGCTGGCCTTCGGTCATACGCCCGGCGCGCATCACGAAACTCTTGATGCGGCGGTGTTGGCGTTCTTCGCCTTCTGCAGGCGCGATAGGCGTGTCGTTTGATTCAGTCATCAATGGCTCTTACTTGATCAGACCATCCAGCGGCGAGGAGGCGCTGGCATAAAGTTTTTTCGGCATGCGCCCGGCGAGATACGCCAGACGACCTGCAACAATGGCGTGTTTCATGGCTTCGGCCATCATGATCGGCTGCTGCGCGTTGGCGATGGCCGAGTTCATCAGCACCGCTTCGCAACCCAGCTCCATGGCGATAGTGGCGTCGGAAGCGGTACCGACACCGGCATCCACCAACACCGGAATCTTGGCTTCTTCAAGAATGATCCGCAGGTTGTACGGGTTGCAGATCCCCAGACCAGTACCGATCAGACCGGCCAGCGGCATCACCGCGATGCAGCCGATTTGCTCCAGTTGACGGGCAATGATCGGGTCATCGCTGGTGTAGACCATCACGTCAAAACCATCCTTGACCAGTATTTCTGCGGCCTTGAGGGTTTCGATTACGTTAGGGAACAGGGTTTTCTGATCAGCGAGGACTTCCAGCTTGACCAGATTGTGACCATCCAGCAGTTCGCGGGCCAGACGGCAGGTGCGCACGGCTTCGATCGCGTCATAGCAACCCGCGGTGTTCGGCAGGATGGTGTAACGATCCGGCGGCAGGATATCGAGCAGGTTCGGTTCGCCCGGGTTCTGGCCGATGTTGGTCCGGCGCACGGCAACGGTGACGATCTCGGCGCCCGAGGCTTCAATGGCCAGGCGGGTTTCTTCCATGTCACGGTACTTGCCGGTGCCTACCAGCAAACGCGACTGGTAAGTACGACCGGCCAGGACGAAGGGCTTATCGCTACGAACGTTGCTCATGGGAAATCCTCTGGTGGGGTGAGGTTTTTGCAGGTTCTTGTAGATCGTTTTGGTGCTGAATAAACCGTTTGGCCTAGCCGCCGCCGATGGCGTGGACCACTTCGACTTGATCGCCCTCGTTGAGCGCAGTATCGGCGTGCTGGCTGCGCGGGACGATATCCAGATTGAGTTCGACCGCCACCCGGCGGCCGGTCAGATCCAGGCGGGTCAGCAGGGCCGCAACGGTTTCGCCGTCGGGCAGTTCAAAGGATTCACCGTTCAACTGAATGCGCATGCCGGATGCCGTCATCATTTTTAGGGGCCAGCATTCTAGCCCGATCAGTCAGGCTGACCCAAGCCATTCGTCATGAAATGGACCGCTCGGTCAGCTCAACCGCCAGGCGGCAAGACCGAGGCAAAACCAGCCGACCAGAAAGGCCAGACCGCCAAACGGTGTGATGATGCCCAGCTTGCTGACACCGGTCAGGGTCAACAGGTACAGACTGCCGGAGAACAGCAGGATGCCGATGGCAAATGAAACACCCGCCCAAGTCATCAACCGTCCGGGAATCTGTGTGGCCAGCAGCGCGACCGCCAGTAATGCCAAGGTATGCACCAATTGATAGGTGACCCCTGTGTGAAAAATCGCCAGATATTCCGCGCTCAGGCGATTTTTCAGACCATGAGCGGCAAACGCGCCGAGGGCAACGCCGGTAAACCCGAAGAAGGCAGCCAGCATCAGAAAGCCACGCAGCATGAGGAACTCCAGTCAGAATCATTCAGCAGGGTCTGTATAATGGCCCGCTCAACGGGTTCGGCCAAGCCATCTCTATGCTGCGTTTTCTTTTTCGTCGTTTCACCAAAGCCCTGTTCTGGTTCGCAGTTGGCAGCGTTTTGCTGGTGCTGGTGTTTCGCTTCGTGCCGCCACCAGGGACGGCGTTGATGGTCGAACGCAAGGTCGAATCCTGGTTCGACGGCGAGCCTATTGACTTGCAACGCAGCTGGCGACCGTGGAACGAGATCTCCGACGACTTGAAAGTCGCGGTGATTGCCGGCGAGGACCAGAAGTTTTCCGAGCACTGGGGTTTTGATTTCAGCGCGATTCAGGCCGCGTTCACTCATAACGAGCGCGGCGGATCGATCCGTGGTGCCAGTACTCTGAGCCAACAAGTGTCGAAGAACCTCTTTCTGTGGTCTGGCCGCAGCTGGCTACGCAAAGGGCTCGAGGCCTGGTTTACCGGGCTGATCGAAATCCTTTGGCCCAAGCAGCGGATTCTTGAGGTGTACCTCAACAGCGTGGAATGGGATGACGGCGTATTCGGTGCTGAAGCCGCCGCGCGCCATCACTTCGGAACCGGTGCAGCCTCGCTGTCACGCCAGCAAGCCAGCCTGCTGGCGGCAGTCCTGCCTAACCCACGAGCGTGGAGCGCCAGCCATCCGAGCATCTATGTCGCGCGGCGAGCGGGCTGGATTCGTCAGCAGATGGGCCAGTTGGGTGGGGACAGTTATCTGGTGGGGTTGAACGATTCGCGCAGAGCGCCTTGGGCACAATAGTCGACCACGACTTTCTAAACACTGAAAATCTCTTGTGGGAGCGAGCTTGCTCGCGATTAGGCCATCACATTCAACATTGATGTTGACTGTTACATTGCCATCGCGAGCAAGCTCGCTCCCACAGGGGGCCGGTGTGATACAGGGATATTGGACACAAACAAAAACGCCCCGATCACATGATCGGGGCGTTTTTTTGTCGCATCGCGGCGTTAAGCGGCAATCGACAACTTGAGCTTGTTCATCGCGCTCTTTTCAAGCTGACGAATACGCTCGGCTGACACGTTGTACTTCTGCGCCAGGTCATGCAGCGTGGCTTTCTCTTCTGCCAGCCAGCGCTGGTAGAGGATGTCGCGGCTGCGGTCGTCGAGCACTTCCAGCGCTTCATGCAGATTGCTGGTGGAATTATCGGTCCAGTCGGCATCTTCCAGTTGACGTGCCGGGTCGTACCGGTGGTCTTCCAGATAGTTGGCCGGCGACTGGAAGGCGCTGTCGTCGTCTGCTTCCGCAGCCGGGTCGAAGGCCATGTCATGGCCGGTCAGGCGACTTTCCATCTCGCGCACTTCCCGCGGCTCTACGCCGAGGCTTTCAGCCACACGATGGACTTCTTCGTTGTTCAGCCAGGCCAGACGTTTTTTCTGGCTGCGCAGGTTGAAGAACAGTTTGCGCTGAGCCTTGGTCGTCGCGACCTTGACGATGCGCCAGTTGCGCAAGATGAATTCGTGGATTTCAGCCTTGATCCAGTGCACGGCGAACGACACCAGACGCACGCCCATTTCCGGGTTGAAGCGTTTTACCGCTTTCATCAGGCCGACGTTGCCTTCCTGAATCAGGTCAGCCTGGGCCAGGCCGTAGCCGGAATAGCTGCGGGCAATATGTACAACAAAACGCAGGTGGGCGAGCACCATCTGCCGAGCCGCCCCAAGATCCTGCTCATAATAGAGACTCTCGGCCAGTTCACGCTCCTGCTCTGGTGTCAGCAATGGAATGCTGTTCACCGTGTGCACATAAGCCTCCAGGTTTGCGCCTGGGACTAAAGCATATGCAGGTTGCAAAGAAGTGGTCATACGAAAAAACCTCCGTCTCACAAAACTCGTGCAGTTCAGCACTGCGAAAATTGACCGGGAACCGTAAGACAAGTTCCCTAGAAAGCTGAAAAGTCAATACAAGCAAAAAGACACTACTTCGGTGCAAGCTCCCGTAGGTGGCGTGCTACCGCAATCCATGCACCGATATACCCTAACAGCACCGCGCCAAGCAAGAGCGACAGACCATCGGCGGATGGAACACCGGCCAGCGCAAAATCACTGCCGTACAACCCGGCCAGCCCGACCACCGCGTCGTTCAGCCAGTTGAGGCCGAACGCCAGGACACCCCAGGAAAGAATCCCCGCACCGAAGCCATAAAGCGCACCCATATACAGAAAAGGCCTACGCACATAGCTGTCAGTGCCGCCGACGAGTTTAATCACTTCTATCTCTGTGCGGCGGTTTTCAATATGAAGACGAATGGTATTGCCTATCACCAAAAGTAATGCAGAAACCAAAAGCACGGTCAGACCGAACACAAAACGGTCGCCCAGCTTGAGGATCGCTGCCAGACGCTCGACCCAGACTAGATCAAGTTGCGCCTGCTGTACCTTCGGCAGCTCGGAAAGTTTTTGTCTTAATGCTTCAAGGGTTGGCTTGTCGACTTCACTAGGCGTCACCAGAACCACGCCCGGCAACGGGTTCTGCGGCAGTTCTTTGAGCGCCTCGCCCAGGCCAGACTGCTGTTGAAACTCTTCCAGCGCCTGATCACGGCTAATGTATTCGGCATCCGCGACGCCCGGCAGGCCTTTGATCTGCTCGCGCAGGTGCTCGCCTTCGCTGGTACTGGCGTCAAGCTGCAGGTATAGGGAAATCTGCGCCGCGCGCTGCCAGGAACCGCCGAGACGCTCGACATTGCTCAGCAACAGCGACAGTCCCATCGGCAAGCTGAGGGCTACGGCCATCACCAGACAGGTGAAAAAGCTGCCGATCGGCTGTTTACCCAGACGACGCAGGCTGTCCAGCAGGCTGGCACGGTGATTTTCGATCCAGGCATGCAGCAAGGTGCTGAAATCCGGGCCGTCGTCATCGTCGCGCTTTTTCTTCTGCGGTTGCGGGTCGGCAGCTTTTGGCGCCACGCGCTCAGAAACTTTTGGACTGCGTGTCGCACTCATACCCCTGCCTCCCCGTCACCGATCAGGCGGCCGCGTTGCAGGGTCAGCATGCGGTGACGCATACGGGCAATCAGCGCCAGGTCGTGACTGGCGATCAGCACGCTGGTACCCAGCCGGTTGATGTCTTCGAATACACCCATGATTTCCGCCGCCAGACGCGGGTCGAGGTTGCCGGTCGGCTCGTCCGCCAGCAGCAGCGCCGGGCGGTGAACAATGGCGCGGGCGATGCCGACGCGCTGTTGTTGACCAGTGGACAGGTCGCCCGGGTACAGGTCAGTCTTGTCCGAAAGCGCTACGCGCTCCAGAGCCGAGTCCACGCGCTTGGCGATTTCAGCCTTGGACAGGCCAAGAATCTGTAACGGCAAGGCGATGTTGTTGAACACCGTGCGATCGAACAGCAACTGGTGGTTCTGGAACACCACGCCAATCTGCCGACGCAGGAAAGGAATTTGTGCATTGCTGATCTGACCCAGGTCCTGACCGGCCAGCAACAGTTTGCCGGTGGTCGGGCGCTCCATGGCCAGCAACAGCCGTAACAAGGTGCTTTTACCGGCGCCGGAATGGCCGGTGACAAACAAGAACTCGCCCCGACGGACTCGAAAGCTCAGCTCATGCAAGCCGACGTGTCCGTTCGGATAGCGTTTACCGACCTGTTCGAAACGAATCATTAACGCTCCCGCTCGGCAAAAAGTGCCTGGACAAAGGGTTCGGCTTCAAAAGTGCGCAGATCATCGATGCTTTCACCGACACCGATGTAGCGAATAGGCAGGCCAAATTGCTTGGCCAGGGCGAAAATCACCCCACCCTTGGCCGTGCCGTCGAGCTTAGTCAACGCAAGACCGGTCAGCTCGACCGTCTGATGGAATTGTTTGGCCTGGTTGATGGCGTTCTGGCCAGTACCGGCGTCGAGCACCAGCAGCACTTCATGTGGTGCATCGGCGTCGAGTTTGCTGATGACCCGACGAACCTTCTTCAGTTCTTCCATCAGGTTGTCTTTGGTGTGCAGGCGACCGGCGGTGTCGGCGATCAACACATCGATGCCACGGGCCTTGGCAGCCTGTACTGCGTCAAAGATCACCGAAGCGGAATCGGCACCCGTGTGCTGGGCGATCACTGGAATCTTGTTGCGCTCGCCCCAAACCTGCAACTGCTCGACCGCCGCAGCGCGGAAGGTATCACCGGCCGCGAGCATGACTTTTTTGCCCTCGAGTTGCAGTTTCTTCGCCAGCTTGCCGATAGTGGTGGTTTTGCCAGCACCGTTGACGCCGACCACCAGAATCACGAATGGCTTGTTCTGTGAGGTGATTTTCAGAGGCTGCTCGACGGGTTTGAGCATGCTCGCAAGCTCAGCCTGCAGGGATTTGTAGAGTGCATCGGCGTCGGCCAGCTGTTTGCGCGCGACCTTCTGAGTCAGGCTCTGGATGATCACCGAAGTCGCTTCAACGCCGACGTCAGCAGTCAGCAGGCGGGTTTCGATGTCTTCCAGCAGTTCGTCATCGATCAGCTTCTTGCCGAGGAACAGGCTGGCCATGCCCTCGCCGATGCTGGCACTGGTCTTGGACAAGCCTTGCTTGAGGCGGGCAAAGAAACCGACTTTGCTTTCTTCGCTGCTGGCGCGGGCCGGTTCGGCGGCGACAGGCGGTTCGGTCGGCGCGCTGGGTGCTGGTGCAACAGGCGCAGCAACAACCGGTGCAGCGATTGGTGCCGGAGCCGGGACAGGTTCCGGAACAACAAATGCGGCAATCACAGGCTCGGGAATATCGGGCTCAATAACAACCAACTCCGCAGCAACCGACTCAAAAACCAAAACCGGCTCGACAACCAGCAGCTCTACCGCTTGCTGAGCGGCTGTCGGCGCAGGAATTGGCGGTGTGACATGTGGCGCCAGCTCATTTTCGACCAAGGCCACTGGTTCTTCTGCAACCGGCAGCGTCAACCAAGGCTTGTGCTCGGGCTCTATCGCCCGTGGCAACTCAGCCACAGGCTCAGGTGCTGGCTCGGCAACCGACTGAAGGACCGGTTCGGCAATCGGCAACACAATCGGCGTCGACGCTTGCGTAACTGGCGCAGCTTCTATTACCGGCTCAGGAACAGCCTCAGGAAGTTGCTGTGGCTGTTCGACGACGGTTTCCTGCGGCTTTTTGCGCAGCCATCCGAACAGGCTTTTTTTCTCACCAGCCGCAGCTGGGGTCTTCTTGTCGTCGTTGGAACCAAACATGGATGACGGCTATCTCAAAGTAGCGACGCGCCAATGTGGCGCCTCGGCAGATAAATATTCGATGCAGAACAGACTGCTTTTTACCCAGCTCGTTCACGCGCAACATTTTGTCAAAGTGCCTCAGGGCACCTCAAAGATCGATTCTACGAAGGACTGGAACGGTAAAATCGGCGAAAAAGCGAAATTTACCCGATAAACGGGGGCTTTCTGCCTGGAACCCATACAACCTGTTCAAGCACACTCTGATCGTCAAAGGCCTGATAGGCGTGGCCGCCAGTAAAACGGATCAGTATCCTAGCACCCTCTCGCCCGCCGACGCTAAGACCAAGCGGGCAGCCCAACAGGTTTAAAAACGAATGAATGCTCTAGCCCGCCGCGCTGCAGGCCTGCTGCTCAGCACAGTTTGTCTGCCCCTTTCAGCTTTGGCTGCCGACCCACAACCCACCCACGAGTTCACCCTCGACAACGGCCTGAAAGTGGTCGTGCGCGAAGACCATCGCGCTCCCGTGGTGGTTTCGCAGGTCTGGTACAAAGTCGGCTCCAGCTATGAAACCCCGGGCCAGACTGGTTTGTCTCACGCTCTGGAACACATGATGTTCAAGGGCAGCGAGAAAGTCGGCCCCGGAGAAGCCTCGTTGATCCTGCGCGATCTGGGCGCCGAAGAGAACGCATTCACCAGTGACGACTTCACCGCTTATTACCAGGAATTGGCCCGCGACCGTCTGGGCGTGGCCTTCGAGCTGGAAGCCGATCGCATGGCAAGCCTGCGCTTGCCGGCCGACGAGTTCAGCCGCGAAATCGAAGTGATCAAGGAAGAGCGCCGTCTGCGCACCGACGACAAGCCGATGTCCAAGGCCTATGAGCGCTTCAAGGCCATGGCTTTTCCGGCGAGCGGTTACCATACACCGACCATCGGCTGGATGGCTGACCTGGACCGGATGAAGGTCGAAGAGCTGCGCCACTGGTACCAATCCTGGTATGTGCCGAACAACGCCACGCTGGTGGTGGTCGGTGACGTGACCCCGGACGAAGTCAAAGCTTTGGCTCAACGCTACTTTGGTCCGATCGCCAAACGTGACGTGCCGTCAGCGAAGATCCCGCGGGAACTGGCCGAGCCCGGCGAACGCCAGATCACCCTGCACGTGAAGACCCAACTGCCGAGCCTGATGCTGGGTTTCAACGTGCCGAGCATCGCCACTGCTGTGGACAAGCGCTCGGTGAATGCCCTGCGACTGATCTCGGCCCTACTCGACGGCGGTTACAGTGCGCGCATTCCGACCCAGCTGGAGCGCGGCGAAGAGCTGGTCTCCGGTGGCTCGTCGAGCTACGACGCCTATACCCGCGGCGACAGCCTGTTCACGCTCTCTGCGACGCCCAACACCCAGAAAAAGAAAACCATGGCCCAGGCCGAAGCCGGCCTGTGGCGCCTGCTCGAACAGTTGAAAACCACCGCACCCACCGCCGAGGAGCTGGAACGCGTCCGCGCCCAAGTGATCGCTGGCCTGGTTTACGGACGTGATTCGATCACCAGTCAAGCCACTGCCATCGGCCAGCTGGAAAGCGTTGGCCTGTCCTGGAAACTGATGGATACCGAGCTCACCGAGCTGCAAAGCGTGACTCCGGAAGACATCCGGAACGCCGCCCGCACTTATTTCACCCGCGAACGTCTCAGCGTTGCGCATGTACTCCCCGAGGAGACAGCTCATGAGTGAGCACAAAAAATCACGCCTGGCCTTGATCGGCCTGGTGATCGTCGCGCTGGTCGGCTCGCTGGGTTTCTACCTCAGCCGCCCAAACGAATCCGACGCCAGCCAGGCACTCGATCAGGCCAAGGCCAGCAAAAAGCTGCAATCGCTGACCGAGCTTGACGGCAAGGCGCCCAGCCACCGTGCGCTGGACGTACACACCTGGAAAACCGCCGAAGGCGCCAAGGTCCTGTTCGTTGAAGCCCGTGAACTACCGATGTTTGACATGCGTCTTACCTTCGCCGCGGGTAGCAGTCAGGATGGCAGCACGCCCGGTCTGGCACTGCTGACCAACGCCATGCTTAACGAAGGTATTGCAGGTAAAGACGTCGGCGGGATCGCAGAAGGTTTCGAAGGCTTGGGTGCCGATTTTGGCAACGGTGCTTATAAAGATATGGCGATAGCGTCGATGCGCAGCCTGAGCGCGACTGATAAACGCACACCTGCCTTGAAGCTGTTTGCCGAAGTCGTGGGTAAGCCGACGTTCCCGGTCGACTCGCTGGCGCGAATCAAGAACCAAATGCTCGCAGGTTTCGAATACCAGAAACAGAGCCCCGGAAAACTGGCGAGCATTGAGCTGATGAATCGCTTGTACGGCGATCATCCTTACGCCCACTCCAGCGACGGCACGGCGCAAAGCGTTCCGCCGATCACCCTCGCGCAACTACGGGCGTTCCATAACAAGGCCTATGCCGCCGGCAATGTGGTGATCGCACTGGTCGGCGACTTGTCGCGCGCGGAAGCCGAAGCCATTGCTGCGCAAGTCTCCGCCGCGCTGCCAAAGGGCCCGGCGCTGGCCAAAATCGAGCAACCGGTTGAGCCCAAGGCTAGCATCGGCCATATCGAGTTCCCATCCAATCAGACCAATCTGATGCTCGCGCAATTGGGCATCGACCGCGATGATCCGGACTACGCTGCGCTGTCGCTGGGCAACCAGATTCTCGGTGGTGGTGGTTTTGGTACACGGTTGATGAACGAAGTCCGCGAGAAGCGCGGCCTGACCTATGGCGTATACTCCGGCTTCACCCCGATGCAGGCCCGCGGGCCGTTCATGATCAACCTGCAAACCCGCGCCGAGATGAGCGAAGGCACGCTGAAGCTGGTCCAGGACGTTCTCGCCGATTACCTGAAAACCGGTCCGACCCAGAAAGAACTGGACGACGCCAAGCGTGAACTGGCCGGCAGCTTTCCGCTGTCCACCGCCAGCAACGCCGATATCGTCGGCCAACTTGGCGCCATGGGGTTCTACAACCTGCCGCTGAGCTACCTTGAAGACTTCATGCAACAGTCCCAAAGTTTGACCGTCGACCAGGTCAAAACTGCACTGAACAAACACCTGAGCGCTGACAAGATGGTCATCGTCAGCGCCGGGCCAACCGTTCCACAAAAGCCGTTACCGGCCCCTACTGACAAACCTGCCGAGCAACCGCTCGGGGTTCCGGAGCATTAATGGCCAGCCCATCGCGTCCCAGCAAAAAACCTGCTCACAACGTCCATAACGGCGTTGGGCACCTGCGTATCATCGGTGGCGAATGGGGTAGCCGTCGCCTGAACTTCCCGGATGTTCCGGGCCTGCGCCCAACCCCGGACCGCGTCCGCGAAACCCTGTTCAACTGGCTCGCACCGTACGTCGCCGGGGCCAAAGTGCTCGACCCGTTTGCCGGCAGCGGCGCCCTGTTCCTCGAAGCGCTGTCCCGCGGCGCGGCCATGGGCCAGGCGCTGGACAGCAGCAACCTCGCCGTTTCCAGTCTGCGCGAGCACCTGGGCACCCTGCGTTGCACCACCGGTCACGTACAGACCGCCGACGCCTTGCGCTATCTGGAAACCCAGACGGCGACGGCGTTTGACCTGGTATTTCTCGATCCGCCGTTCAACCAGAACCTGCTGCCGACCACCTGCGCGCTGCTCGAAGAGCGCCAGTGGCTGGCCGACGGCGCGTGGATCTACACCGAAAGTGAAACCGCGCCCTCAACGCTCGGCCTTCCGGTCAGCTGGCGCCTGCACCGGGAGCAAAAATCCGGGCGTGTGCACTACGCGTTGTGGCAACGTATGGCAGAGACTGTCGGTTAATCGACCGACCTGAAAAAGGTGCGTACCCAGGTACGCACCTCTGCACCGAGAACAACCGTGCCTACACCGTCAGATCGTTTCATCCCCGCCTTAGGCCTAGGCAACCCGCACCTGCAAACCTTGTGGGGCCCGCTATGGCGCAAAACAACCTATCTCGACCGGCAACGTGAGCGACTGTGGCTTGAAGATGGCGACTTCCTCGACCTCGACTGGCACGGTCCGCATAGCCCTGACGCGCCCTTGGTACTGGTGTTGCACGGGCTGACGGGTTCCTCGAATTCACCGTATGTGGCCGGCTTGCAAAAGGCTCTGGCGGCTCAGGGCTGGGCCAGCGTGGCACTGAACTGGCGCGGCTGCTCGGGCGAACCGAACCTGTTGCCCCGCAGTTATCATTCGGGCGCAAGCGAAGACCTCGCCGCAGCAATCCGCCATCTGCGGGCTCAGCGACCATTGGCTCCTTTGTATGCGGTCGGTTACTCGCTGGGCGGCAATGTGTTGCTCAAACATCTGGGCGAAACCGGCCACGACAGTGAGCTACTGGGCGCAGTGGCGGTGTCGGTACCCTTTCGTCTCGACCAGTGTGCCGACCGTATTGACCAGGGTTTCTCCAAGGTTTATCAGGCGCATTTCATGCGTGAGATGCTGGCCTACATTAAAAACAAGCAACGGCAATTCCAGCATGACGGCCGCCACGAAGGCCTGGCGACCCTGGCTGAGCTCGGCTCGCTGGACAATCTGCGGACCTTCTGGGATTTCGACGGCAGGGTCACCGCGCCGCTGAATGGATTTCTGGATGCCGAAGACTATTATCGGCGTGCCTCCAGTCGTTATTTTCTCGGAGCCATCCGCACACCAACCCTGATTATTCACGCCGCTGACGACCCTTTCGTGTCTCCTCACAGCTTGCCCGAGGCCACCGAGCTGTCGCCGACCACGCAGTTTGAATTGCAGGCCAAAGGCGGACATGTCGGTTTTGTCGACGGAACCCTGCGCAAACCGGGCTATTACCTGGAGCGTCGCATCCCGCAATGGCTGACAGCCGCGGGCCAGAGGTAGCGTTTGTGAACACTGAGGGCGAGTCGATCCGTTTCTGGCAAGCCGCGCCGTTGGTCGGTGTCGAGTTATTGGCCGCCCGCTACATCGAACACCGTTTTGTGCCCCATGTGCATGACGGCTATGTCATCGGTCTGATCATGGCCGGCGCCCAGCGTTATCGCTATCGCGGCGCGGAACATCTGGCGGGCACCGGGACATTGGTGCTGATCAACCCGGGCGAATTGCACACCGGCCACAAAGGTGCCGATGACGGTTGGCTGTATCGGGCTTTTTATCCCGACAATGAGCAGATTCTCTCACTGCTGGCCGAGCTCGAACTCCCGGCCAACAGCCTTCCGGCGTTCGGCGCCACGCTCTATCGCGATCCCGACCTGGTGAGCGGTTTCTGTCAGTTACACCGTTTGCTGGAGAGCCCGGCCACGGCGTTGCAACAGCAAACCGTCTGGCGCGAAATGATGTTGTCGTTGCTGCAACGTCACGCGGGAGTGGCGATACCCGGCAAACCCGGGTTAGAGCATCGCGCCATCGCCCAGGCCAAGGACCTGCTGCAGTCACAACTGGCCTCACCGCCCTCCCTCGAAGAGTTGGCCACGGCAGTCAACCTGTCGCCCTTTCATTTCGCTCGGGTGTTTCGCCGGGCGACCGGCATGCCGCCGCATACCTGGCTGATGCAGCAGCGAATTGCTCAAGCGCGGGCATTGTTGCGCGAAGGCTGCCTGCCGCTGGAAGTGGCGACGCAATTGGGTTTCGCCGACCAGAGCCATTTGAGCCGGCAGTTCAAACAAGTCTATGGCGTCGGGCCGGGGGCTTATCGCAATGCCAGGCACGGGACCAGCCTTGCGCTTTAGGTCACGATCTTTTAGGCAGCAGCGCAAGATCGTTCAAGACGGACACAATCTGACTGCCTAAGATGCGGACAACAAGGAGAGTCTTGATGACCCGCAAACAGCTTTACTCCCGAGGTATCCGCGACAGTTTTGCCATGGCCGTGGGCATTCTGCCGTTCGGGCTGATCTTCGGCACATTGGCCGGCGCCGCTGGCCTGACGCTATGGCAGGCGGTCGGTATGTCGCTGTTCGTCTACGCCGGTTCCGCGCAATTCATCGTCATCAGCCTGTTCGGCGCCGGCGCCAGCGCGGTGGTGATTCTATTGACGACCTTTATCGTCAACCTGCGCCACGTGCTCTACAGCGCCACCTTGCAACCTCATGTCAGTCAGTTGCCGCAGCGATGGCGGGTGTTGTTGGCGTTCTGGTTGACCGATGAAACCTTCGCGGTGGTTCAACGTTTCTATCTGCTGCACGGTGATCGGCCGCTGGCGCACTGGTATTGGCTGGGCGTCACCAGTTCGCTGTATGTGTGCTGGGTGTCGAGCTCACTGGTGGGTGTGCTGTTCGGTCAGGCCGTGCCGGATCTGGCCAGTTGGGGTCTTGAGTTCGCCATGCTGGCGACCTTTATCGGCATCGTCGTGCCGTTGCTGCGCAATAAGCCGCAAGTGGCTGCAGCGTTGGCGGCGGGTACCGTGGCGTTGGCCACTTACAGCTGGCCTTACAAACTCGGACTGATGGCAGCCGCATTCAGCGGGATTGCTGTGGGCGTAGTGTTAGAGCGCCGACGATTGGCGGCTCAGACCGGCAAGGAGTTGCACTCATGAATTACTGGTGGCTGATTTTCGGCATGACGGCAATTACCTTTGTGCTGCGCTATAGCTTGTTCGCCTGGCCAAACCTGAGCTTCCCGCCGCTGGTGCGCCAGGGTTTGCACTATGTGCCGACAGCGGTGCTCACGGCCATTGTGGTGCCGGGCATGTTGCTGCCCGATGGTGAGCACTGGGCGCTGACCCTGAGTAATGCGTATTTGTTGGCGGGGTTGGTCGCGATTGCCATTGCCGCGTTGACCCGGCATTTGCTGGCGACCATTGGTGGAGGGTTGCTGGTGTTCTTTTTGTTGCGCTGGATGATGGGGCAATTGCCGGTTTGATCCACGGCGATCGTTCCCACGCGGGAGCGTGGGAACGATCGTTATCTTCAATCGCCCTTCGCAACCCCACGCGCTGGATCGGTAATCCACTCACTCCACGATCCTGCGTACAAACTGGCTAGCGGATACCCTGCCAAACACAACGCAAACAGGTTATGGCAAGCCGTCACGCCGGAACCGCAATACGCCACCAGCTCTGCAGGCGACCGGTCACCCAGCTTCGCAGCGAAACGTTGTTTGAGCTGTTCAGCCGGCAGAAAACGCCCGTCACTGCCCAGATTTTCGCTGAACGCCGCGCACTGTGCGCCGGGAATATGCCCGGCCACGGGGTCGATCGGCTCCACCTCACCACGGAAACGCGGCTGGGCGCGAGCATCGAGCAAGGTCAGGGTTGGCTGGCCGAGGCGCTTTTGCAGTTGTTCGGTGCTCAATAGCAGCGAGCTATCTGGCGTTCCGGTAAAGCTGCCCCGTGGAGTACCGGGTGCATCCAGGCTCAGCGGCAAACCGGCCGCGTGCCAGGCTTTCAAGCCGCCGTCGAGGATGAACACACTGTCACGCTTGCCCAGCCAGGCCAGCAACCACCACGCTCGCGCGGCAAATGCGCCAGGGCCGTCGTCATACAGCACGATTTCACTGTCGGCATTGATGCCCCAGGCCTGCAAACGCTCAACCAGCTGCTCAGGATCCGGCAGCGGATGGCGCCCGGTCACACCCTTGACCACCGGGCCGCTGAGATCACGCTCCAGATCGGCGAAAGATGCGCCGGCGATATGCCCTTCGGCATAACTGCGCTGGCCGTAGTCCGGGTCTTCCAGGGCAAAACGACAATCCAGAATCACCAGCCCGGCCTGGTCCTTTTTCAAGTCCAGAGCTTGAGGGCTGATCAATTGCGCAATGGGCATAGCGGGCTCCTGTGATTAAGTCTGTGGTTGATCCTACTGCACTTCTTCCAGCGCCTGCGCCAGCGGCACATAAAACTCGTTGAACAGCGCATTCACTGCGTCCCGAGCCTGGTCCGTGACAAATCCGGCTTCCAGCACCAGCACCTGATAGACCCCACGCTTGATGGCCTCCTCACTCAGGTACGTGGAATTTTCCCGCGTGGTGCAGAGAAAGCGCACCCAGGAGGTGAGGATGATCCAGGCGTTGAGGGTCAGGGATTCGATCTGGACCTTGCCCATGTTCAGGATGCCGGCCTCGACAAAACCCTCGTAGATGGCCGTGCCCTGGATCAGGCAACGCTGGGAAAAGCGTCGGTAACGGGCGGCCAGCTCCGGATCGCTGTCGAGCAGGTGTTCGAGGTCTCGGTGCAGGAATCGATAGCGCCACATGGCGGCGAGCAGCGCCTGCAGGTAATAACGCTTGTCTTCGACCGTGGCAGCGCGGCCCTGGGGTGGGCGCAGAAAACTGTCCACCAGGCTTTCGTACTCACTGAACAGCACGGCGATGATCGCCTGCTTGTTGGGGAAGTGGTAGTACAGGTTGCCCGGGGAAATTTCCATGTGAGCGGCGATGTGGTTGGTGCTGACGCTGCGCTCGCCCTGCTGATTGAACAGCTCCAGACTGTTCTGAACGATGCGCTCGCTGGTTTTTATCCGTGGGGCCATGGGCTTGGGCTTTAATTCAGGGTGCGTTGCCGAACATCTTACGACCTATCCCGAATTGGATAAATCAAAGCTGTCGAGTGATGTCATTTGACTTTTTAGAGTATAGACTCTAAAAACAAGCCACTCGAATAAAAATCGGAGCCATCCATGCCTGCCGACATTGCCTACCTGCAAGACTCTCAACCGCAACTGGATGAGCTCCACAGCCTGTTTGCCGCCCAGCGCCAAGCCTATGCAGCTAATCCAATGCCACCGGCGGCGCAACGCCAGCAATGGCTCAAAGCTTTGCGTGAGATGTTGAGCGACGAACGCCAGGCATTGATCGACGCCATCAGCCAGGACTTCAGCTACCGCAGCGCCGATGAAACCTTGCTCGCTGAACTGATGCCCAGCCTGCACGGCATTCACTACGCCAGCAAACACCTCAAAGGCTGGATGAAACCGTCCCGGCGTAAAGTAGGCGCAGCCTTTCAACCCGCATCGGCCAAGGTCATCTACCAGCCACTGGGCGTGGTCGGGGTTATCGTGCCGTGGAACTATCCGCTTTACCTCGCCATCGGCCCCTTGGTCGGCGCGTTGTCCGCCGGTAATCGGGTGATGCTCAAGCTCAGCGAATCGACGCCAGCCACCGGGCAATTGCTCAAGGAGTTGTTGGCTCGGGTCTTTCCAGCAGACTTGGTCTGCGTGGTGCTGGGGGAAGCCGAGATCGGCATGGCCTTTTCCAAGCTGCGCTTCGATCACCTACTGTTCACTGGCGCCACCAGCATCGGCAAACATGTAATGCGCGCCGCAGCAGAACACCTGACGCCTGTGACCCTGGAGCTGGGCGGCAAATCCCCGGCCATTGTCTCCGCCGACGTGCCGCTCAAGGATGCCGCCGAGCGCATCGCCTTCGGCAAAACCCTGAACGCCGGACAAACCTGCGTCGCTCCGGATTACGTGCTGGTGCCAGAGGACCGCGTTGGCGCCTTCGTCGAAGCCTATCGCAAGGCCGTTCGCGGGTTTTATCCGAAGCTTGCGGATAACCCGGACTACACCGCGATCATCAATGACCGACAACTGAGGCGGCTCAACGGTTACCTGAGTGACGCCACCAGCAAGGGCGCGTTGCTGATACCGCTGTTCGACCAAGGCCAGGGCCGACGCATGGGTCACAGCCTGTTGCTGAACGTCAACGACGAGATGACCGTGATGCAGGACGAAATCTTCGGTCCGGTGCTGCCCATCGTGCCGTACACCGGTCTGGATCAGGCGTTTGCCTACATCAATCAACGGCCGCGTCCGCTGGCGCTCTACTTCTTTGGCTACGACAAAGGCGAGCAAAGCCGCGTGCTCAACGAAACCCACTCCGGTGGCGTTTGCATCAACGACACGCTGTTGCATGTCGCTCAGGACGACCTGCCGTTTGGCGGCATCGGCGCTTCGGGAATGGGCCATTACCACGGCCATGAAGGTTTCCTGACGTTCAGCAAAGCCAAAGGCGTACTGATCAAACAGCGGCTGAATGCGGCGAAGCTGATTTATCCGCCTTACGGAAAATCCATCCAAAAGCTGATTCAGAAGCTGTTTATCCGCTAATCACATTGCCGTCGGGTTATAACAATAATGAACCCAAGCCTGTCTGAATCACCTGAGTTGTCACGGCGCGGTCTATTGAAATTCAGCCTGTGCGCCAGCGCCTTCCTGGCCACCGCCGGGCTTGGCGCCAGCCTCAGTGGTTGCTCGGCCAGCACTCCGGCCAACGGTTTCGCGATTCTGCGCAGCAGCGACCTGCCGTTTCTGCAGGCGTTGATCCCGGTGATGCTCGAGGGCGCCGTGGCTGCCGAGAAAATTCCCGCGTCCATCGACGGCACCCTGCAAAGCCTGGATCGCGGCCTCGATCACCTGTCGCCGGAAATGCTCAAACTGACCCAGCAGCTGTTCGATGTACTTGGTATGGCCGTCACCCGTGGGCCGTTGACCGGGATCTGGGGCAGTTGGGAAAACGCCAGCAGCGACGCCATTCGGCACTTTCTCAAGCGCTGGGAAAACAGCTCACTGAGCCTGCTGCGCATGGGCCACAGCTCGCTTGTGCAACTGGTGATGATGGCCTGGTACGGTCGCGCTGAGTCTTGGGCGCATTGTGGTTATCCGGGGCCGCCCAAGGTTTGAAATTTGCGGCGCCCCATTCGCGGGCAAGCGAACGTCGCCCGGCCCTTCCCACACGGTCACCTGCGCTTACCCCATAACAACAAGAGAACCTGATATGCCCGTACCTGATCTGTTTCGCGAGGGCCTGGCCCGTGGCTGGAAAACGTATGACGGCTCACAGCTGGAGCAAGACCTGACGCTGGAAGCGGACGTGGCGATCATCGGCAGCGGTGCCGGCGGCGGCACCACGGCGGAAATTCTCAGTGCCGCTGGTTACAAGGTGCTGCTGATCGAAGAAGGCCCGCTCAAGACCAGCAGCGACTTCAAGATGCTGGAAGATCAAGCCTACGCCAGCCTCTATCAGGAAGGCATCGGCCGCATGAGCAAGGACGGTGCGATCACTATCCTGCAAGGCCGCGCGGTCGGCGGCACGACGCTGATCAACTGGACCTCGAGCTTCCGCACCCCGCAGCCGACCCTTGAGCACTGGGCCAAAGAACACGACGTCAAAGGCCACAGCCCCGCCGAGATGGCGCCCTGGTTCGAAAAAATGGAGCAGCGCCTCGGTATCGCGCCGTGGATGGTGCCACCCAACGCCAACAACGATGTGATCAAGAACGGCTGCGAAAAGCTCGGCTACAGCTGGCACGTGATCCCGCGCAACGTTCGCGGGTGCTGGAACCTCGGTTATTGCGGCATGGGCTGCCCGACCAACGCCAAACAATCGATGCTGGTGACCACCATTCCGGCCACCCTGGAAAAAGGCGGCGAACTGCTTTATCTGGCCCGTGCCGAACGCTTGTTGATCAAGGACGACAAGGTCACCGGTCTGCACTGCGTGGCCATGGACGCACGCTGCGTTGCGCCGACCGGGCGCAGCATCACCGTCAAAGCGCGGCATTATGTTCTGGCCGGCGGTGGCATCAACAGCCCGGCCTTGTTGCTGCGCTCCAAAGCACCCGATCCCCATGAGCGGCTCGGGAAACGGACCTTCCTGCATTTGGTAAACATGTCGGCCGGGCATTTCGACGACGTGATCAACCCGTTCTACGGTGCCCCTCAATCGATTTACTCGGATCATTTCCAATGGCAGGACGGCACCACCGGCAAAATGTCCTACAAACTGGAAGTACCACCGCTGCACCCGGCGCTGGCCAGCACCTTGTTCGGCGGTTTCGGCTCCGACAACGCATTGCGCATGGAACACCTGCCCCATACCCACGCCATGCTCGCGCTACTACGCGATGGTTTTCACCCGGACAGCCCCGGCGGCAGCGTCGAGCTCCGTGGTGACGGCACGCCGGTGCTCGACTATCAGGTCTCGCCCTACGCCTGGGACGGCCTGCGCCGGGCCTTTCATAGCATGGCGGAAATCCAGTTCGCCGGTGGCGCCAAAGAAGTCATGCCACTGCACAGCGATGCCCACTATGTAAAAAGCCTGGCCGAAGCTCGCACGCTGATCGACGGTCTGAGCCTTGAGTTGTATCGCACGCGCCTGGGTAGCGCTCACGTGATGGGCGGTTGCACCATGGGCGAAGACCCGAAATACGCCGTCAGCGACAGCCTCGGCCGGCATCATCAGTTGAGCAATCTGTCGATCCACGATGGCTCATTGTTCCCCACCAGCATTGGCGCCAACCCACAGTTGTCGGTCTACGGGCTGACGGCACAACTGGCGAGTTCACTGGCCGACCGTTTAAAAATCGCGTGAAAAAGCACATTATTTGCATCGTCTATAGTGCTTTTTTACCCCAAAGGCGACTTGGCCGACCGGGAAGGCTGCGATACCATCCGACTCCCCAACGGACTCCCGCCAGGACGACGCGATGAACCGAGTGTTGTACCCAGGTACCTTCGACCCTATTACCAAGGGCCATGGCGATCTGGTCGAACGCGCCGCGCGCCTGTTCGACCATGTGATCATTGCCGTCGCCGCCAGCCCGAAGAAAAACCCGCTGTTTCCCCTGGAACAGCGTGTGGCGCTGGCCCGCGAGGTCACCCAACATTTGCCGAACGTTGAAGTCGTCGGTTTCTCCACGCTGCTTGCGCACTTCGCCAAGGAAAAGAACGCCAATGTGTTCTTGCGCGGCCTGCGAGCGGTGTCGGACTTTGAATACGAATTCCAGCTGGCCAACATGAACCGCCAGTTGGCGCCGGATGTGGAAAGCCTTTTCCTCACCCCATCCGAGCGTTATTCGTACATTTCCTCGACGCTGGTTCGTGAAATTGCAGCCCTGGGCGGCGATATCACCAAGTTCGTCCACCCGGCTGTCGCTGACGCCCTGACCGAGCGCTTCAAGAAGTAGCTGGGGAGCATCCCATCGCGCCCGCGTGCACTGCGGGCGCCAATGCGGCACAATTGTATGCATTAGTTTTCAGATGCCTGGGCCAACCGCCCCGGCAGGAGTGCCCCATGTCCCTGATCATCACCGACGACTGCATCAATTGCGACGTCTGCGAACCCGAGTGCCCGAACGCCGCCATCTCTCAAGGCGAAGAGATCTACGTGATCGACCCGAACCTGTGCACCCAATGCGTCGGCCACTACGACGAGCCGCAGTGTCAGCAGGTCTGCCCGGTCGATTGCATCCCGCTGGATGAAGCCCATCCGGAAACCGAAGAACAGCTGATGGCCAAGTACAAGATTATTACTGGCAAAGCCTAAACCTGGAATTATCGGGTGTCTTTCAGGACGCTATCGCGAGCAAGCCCGCTCCCACATTTGACCGAGGCGAGCCCACTTTCCGGGCCCGACGCTGGTCTAATGTGGGAGCGGGCTTGCTCGCGATAGGGCCAACAGCCACACCATCAATCATTCCCGCTGGTCATACCCGCCTTCCCCGGTACACCCCAAGCAGCGCACAAATGCCGCTTTGCCTGGGTCGAGCACCAGCGCCTGGCCCGCTTCGGCAAGCAGGCAACGACTCACTATAGACCGTGCTGTTTACTCAGCTCTGGCAACGTGGGCAATAGACGCTGGTACGTTGCCCCAGACGAACCTCTCGCAGACCCGTACCGCACACCTTGCAGTGCTCATTGCCACGGCCGTACACAAACAATTCCTGCTGGAAGTAGCCTGGCTGACCGTCGCCACCAATAAAGTCGCGCAATGTGGTGCCGCCGCGCTCGATGGCACGAGCCAAAATGCGCTTGATCTCGATGGCCAGCTTCAGATAACGCGTCCGGGAAATGCCCTTGGCTTCCCGGCGCGGATCGATGCCGGCAGCGAAAAGCGCTTCAGTCGCATAAATATTGCCCACGCCCACCACCACCGCGTTGTCCATGATGAACGGTTTTACCGCCATGGAGCGACCGCGAGATAGCTGGAACAAACGCTCACCGTCAAACAGGTCCGTCAACGGCTCTGGCCCCAACCGGATCAGCAGCTCGTGATTGAGCGGATCAAGGCTCCAGAGCATCGCCCCAAAACGCCGAGGATCGGTGTAGCGCAAGGCCAGGCCCGACTCCAGTTCGATATCCACATGTTCATGCTTGGCCGCGGGCATGCCAACTTCCACCAGGCGCAAATTCCCCGACATGCCCAAATGGCTGATCAGCGTCCCGACCTCGGCATTGATCAGCAGATACTTGGCACGCCGATCGACCGTCACGATGCGCTGCCCGGACAGGCGTACATCGAGATCTTCCGGAATCGGCCAGCGCAAGCGACGGTCACGGACGATCACGCGGCTGACGCGCTGGCCTTCCAGATGCGGTGCGATACCGCGCCGGGTGGTTTCTACTTCAGGTAGTTCAGGCATGGCGCTCTCAGATCAGGAAATAGCCGACGCTCAACGGTGAGCGCCTAACTCTCGAATCGACTCTTTCAGGTTCTCGAAGTCGTAGTCCGATAGACCGACATAATCGAGCACCAGGTGGCCGATGCTGTTCCACTCGTGGTCATCGGCCTGATTACCCAGCACCCGGTACGACGCACAGATGTGCTCGGCCATCTTCAGAATCGCCAACAGGTTTTTCAACTGGCTGTTGCGCGACGACTCATCACTGAAGATCGCCAGCGCATTGTGGTGATTGGCGATGGCATTGGTCACATGCTCCGGCAGGCGCCACGACTTGGCTGTGAAATAACCGACCACGGCGTGGTTAGTGTTGAATACGCGGTTCTCGGTGTCCACCACTCGGCATTGCGCACTGGCGTTTGCATAAGACTCTTCGAGCACCGCCATGTAATTGGGGAAGCGCTTGAGCATCAGCGGCACCCCACAATCATGGAACAGCCCCAGGGCATAGGCTTCATCCACCGCTTGCGAGCCGATGCGCTTGGCCAGGGTCAGGGAGGTCATCGCCACATCTTGGGCGGTGTCCCAGAAACGGTTCAGGGTGACGATGGTTTCGTCGTTCATCTCGCCCTTGATCGACTGCGCGTTGATCAGGTTGATGATCGAGCGACTGCCCAGCAAGTTTACCGCGCGCTGGATCGACGCAATCTTGTTACTCAACCCGTAATACGGCGAGTTGACGATCTTCAGCAACGCACCAGAGAGGCCTGGGTCCTGGGAGATCAACCGGGCGATTACTTCCAGGTCCGGGTCGGGCATGTACTGCTCCATCTGCAAATCCACCATGATTTGCGGCTGAGGCGGCACGCTGATGCCTTGCAGGGCCTGTTGAATCTGTTCGGCTGAAAGCTCTTGGGACATAAGTACACACTCTGGGCTAGGCGGCGATTCTAACCCTTATAAAGTCCGATCCGACACATCGTGCTTTATGTAGGAGCGAGCTTGCTCGCGATGAATTCACAGGCACCGCGATGTTTCAGGTACACCGCGTCATCGTTAACGTCCATCGTCGGAACGCCGCCCGGACCAATCGAGCGTCGACCGGCTGCTCCTACGCAGTCCATCCGGCAGCGCGGCCAATTGTTACGCAACAGGCTATACTCCCGCTCTTTTTTCCGGAGCGACGTCATGTCCCTGCCAAGCCTGCGCCTCAAAGCCAACGCCGACCGTCGCCTGCGCAACGGTCATCTGTGGGTCTACAGCAACGAAATCGATGTGGCCGCCACCCCACTGCATGGCTTCAAGGCGGGCGATCAGGCTGTTCTGGAAGCCGCCGGCGGCAAACCGCTGGGCATCGTTGCCATGAGCCCGAACAACCTGATCTGTGCACGCTTGTTGTCCCGTGACATCAAGCTGCCGCTGGACAAGTCGCTGCTGGTACACCGCATCAATGTGGCCCTGTCCCTGCGCGAGCGCCTGTTCGACAAGCCGTTCTATCGCCTGGTCTTCGGTGATTCCGACTTGCTGCCGGGTCTGGTGGTTGACCGTTTTGGCGACATCCTGGTGGTCCAGATCGCTTCGGCGACCATGGAAGCCCATAAAGAAGACGTGATCGCGGCCCTGACTCAAGTGATCAAGCCAAGCGGCATTCTGTTCAAGAATGACTCCGCCGCCCGCGATGCTGAAGGCCTCAACCGCTACGTCGAAACCGTGTTCGGCCTGGTGCCGGAATGGGTTGCCCTGGAAGAAAACGGCGTGAAATTCGAAGCACCCGTCATCCAAGGCCAGAAAACCGGCTGGTTCTACGACCACCGCATGAACCGCGCCCGCCTGGCACCGTACGCCAAAGGCAAGCGTGTACTGGACCTGTACAGCTACATCGGCGGCTGGGGCGTGCAAGCTGCAGCCTTCGGCGCCAGTGAAGTGTTCTGCGTCGATGCCTCGGCCTTCGCCCTTGACGGCGTCGAGCGCAACGCGGCACTGAACGGCTTCGCCGAGAAAATGACCTGCATCGAAGGCGACGTCTTCGAAGCGCTTAAAGAGCTGAAAGCCAGCGAAGAACGCTTCGACGTGATCGTCGCCGACCCACCGGCTTTCATCAAACGCAAAAAAGACCTGAAGAACGGCGAAGGCGCCTATCGTCGCCTGAACGAGCAAGCCATGCGCCTGCTCAGCAAGGACGGCATTCTGGTCAGCGCATCGTGCTCCATGCACCTGCCGGAAGACGACCTGCAAAACATCCTGCTGACCAGCGCCCGCCACCTGGACCGCAACATCCAGTTGCTCGAACGTGGCGGCCAGGGCCCGGACCATCCGGTGCACCCGGCGATTGCCGAAACGCGCTACATCAAAAGCATTACCTGCCGACTGCTGCCAAACAGCTAACCGCGCGCGCTCCCTGTAGGAGCAGCCGGTCGACGCTCGATTGCTCGCGATGATTCCCCAAGCGACACGTTCTTTCTGGAAGGTCGTGTCGCCGGAAGTTTTTTCGCGAGCAAGCTCGCTCCTACAGGTTTCAGCGCCGTCCCCGTTCTCGCGGGGCCCACCGCCCCGCTGTAGGAGCAGCCGGTCGACGCTCGATTACTCGATTGCTCGCGATGTTCTCAAGCAGACATATCCAGATCTATTGTCAAAAAGACAATCCTCTCTGCCCCCACGTAACGTTGCTCTTCCAACCCCAGAAGAGGACGACGGAATGTCCAAAACGCCCCACGCCCATCGCTTACGCACCGGCCGCCTCTCGGAATCCGGACGCATTTATCTGCTCACCGCCGTTACTCATCTGCGCCAACCACTCTTCCAGGATTGGAGCATTGGCCGCCTAGTCGTGAACGAATTTAGAAAAGCTCAAGAAAACGGTGCTGCTGACTCCCTGGCCTGGGTGGTCATGCCAGATCACATTCACTGGCTGGTTGAGTTGCATAACGGCGACTTGCCCAAATTGATGCAAGCAACCAAGTCCCGCTGTGCTCGGGCCATCAACAAAGCAAGAAGCCGCAATGCACCCGTATGGCAAAAAGGCTATTTCGACCGAGCACTGCGCCGCGAGGAAGATCTAAAAACCATGGCCCGATACATCGTTGCCAATCCCTTGCGAGCCGGATTGGTCACTCGTATCGGCGACTATCCGCTTTGGGATGCCATCTGGCTCTGAGCCCTGCCATCGGTAAACGTACGCCCCCACTGTAGGAGCGAGCTTGCTCGCGATAGCAATCCAACGAACACCAAAAAACTTCAGCCTGGCGGCTGATCGCGAGCAGGCTCGCTCCTACAGGTTATGTGTCGCCCTCACGTCTCCCACCATTCCTTCCTGGCGCCAGCGGTGTAGAATCGCAAGATTCATCGCCAGTCATCCCCCGGCGGGTTTATGAGCTCAAGCTGAGACGCGCGGCGATCCCGCAGCGTTATCGGCATCTTCCGGGCACACGGCCATTTCTGTGTGTTCCAGACGTCAATAGAAGCTCACTTCCCTTTTGATACCTGATTAGCCGCCCGGAGTGCTCCATGCCTGATTACCGCTCGAAAACATCCACCCACGGCCGCAACATGGCCGGTGCTCGCGCACTGTGGCGCGCCACGGGGATGAAGGATGACGACTTCAAAAAGCCGATCATCGCCATTGCCAACTCGTTCACCCAATTCGTACCGGGCCACGTCCACCTCAAGGACATGGGCCAACTGGTCGCCCGCGAGATCGAGCGCGCCGGTGGCGTCGCCAAAGAATTCAACACCATCGCGGTGGATGACGGCATCGCCATGGGCCACGACGGCATGCTTTATTCGCTGCCAAGCCGCGAGATCATCGCCGACTCTGTCGAGTACATGGTCAACGCCCACTGCGCCGATGCGATCGTCTGCATCTCCAACTGCGACAAGATCACCCCTGGCATGCTGATGGCCGCTTTGCGCCTGAACATTCCGGTGATCTTCGTTTCCGGCGGACCGATGGAAGCCGGCAAGACCAAACTCGCCAGCCACGGTCTGGACCTGGTTGACGCCATGGTGATTGCTGCCGATTCCAGCGCTTCTGACGAGAAAGTCGCTGAATACGAGCGCAGCGCTTGCCCAACCTGTGGTTCGTGCTCCGGCATGTTCACCGCCAACTCGATGAACTGCCTGACCGAAGCATTGGGCCTGGCCTTGCCGGGCAACGGTACGGCACTCGCCACTCACAGCGACCGCGAGCAGCTGTTCCTGCAAGCGGGCCGTACCATCGTCGATCTGTGCCGTCAGTACTACGGCGAGAACGATGAATCGGTATTGCCGCGCAACATCGCCAACTTCAAAGCGTTCGAAAACGCCATGACGCTGGACATCGCAATGGGTGGCTCGACCAACACCATCCTGCACTTGCTGGCCTCGGCTCAAGAAGCCGAGATCGACTTCAATCTGCAGGACATCGACCGCCTGTCGCGCAAAGTGCCGCAGTTGTGCAAGGTCGCGCCGAACATCCAGAAGTACCACATGGAAGACGTGCACCGCGCCGGCGGGATCTTCAGCATCCTCGGCGAGCTGGCCCGTGGCGGCTTGTTGCACACCGATCTGCCAACCGTTCACAGCAAGACCCTGGCCGACGGCATCGCCAAATGGGATATCACCCTGACTGACGATGAAGCCGTTCACACCTTCTTTAAAGCAGGCCCGGCCGGTATCCCGACCCAGACAGCATTCAGCCAGTCGACCCGTTGGGAAACCCTGGATGACGACCGCGAAAACGGCTGCATCCGCAGCGTCGAGCACGCTTACTCGCAAGAAGGCGGCCTGGCCGTGTTGTACGGCAACATCGCCCTGGACGGCTGCGTGGTGAAAACCGCCGGCGTCGATGAGTCGGTTCATGTGTTCGAAGGCAACGCTAAAATCTTCGAAAGCCAGGACAGCGCCGTACGCGGCATCCTCGCCGACGAAGTGAAGGCCGGCGACATCGTGATCATCCGTTATGAAGGCCCGAAAGGTGGTCCGGGCATGCAGGAAATGCTGTACCCGACGTCTTATCTGAAGTCCAAAGGCCTGGGCAAAGCCTGCGCGTTGCTCACCGACGGTCGCTTCTCTGGCGGTACCTCGGGCCTGTCCATCGGTCACGCTTCGCCTGAAGCGGCCGCTGGCGGCGCGATTGGCCTGGTACGCGACGGCGACAAAGTGCTGATCGACATTCCGAATCGCTCGATCAACCTGTTGATCAGCGACGACGAAATGGCCACACGCCGTGCCGAGCAGGACAAGAAAGGCTGGAAACCGGTCGAAGTGCGCCCACGTAAAGTGACCACCGCACTGAAGGCCTACGCATTGTTGGCGACCAGTGCCGACAAAGGTGCAGTACGTAACAAGGCGATGCTCGACGGTCTGTAAGCCTCGGTCGCCCCCCATAAAAATGCCCCGCCAAGTGCGGGGCATTTTTTTGGTCGGGAGTTCGGCCTCTACGAGGCCTATCGCGAGCAAGCCCGCTCCTACAGGGAGCCATGCAACCCTTGTAGGAGCGAGCTTGCTCGCGATCGCTTCAACGCGGTGTTACTGAATATCTTCAGGCTTCACGATTACCCAATTCTTATCCGCCGTAACCGCCAGGCCTTCTTTGGCTTGGGCCGCAGCGTGCTTGGTCATCATCCCGTTGAGCTGAGTCATGTATTTGTCCTTGCGGTTGACCCACAGGTGCACGCCGCCTTTGGCCACGTCAACGCTGTGGAACAGCATGTAACCATCGCTGGACGGAGTATCGCCGCCGACCAGAACCGGCTTTTTCCACTCGTCGATGTAGGTGAGGATTGCAGCCTGCTTGCCGGCCATCCAGGTGGCTGGAGTCCACAGGTACGGCGTCAACTCAAGGCCCAGGTTGGCTTTCTCGTCATATTTGCCGGCAGTGATCTGTTTACGTGCGGTGGTCAGCTCGCCGGTCTTGCGATCTTTGAGCAGCGTGCTCACGCCGATCACGTTCTGCGGTTTGACGTTGTAGCCGTACTTCGGATCTGCGGCAACCATCCGCACCAGCTCTTCAGAGGCGGCGGTCATCACATAGACCTCGATACCGTTTTCCATCAGTTTGTTGTATAGCTCGGCCTGGCCGGTGTAGACCTTCGGCGGCTGGACGTCGATGGTCTTGACCACATCGCCGTCGTAATAAGTGCTCGGCACAGATTTCCCGGAGGCCATCAACTCATCAACGTAGCCTTTGAGTTCTTTGAGGGTGAAGCCTGCAAAGACTTGCGCGACCCATGGATAGCACACCATGTCGTCGACTTCGCAGAGACGATAGTAGTAGCTGAACAGGCTTTCTTTGTGATCGGCGGTGTCCTTGAACGGCATCAGTTTCAGGGAGGGATCGAGCGTCTCGCGGGTGATCAGCCCCTTGTTCTCCATGAACGGCAACAAAGACTCTTCCAGGTCGTAGCGATAACTGGTGTTGTCCATGTCGAACACCGCGAAGTTACCTTTGTTGGCGTTGGCCGCGATCATCGCGTCCAGTTGCTTGGCCTGAGCCTCTGGCCAATGCTTCAACTCGGTGGCAAACGCCTGGCCGACCAGGCCCAGACACAGCGCGGCGGCAAACAATTTCGGAGCGAGCTTCATGTGCGTTTCTCCCTGAATGAAGGTTATCGACGCTAACAAATCCGTGTGACAGTCCTCGCCTCTGCGCGACCGCTTGCGTCCTGATCACGTCATCGACATTCGCCTGAGCGGCAGCGGCTTATTCCAAAAACGACAGCAACCATTCCATCTAGGTATTAATTCATTAGTTTTCAAGCTGTTAGGCTTGCCGGTTCGCAATCGCAGTCTATGGCGATGGGCACAAGTCTTTATTGGAGCTTCAATGAATCTGCCGCTGATCCTCAATCTGCTGGTATTCCTCGCCTTGCTGCTGGGCCTGGCACAAACCCGTCATACCTCGTGGAGCCTGGCCAAGAAGGTCCTGTTCGCATTGGTGTTGGGTGTAATCTTCGGCGTCGCGCTGCACGCCATTTATGGTTCGGACAGCCCGACCCTGAAAGCCTCGATCGGCTGGTTCGATCTGGTGGGCAACGGTTACGTGCAATTGCTGCAGATGATCGTGATCCCGCTGGTGTTCGCCTCGATCCTCAGCGCCGTGGCCCGTCTGCACAACGCTTCGTCGTTGGGCAAAATCAGCTTCCTGACCATCGGCACGCTGCTGTTCACCACCGCGATCGCCGCACTGATCGGCATCAGCTTGACCAACCTGTTCGGCCTGACCGCTGAAGGCTTGGTGGCCGGCACCCAGGAACTGGCCCGACTGCAAACCATTCAGTCCGACTACGCGGGCAAGGTCGCCGACCTTAATATCCCGCAATTGCTGCTGTCGTTCATCCCGCAAAACCCGTTCGCCGACCTGGCACGGGCCAAGCCGACGTCGATTATCAGCGTGGTGATTTTCGCTGCGTTTCTCGGTGTCGCGGCGCTGCAACTGCTCAAGGATGATGTCGAGAAAGGCCAGAAAGTGGTCAACGCCATCGACACCCTGCAAGCCTGGGTGATGCGTCTGGTGCGTCTGGTGATGAAGTTGACACCGTACGGCGTGCTGGCACTGATGACCAAAGTGGTCGCCGGTTCCAACCTCCAAGACATCATCAAGCTCGGCAGTTTCGTGGTGGTGTCGTACATCGGCCTGGGGCTGATGTTCGTGGTCCACGGCTTGCTGGTCTCGCTGGCCGGGATCAACCCACTGCGCTTCTTCCGTAAAGTCTGGCCGGTGCTGACCTTTGCCTTCACCAGCCGTTCGAGCGCCGCAAGTATTCCGTTGAGCATCGAAGCGCAGACTCGTCGTCTGGGGATTCCACAATCGATCGCCAGCTTCGCCGCCTCGTTCGGCGCGACCATTGGCCAGAACGGCTGTGCCGGGCTTTATCCGGCGATGCTGGCGGTGATGGTGGCGCCGACCGTGGGCATCAACCCGCTGGATCCGCTGTGGATCGCAACGCTGGTGGCGATTGTGACGTTGAGCTCGGCAGGGGTTGCCGGTGTCGGCGGTGGTGCAACGTTTGCCGCACTGATCGTGCTGCCGGCCATGGGCTTGCCGGTGTCACTGGTGGCGCTGCTGATCTCGGTCGAACCGCTGATCGACATGGGCCGTACCGCGCTGAACGTCAGCGGCTCGATGACCGCTGGCGCAATCACCAGCCAGATCATGCAGCAGACTGATAAAGAGCTGCTGGATGCGGATGAGCATACTGAGTTGGCTCAGGCTTAATTGTTGCCTGATAGATCACTATCGCGAGCAAGCTCGCTCCTACAGAGGCGCGTCGACACAAATCCTGTAGGAGCGAGCTTGCTCGCGATGGACCGCAACGCGGTCTGACTTCAAACCCGCTCCCAGACTTCGAAGCTGTACGCTGGCTTGTCATCCACTGCCGGGTTCTCGGCATTGGACACCCGTTTCCACTGCGCCAGATCAAACTCCGGAAACCACGCATCGCCTTGCGGGCTCAGCGCCACGCGGGTCAGGTACAGGCGATCGGCTTGTTCCATTCCTTGCGCATACAGCTGCGCGCCGCCAATCAACATCACCTCATCGACGCCCTGCTCGCGCGCCCATTCCTGAGCCCGGACCACGGCGGCTTCCAGCGACGGATAGACTTCGGCGCCTTCGAGTTGCAGATCCGGCTGACGGCTGACCACGATGTTCAATCGACCAGGCAACGGACGGCCAAGGGAATCCCAGGTCTTGCG
This sequence comes from Pseudomonas sp. F220, assembly GCF_057813935.1. Classification (NCBI taxonomy): domain Bacteria; kingdom Pseudomonadati; phylum Pseudomonadota; class Gammaproteobacteria; order Pseudomonadales; family Pseudomonadaceae; genus Pseudomonas; species Pseudomonas sp. F220. Next base: position 158,821 of record NZ_JBVASJ010000003.1, read on the forward strand.
ACCCATGATGATCGGCTTGCCGAGAGTGGTGGCCTTGAAGTATTTGAAATCCCCCGGCAAGTGCCAGGGCATGCTGTTGTCGACGCCGATCACGCGGTTTTCACCGAGGGCTGCGATCAGGCTGAGGGGGAGAGTTTTATTCATGTCGGCGAGGATACCAGAGGCTCGGCCCCCCTCGCACGAACGGCAACATACCCCGATCAGCGCACAGCGGTTATGCTCATGGCTCACTTGAGCAATGGGATGCCGCGTGACTGCACTCACCCCGCTGGAAAACCTCTGGCTAACTGAAACCGTGCGCCTGCGCGAAGAACACGCAGGCCCTTTGGAAGACCTCGAAGCCAACCGCCTGGCCCGCAACGCTGGCGGCGACTTGCCGACCCGGATCCAGCACCGCGCCCTGTGGCTGGCCGATCGCGATGGCCTGACCAGCGCCCTACGCCGTTGGCTGCAAGGCGCGCGACTGGCGCTGATCGTGCTGGCGGTGCTGGCCATCGTCAGCGGTGCCGGCCTGGCTTTCGCCGCATTGGGTGATGGCCTGGTGCCGGTCAATGTGTTCTGGGCCTTGGGCAGCCTGCTTGGTTTGAACCTGATTCTGCTGATCAGCTGGGCCACGGGACTATTGTTTGCCGGCGAACACGGCGCCAGTCTCGGGCGTTTATGGTTGTGGCTCAGTGAAAAACTCGCCCGGGATGCCAAAGCCGCACAACTGGCGCCCGCCCTGCTGCTCTTGCTGCAACGCAAGAAGCTCAATCGCTGGGCCGTCGGCATGCTGGTCAACGGTATGTGGCTGCTGGTGTTACTCAGCACCTTGGCGATTCTGCTGATGCTGATGGCGACCCGGCGCTACGGTTTCGTTTGGGAGACCACCATTCTCAGTGGCGAGACCTTTGTCGTCATGACCCAAACCCTCGGCGCCCTACCCGCTCTGCTGGGCTTCAGCGTACCCACCGTAGAAATGATTCGCGCCAGTGGCGATGCCGCGCTGAATATCGAAAGCGCGCGGCAAGCCTGGGCTGCCTGGCTGGTGGGTGTGCTGCTGGTCTATGGCGTGTTGCCGCGTTTGCTCCTGGCGCTGTTCTGTTTGTGGCGCTGGACGCGCGGCCGTTCAACCCTGAACCTCGATCTGAATCTGCCCGGCTACAGCCAGCTGCGCGAACGCTTGATGCCTAGCAGCGAACGCCTTGGCATCAGTGATGCGGCCCCCGATCAATTGCATCATGTTCAGGGCGGCGTCAGTGCACTGGAAAGTGACGGCTCCCTGCTGGTGGCCATCGAGCTGGACGATCAACATCCATGGCCGCCAAAGCTACCGAAAACCGTGAAAGACGCCGGCATCCTCGATAGCCGCGAATCCCGGCAAAAGCTGCTGGAACAAATGACCCGATTTCCCCCTGCACGCCTGGCCATCGCCTGCGACCCGCGCCGATCACCGGATCGCGGCAGCCTGGCGCTGATCGCCGAACTGGCCCGCAACGCCTCAGCGACCCGCGTCTGGCTGCTGCAAGCACCGCCTGGTCAGGCGCTGGACGCCGAACGCCTCGGCGACTGGCACACCGCGCTGCAACAGCTGGAATTGCCGTTCGCCGATTGCGCCCCTATGAATTGGCTGGAGACGGGTCATGGATAAGTCCCGGAAGCAGCCTTTGAAGCTCGCGGTGGTCGGCCACACCAATGTCGGCAAAACCTCACTACTGCGCACCCTGACCCGGGATGTCGGCTTCGGCGAAGTCTCCCATCGGCCGAGCACCACCCGGCATGTCGAGGGCGCACGCTTATCGGTCGACGGCGAAGCCTTGCTGGAGTTGTATGACACACCGGGGCTGGAAGACTCGATTGCCCTGCTCGACTACCTGGAACGCCTGGAACACCCTGGCGAACGCCTTGATGGTCCGGCGCGACTGGCGCGATTTCTCGACGGCAGTGAGGCGCGCCAACGTTTCGAACAGGAAGCCAAAGTCCTGCGCCAGTTACTGGCCTCGGATGCCGGGCTGTATGTGATTGACGCCCGCGAACCGGTGCTGGCCAAGTACCGCGATGAACTGGAAGTGTTGGCCAGTTGCGGCAAGCCGCTGTTGCCGGTGCTGAATTTCGTCTGCAGCGCCAACCACCGCGAACCCGATTGGCGCGAAGCCCTGGCCCGACTCGGGCTGCACGCCCTGGTGCGTTTTGACAGCGTGGCACCGCCGGAAGACGGTGAACGGCGACTCTATGAAAGCCTCGCTCTATTGCTGGAGAGTTCTCGTGGGCAATTGGAGCGGCTGATTGCCGATCAACAGGCGCAGCGCCTGGCCCGCCAGCAAAGTGCCGCACGCCTGATTGCCGAACTGTTGATCGACTGCGCCGCGTGCCGACGCAGCGTGGTCAGCAAAGCCGATGCAGAACAGCACGCCATCAGCGAGCTGCGCAAAGCCATTCGCCAACGGGAGCAACGCTGCGTCGAAGCGCTGCTCAAGCTCTACGCCTTCCGACCGCAAGACGCAGCTGCCAGTGATTTACCCTTGCTGGATGGCCGTTGGGGCGACGATTTGTTCAACCCGGAAACCCTCAAGCAGCTTGGGGTACGGGTGGGCAGCGGAATCGCAGCGGGCGCGGCGGCGGGCGCTGGAGTGGACTTGCTGGTAGGCGGCCTGACCCTGGGCGCTGCCGCACTGGCCGGGGCGATCGCTGGCGGCGCACTGCAAACCGCCCGCAGCTATGGCAGCCGCTTGCTCGGCAAGATCAAAGGCCAGCGCGAACTGACCGTCGACGACAGCGTGCTGCGATTGTTGGCGTTGCGCCAACGGCAACTGCTGCAAGCCCTGAACCAGCGCGGACACGCGGCGATGGACAGCATCCAGGTCGCCACCCCGCAAGACAAAACCTGGCGCGAAGGCAAGTTGCCGGAAGCGCTGAACAAGGCCCGGGCGCATCCGCAGTGGTCGTCGCTCAATCCTCATTCGAGGTTGAGTCAGGCAGAGCGGCAGGAGCAAATTGAGGTGTTGGCGCAAAAGGTGGTTGAACTTTAAATTTCGGGCGTCTGCACTGGCCCTTTCGCGGGCAAGCCTCGCTCCTACAGATATAGCAGCGCCGTTGTAGGAGCGAGGCTTGCCCGCGATGAAGCCTGCACAGTTTTTCCGTCCTACACCGCCAACAACCTCCCCGCCTTCTCCTTCAACACCTGCAAATCCATCACCGGCACCCACATCTCCTTGGCCTGTTCATCCCAGTGCCTCATCCGCAGGCTGACCGCGCATAGCGGGTCCCGCTCGAAAGCGTCAGCCTCTTCAGCGCTCATCACCCCACCCTGATATTCCAGGGTCCGGCGGCTGGCTTCGCTGAGTCGGTCGTAGTACCCCGCCTCTTTCAACGTCAGATAACGCTTGGCCTGGACGTGATACTCCACCAACCGCGCGATGCGCTCGCTGAAGCCTGCGCGACGCAAAAAATCAGCCCCCAAACGCTCATGGCTGACCACCCCATAACCGCCCATGTTCTCCGCGCTTTGAGCGCAGATATGCCCGATGTCGTGAAAGAACGCCGCCAGCACCACTTCATCGTCGAAGCCCTCAGCCATCGCGAGCTGCGCGGCCTGGGACATGTGCTCGATCTGCGACACCGGCTCGCCGATATAATCGCTGTCACCGAATTGCTCGTACAAGCCGAAGACCTCGGCGATCACCTGCTCACTACGCTTCATCACGCTCCCCTAACAACGTCGCGACATTACGTTCAGCCAGTGCTGGCCCGACGCTCATGCCCACGCCTGTGTGCATCAACGCCACGCTCACCCCCGGTGCCGCGCGCAAGAACGAGAACGGCCCAGGCCCGCGAGAACCATAGACGCCCTGCCAGCGTTCGACCACTTGCACCTTGCAGCCCAGCGTTTGTTCGGCCAGTTCGATCAGCCAGTTGTCGACCCGCTCAGCGTTAAACGGTGAGGGATCGCTGCCGTAGTGGTGAGAGTCGCCAATGATCAGCTCGCCGTAGGGTGTCGGACTGATCAGCAGGTGAATGCCCTGTTCGTGCAAGTGAGGCGAATCGCGAAGAATCTGAGCCTGCACCGGTACGGCTTCCGGCAAGTCGGCAAAGGCGCCGTAATGCACGCAACTCAAACCCGTCAGCAATGCGTGTTGCAGATTCAGATTGATCTGCGGCCGCGCGCGGAGCATTTGCAGACGGCAGATTTGCGGATTGAGATCAGCGATTTGCTCAGCCAGCAGCGTCTGATAATCGTGCCCGGAACAGACAATGATCTGCTCGCCGCGAAAGGTGCCCGCCGTGCTGTGCAACTGGCCAGGCTCAATGTCGCGCACCAGCGTGGAGAAGTGAAATTCCACACCCAGCTCGCGGCGCAGGTACTCGATCAGCGCCGGTATCGCCTCGCGGGAATACAGTTGCTGGTCATCCAGACCATGCAGCGCCGCGCGGTGATGGCTGAACTGGCCGCCATACAGGTCGCGTAATGCCGCTCCCCGCAACAGTTCGACGCGGTAGCCGTGCTCCTTCGCGCGCCCGGCGCAGAAGGCTTCCAACAAGTGCTCTTCGGCTTCATTGCGGGCAAACAGGTATGAGCCGTTGCGCTTGAGTTGCAAGCCGGCCGATTGCGCCCATTGGCCCCAGATACCGCGACTGGCCCGTGCCAGATCAAGCATCGCCCCCGGCGGTTGACCGGTGACCAGCGCCTGACCGAAGTTGCGCACCGAGGCACCCAACGGTGTGGCGCTACGCTCGAAGACTTTGACCTTGAGCCCGCGCCTGGCCGCAGCATAAGCGTGGGACAGGCCCAGAATACCGGCGCCGACGATCAGCATGTCGCTGTGTTGAGTCATAAGGTTTTGTCCTGAATTCGAGACTGCCTTCGCGAGCAAGCCCGCTCCCACACTTGATCGGGTGAACTTCAATATCCCGTTCAACAGAGATCTAATGTGGGAGCGGGCTTGCTCGCGAAGAGGCCCTATCGGTCGAAGAGGTACTTACTTGGCAACCACCTTCTCGGACTTGCCGTCATAGCGCTTGCGCCACTCAGTCAGGATTTCGTCGCGATTTTTCGAGGCCCAAGCGAAGTCGTTCTTGATCAGACGCTGCTCGTAATCAGCCGGCAGTTCGGTCTGCGGCTTGGCGATACCTGGCTGCGCGAGGACGGCGAAGTTTTCTTTGTACAGCTCCATGGCCGCCGGGCTTGCGGAGAAGTCGGCGAGTTTCTTCGCAGCGTCTTCATGTGGCGTGCCCTTGATCACGGCAGTGGCTTCGATTTCCCAACCCAGACCTTCTTTTGGCAGAACGATATCCAGCGGCGCGCCCTGACGTTTCAGCTGTACGGCCGGGTATTCGAAAGAGATACCGATCGGGAATTCACCTGAAGCTGCGAGCTTGCACGGTTTGGAACCAGAGTGAACGTACTGGCCGATGTTCTGGTGCAGTTCGTCCATGTACTGCCAGCCCTGCTTCTCGCCGAAGGTTTGCAACCAGGCGCTGACGTCGAGGAAACCGGTACCGGACGACGCCGGGTTCGGCATGACGATCTTGCCTTTGTACTCAGGCTTGGTCAGGTCCTGCCAGCTCACAGGCTTGGTCAAACCCTGCTTCTGGGCTTCGACGGTGTTGAAGCAAATGGTCGCGGCCCAAACGTCCATGCCGACCCAGGCCGGTGGGTTGGCGGCATCGCGGTAGTTGCCGCCGATCTTGCCCAGGTCCTTCGGCGCGTAGCTTTGCAGCATGCCTTGCTGATCGAGGATCGCCAGGCTCGACGCGGCCAGGCCCCAGACCGCATCAGCTTGCGGACGGGCTTTTTCGGCCAGCAGCTTGGCGGTGATGATCCCGGTGGAATCGCGCACCCACTTGATCTCGACGTCCGGGTTGGACTTTTCGAAAGCTTCTTTGTAAGTCTTCAGTTGCTCGGCTTCGAGGGCGGTGTAGACCGTCAGCTCGGTTTTCGCCGCGAAAGCATTCAGGCTGAAAGCAGTGAGGACAGCAGCGGCAAGAGCCAGGGGCTTGAACATGGTGCGGTTCCTTTGTGAGTGCGGATCAGAGTGGGATGTGTAGGTAGAGTTATTGGGCAGATCAGTTGCCGGGCGCGGTTTGCCGCCAGGCCTGGGAGCGGCGTAGCAAGCCGCGCGAGGCCCAGGCCAGCAGCAGCGAGACGCCCGCCGAGGTGAACAGAATCAGGGTCGACATGGCCGCCGCGCCGCCGACATTGCCTGCGTCGTCCATGTTCAGCACCGCCACCGCCGCGAGGATGGTGTCTGGGCTGTAGAGGAAGATCGCAGCCGAAACGGTGGTCATCGCCGAGACGAACAGGTAGCGGACGATATCCAGCAGCGCCGGCAAGCAGATCGGCACGGTGACCCGCAGGTAGTGCCGATAGAGCGGCGCCTTGAGCGACAGCGCGGCGGCTTCGAACTCAGCGTCGAGTTGACGCAGCGCGGTGGTGGCGGTCATTTGCGCAGTGGTCAAATAGTGAGCAATGGTGCAGACCACCAGCAGCGTCATGGTCCCGTAGAACACATGCAGCGGGTTGCCGTTGAGGTTGAAGAAAAACACGTAACCCAGACCGAGGACCAAACCCGGGACCGCCATCGGCACAAAACTGAGCATGCGCAGGACCAGGTTCAATCCACGCTGGCCGTTGGTTTTCTCCATCAGGTAGGCGCCAGTGAAGATCAGTACGCTACCGATCAGCGCTGTACACAAAGCCATCTTCACGCTGTTGCCGTAGGCCAGCCAACCGCCGCCCGCCGTGTCGTTGAACTGGTAATGATTGAGCGACAGCGACAGGTTGTACGGCCAGAACTTGACCAGCGACGAGTACACCGCCATGCCGAACACCAACAACAGCACCGCACAAATCAGTAGGACGATGGCCAGGAAGCAAGCGTCCCGCAGACGCGACGGCGAGGGCTTAAAGACCTGCGCCCGGCCGCTCATGGAGTCGCCATGACGACGACGCAACCAGGCATCGACGCCGAAGCTGAACAGCGCTGGTAGCAACAACACCATGCCGATCAAGGCGCCGCGACCGAATTGCTGCTGGCCGACCACCGCTTTGTAGGCTTCCAGCGCCAACACCTGATAGTCGCCACCGACCACTACCGGCACACCGAAATCGGTGATGGTCAGGGTGAACACCAGGCAGAACGCAGCGAAAACAGCCTGGCGGGTCGCCGGCCAAGTGATGCTGCGAAATGCTTTGGCCGGGCTCGCCCCCATGCTCGACGCAGCATCAAACAAGCGCGCATCGGCCAGGGACAAAGCCGAGAGCAAAATCATCAACGCATGAGGAAAGGTGTAAATCGCTTCGCCAAGAACAATGCCCCAGAAGCCGTAGATGTTTTCCGACACCATCCCACGGAGCATGCCCTGGTTGCCGAACAGATAAACCAGGGCAATCCCCGGCAGCATCGACGGCGCCATCAGCGGCAACAACGACATCGCGCGCCAAATGCCTTTTGCCGGGATCAACGTGCGCTGTAATGCGTAGGCAAACAGATAGGCCAGCGGCACGACGATGGCCGCCACACTGAGAGAAACTTTCAGGCTATTGCCCAGCAACCAATGGAAATTCGCGCTGGTCACTAATTCGCGAGCGGCCACCAGACCACCGCCCTGCCCGGCTTCGGCACTAAAGCCGCGCCAGAAGATCGCCAACAACGGCATCAGCACCGCAACGCCGAGCAAACACAGCAGCAATACCTTGCCACCGACGACGAACACTCGATCACCGATCTCGGCGCGAGAGGTCTGCCGAACCTGCTTGTGCGCAATCGGCAGGGCGATCTGCGAGCTCATCAGGCAAACACCTGCAAGCTGCGCGGAGGCAAAGCGACCCAGATGTCCTGCGCCCCCAGACGTGGCATGTCTTGCGGCGCCAGCTCGGCAAGCAGCGAATGGCCCGGCAGTTCGTTGAGTTCGAAGCTCATGCGGCAACGGTTGCCGAGGAAGGTGATCTCGCGGACCTTGGCCGGGAACAGATTCTCCTCATGCACCGGCGGGTTGACGCTGATGGATTCCGGACGGCAGAACAGGCGGCCCGAGGCGGCACGACCGGAACCCTCGGCCAGCCGTATGTTCATGCCACCAACTTGGGCATGGCTATCGCTGCTGCGTTGGAACGGCAGCCAATTACCCTGGCCAACAAACTCGGCCACGAACGGCGTCGCCGGGTTGTCGTAGATTTCCTGAGGGGTGGCGTACTGCTCGACCTTACCGTTGTTCATCACGGCAATCCGGTCAGCCATCAGCATTGCCTCGTCCTGATTGTGGGTGACCATCAGGGTCGTGATACCCAGATTGCGCTGCAGTTGGCGCAACTCAGTACACAGATGCTCGCGCACTCGGGCGTCGAGGGCCGACATCGGCTCGTCGAGCAGCAGCAACGACGGCGCCGGGGCCAAGGCACGAGCCAGGGCCACGCGCTGTTGCTGACCGCCGGACAGTTGGCCGGGGTATTTCTTTTCGCTGCCGATCAAACCGACCAGTTCAAGCATCTGCCCGACGCGCTTGCGCACTTCATCGCGACCACTGCTGGCGAGGCCGTAGGCAATGTTGGCTTCGACGGTGAGATTGGGAAACAGCGCGTAGGACTGAAACAGAATGCCGTAGTCCCGGGCTTGCGGTGCCAGCAGTGAAACGTCGCGGTCACCGAGGTACAACTCACCGCTGTCCTGACGCTCCAGGCCGGCGATGCAGCGCAGCAGCGTGGTCTTGCCGCACCCGGACGGGCCGAGCAGACACACCAGTTCGCCGGCAGCGACGTCCAGCGAAACGTTATCCAGGGCTGCGAATGCGCCGAAACGTTTCTGAATACCGCGCACCCTCATCGGCGCACCAGGAAAGGTCTGAGCAGTTGCGATCGAGTTGTTCATGGACGGACCTCATCAAGCAGATGAAGGCCATCCTAGGTTTGCAATGCGTCCGTCATGTGGCAACGAGGCAAAAGTTGCCGATAGTGGTATTGGTGGATTTTGGTTCAAGTCCTGTGTTGCTTGTGCCGACGCCATCGCGAGCAGGCTCGCTCCCACAATTGACCGCATTCCCCTGTGGGAGCGAGCCTGCTCGCGATGGGGCCGGCACAGGCAATAGAGATTTCAGGCCGGAGCCATCTCCTGTGCCAATCCGAGAAACGCCGCCGGCAAGCGCGCGCCTTTTCGCTCCTTGAGGCAATACAGATACTCGGCAATCTGCGGTGCACCTTCGAAGGTCAGCACCCGCAATTGCGGGTCGTGGGGCACTTCGTGGCGGGCGATGATGCTGATGCCGATGTTGCGCAGTACCGCCTCTCTGATCGATTCGCGGCTGCCGATTTCCAGCAGCGGGCCAAAACTGACGTTGGCGTTTTGCAGCAGGGCTTCGGTCAGTCGGCGAGTGGTCGAGCCCGGCTCACGCATCAGCAAGGTATGCCCGGCCAATGCGCTGAGTGGAACATGGCCATGGGTCGCCAACGGATGATTGCGATGCACCGCCAGCACCAGCGGATCGCTGCCCAACACCCGGCGAATCAGCCGCGCGTCTTCCAGCAACTGCGAAGAGGCGGCGATGTCGACCCGGTATTCCTCCAGCGATTCCAGCACCTGCTGCGAATTGCCAATCTCTACCGAGACCTCAACCTGCGGTAAGCGCTCGCGGAAGGTTTTCACCAGATCGAGAATGTAATACGGCGCCGTGGCAGCGATGCGCAGTGTGCCTTGCACCTGTCCACTGTTGCGCAGGAAAAACTCGATATCGGCTTCCTGCTGTAACAGCGTCTTGACCATTGGCAACAACCGCGCGCCTTCATCACTGACGCTCAAACGGCGGCCGCCGCGGTAGAACAACTCAACTGAATACTGGCTTTCCAGATGACGAATCTGCGTCGTCACTGTCGGTTGGCTCAGGCCGAGTTTTTTCGCCGCCTGAGTGATGCTCCCCAGACGGGCGACCATGTAAAAAGCCTTCAGCTCGGCACTCAGCACTGCACCCTCTCATTGTTTATTTGCGCAACAGGCGCAGACCATTGAACACCACCAACAGGCTCACGCCCATGTCGGCAAAGACTGCCATCCACATGGTGGCTAGGCCCGCGAAGGTTACCCCAAGAAAGATTGCCTTGATGACCAACGCCAAGGCGATGTTTTGCTTGAGGATACTCGAGGTCTGCCGCGAGAGCCGGACGAATGCCGGGATTTTGCGCAGATCATCGTCCATCAGGGCGACATCGGCAGTCTCAATGGCGGTATCGGTGCCGGCCGCCGCCATGGCGAACCCAATCTCGGCACGGGCCAGCGCCGGGGCATCGTTGATACCATCGCCGACCATGCCTACCCGGTGACCTTGTGTGTACAAGGCCTCAATGGCTTGCAACTTGTCGGTCGGCAGCAGGTTGCCCTGGGCCTGATCGATGCCAACCTGGGCCGCAATCGCCTGGGCGGTGTGTGGGTTGTCACCGGTCAGCATCAAGGTCTTGATGCCCAGCTCGTGCAGTTGCCGGATCGCCTCGCGGCTGGACTCCTTCACCGTATCCGCTACCGCGAACAGCGCCAGCGGACCCGAGGTGTCGAGCAGCAGCACCACGGACTTTCCCTGTTTTTCCAGGGCGAACAGCTTCTCTTCCAGCGCGGGCGAACACAGGCCCAACTCTTCCACCAAACGGTGGTTGCCCAAGTGGTAGAGCTGACCACCGATTTCACCACGCACGCCGCGACCGGTCAGGGCTTCGAAGTTATCCACAGCGTGCAGCGTCAGCTGTTTACCCACAGCCGCATTGGCGATGGCCAGCGACACCGGGTGATCGGAGCGCCCGGCCAGGCTGGCGGCAATACCCGGCGCGATCTCGTCGGCTATCGGATCAAGGGACAGATAATCGGTCTGCACCGGTTTGCCGTGGGTGATGGTGCCGGTCTTGTCCAGGGCCAGGTAGTCGAGCTTGTAACCACTCTCCAGGTACACGCCACCCTTGATCAAAATGCCTTTGCGCGCGGCTGCCGCGAGGCCGCTGACGATGGTCACCGGAGTGGAAATCACCAAAGCGCAGGGGCAAGCGACCACCAGCAGCACCAGTGCGCGATAGATCCACTCGAACCAGTCACCCCCCATGAACAACGGCACAATCACCGCCACGGCCAAGGCGAAGATGAACACCACCGGCGTGTAGATCTTGGCGAAGGTGTCGACAAAGCGCTGGGTTGGAGCCCGTGCCCCTTGGGCCTGCTCCACCGCATGGATGATCCGCGCCAGGGTCGAGTTATTGGCCGCAGCCGTCACCTTGTATTCGAGGGAGCCGGACTGGTTGATAGTGCCCGCGAAGACTTTATCGCCGATGGTTTTCTCAATCGGCAGGCTTTCACCGGTGATCGGCGCCTGGTCGATGGTCGAGTTGCCGGACACCACTTCACCGTCCAGAGCGATACGTTCGCCCGGGCGGACCCGGACCAGCGCGCCCAATTCGATGCTTTTCACTTCACGTTCGAGCCAACTGCCGTCGGCCTGCTGCACGGTGGCCTGTTCCGGAGTCATCTGCATCAAGCCGCCGATGGCATTGCGCGCGCGGTCGAGGGATTTGGCTTCGATCAACTCGGCCACGGTGAACAGGAACATCACCATCGCTGCTTCCGGCCACTGACCAATCAACACCGCGCCAGTCACCGCAATGCTCATCAGTGCGTTGATGTTCAGGTTGAAGTTTTTCAGGGCGATCCAGCCCTTTTTATAAGTGACCAACCCGCCACTGAGAATCGACACCAGCGCGATGAACGCCACCACCCAAGTTGGTGCCGCATGAGTGAAATGAATCACTTCGGCGGCCAAAGCGCCGACGCCGGACAACGCCAACGGCCACCAGGGCTTTTTCGCCGGTATTGGGATCGTTATCTCAGCATCGGACCCCTGCTCAATGGGCTCGGCTTGCATGCCAAGGGATTTGATTGCCTCGACGATGGGTGCGGTGGACGCCAGGTCGTGAGTGACGCTCAGCACCCGATTGATCAGGTTGAATTCCAGTTGCTGCACACCCGCCAGTTTGCCGAGTTTGTTCTGGATCAGTGTCTGCTCGGTCGGGCAGTCCATGGCGTCAATGCGGAAACTGCTCAAGCGAGCGTCGGCAGTGGGGGCTTCGCTCAGCTTGATCAGCGACGGCGCTTCAGCCGCTGAACAGCAGGAGTGCTGATGGCTGGCGTGGTCGTGCTTGTCGACTGGCCGGAGTTTTTGCCCGTGATCGTGATCAGCATGCTGATGGTCAGCATCGGGTTTGTGGGTGTGGATGGAGTCGCTCATGGGTCGCGTCCGAAAAGGTGTCTGTTGCCAAGTGAACACCCTGTAGCCACTATAGGGTCAAGCATCCAGTGGAGATGATTTGAAATGAAGATAGGTGAGCTGGCGAAACTGACCGACTGTCAGGTCGAAACCATCCGCTATTACGAGCGCGAAGGCCTGCTGCCTCCACCTGCGCGCAGTGAAGGCAATTACCGCCTGTACACCCAGGCCCACACCGAGCGGCTGACCTTTATCCGCAACTGTCGGACCCTCGACATGACCCTCGAGGAAATCCGCAGCCTGTTGGGTCTGCGCGACAGCCCGCAAGGCCAATGCGAAAGCGTCAACGCCTTGATCGACGAGCACATCCACCACGTCAAGGCACGGATCGACGGCTTGCTGGCCTTACAGGAACAGCTGCTCGACCTGCGCCAACGCTGCAGCGAAGGGCCGGATATCGATCAGTGCGGGATTTTGCAGAGCCTGGAAGTGAGTGGCTCAGTGGTGGCCAGTGATGCCGAGCATTCACATGTGGGCAGAAGCCACGGGCATTGAGTCACCCCAACCCCCTGTAGGAGCAGCCGGTCGACGCTCGATTGCTCGCGATAGCGGCTCCGTGGACGCCACAGAATTTCAGCCTAGCGGCTGATCGCGAGCAAGCTCGCTCCTACAGTAGTGCGGTTGGCGTTGAGCCGCTGATCAAACCGCCATCGGCGCGGTCATTGGCGCATGGTGCTCGTAGCCTTCGAGTGAGAAGTCACTCGGTTCGATCTGCTCCAGCCACTCCGGCTGGTACACGCCCGTCTTGGCAAACTCCGGCACACGCTCGGAAATCACCAGTTTCGGCATCGGGAACGGCTCACGGGTGAGTTGTTCGTTGAGCATGTCCAGGTGGTTTTCGTAGACGTGGGCATCACCGATGAAATAGGTGAACCAGCGTGGCGTGTAACCGGTCAGACGGCCAATCAGGCTCAGCAGCGCTGCGCCTTCGGTCAGGTTGAACGGCGTACCTAACCCTAAGTCGTTGGAGCGGATGTAGAGGGTCAGGGATATTTCCCTGGTCTCGACATTCGGGTGGAACTGATACAGCAGGTGGCACGGCGGCAAAGCCATTTCATCGAGCTGCGCGCAGTTCCAGCCGTGGAACAGAATCCGTCGGCTACCCGGATCCTTGATGATGGTGTCGACGCACTGGCGAATCTGGTCGATGGCCTTGTACAGCACCACGTAGGCCTGGCCGGCATCGAAGCCTTCAGCGATCTGCCGATAGCCCTGGCTCAGCGCCAGGTCGATCGCCGCCTGATTGCTGATGTTGATCTGCTTGTACGCCGGCCATTTGCGCCATTGCACACCGTAGATCTCACCCAGGTCGTCATCGCCCTGGCGGAATGGGTTGGCCAGCCACTGAGCGTTTTCGTTGGCGTTCTGGTCCCAGACCTTGCAGCCCAGAGCACGGAATTCAGCGGCGTTGTTCACTCCTCGCAGGAAACCGACCATCTCGCCGATGGCCGACTTGAAGGCCATTTTGCGGGTGGTGATTGCCGGAAAGCCTTCCTTCAGGTCATAGCGCAGCATGGCACCGGGAAAACTGATGGTGTTCACGCCAGTACGGTTGGCCTGCTTGGTGCCATTCTTGATGACATGGGCGACCAGATCGAGATATTGCTTCATGAATTACCTGTGTCCTTGAACCCAGGGCCGCAGCCCCGGGATTCGAATTTAAAGCGCCGCGTCTTTGGCAGCAGGGGCTGCCGGGGCGCGGTGATAAGCCAGCCAGATCAGGAACAGACCGCCGACAATCATCGGCACGCAGAGTACTTGCCCCATGGTCAGCCAGTCCCATGCCAGATAACCAAGTTGTTTGTCTGGAACACGAACGAATTCGACGATGAAACGGAAAATCCCGTAGAACAGGGCAAACATCCCGGATACGGCCATCGTTGGTCGAGGCTTACGTGAGTACAGCCAGAGGATGGCAAACAGTGCGACACCTTCCAGGGCGAACTGATATAGCTGTGACGGGTGACGCGCCAACTGATCAGGATCGCTGAAAGGCGGGAAGATCATCGCCCACGGCACGTCGGTCGGCTTGCCCCACAACTCGGCGTTGATGAAGTTGCCAATACGTCCGGCTCCCAGGCCAATTGGCACCATCGGCGCGACGAAGTCCATAAGCTCGAAGAACGACTTGCCATTGCGCTTGCCGAACCACCAGGCCGCCAGCATGACCCCGATAAAGCCACCGTGGAACGACATGCCGCCTTTCCACACTTCGAAGATCAGGGTCGGGTTGGCCAGATAAGCACTCAGATCGTAAAACAGCACATAACCCAGACGCCCACCGACAATAACGCCCATCGACATCCAGAACACCATGTCGGAGAGCTTCTCCTTGGTCCACGTCGGGTCGAAACGGTTCATCCGGCTCGACGCCAGTAGCCAGGCGCCACCGATGCCGACCAGGTACATCAGGCCGTACCAGTGGATTTTCAGCGGACCGATGGCCAAGGCCACCGGGTCAATCTGCGGGTAAGGCAGCATTACGACTCCTCGTTAGAGTTCAAACCTAAAAATTCCGGGCTGGACCATGCCAAACCAGGATTAAGCCAACGTTGCGACATGTGTCAGAGCAAAAAACTCAACCCCACGCAAAACAGCAACCCAGCGAACATTCTTTTCAACAAGCGTGGTGACAGCTTGTGCGCCATCCGTGCACCGAATCGCGCGAACACCATACTGGTCAGGGCTATCCCGAGCAGTGCGGGCAAATATACAAAACCCAGACTATGAGCGGGTAAGCGTGGATCGTGCCAGCCCAGAATCATGAAACTTAATGCACTGACCAGGGCAATCGGCAGGCCGCAGGCGGATGAGGTGGCCACCGCTTGCTGCATCGGCACGCCACGCCAGGCCAGAAACGGCACAGTCAGCGAGCCACCGCCGACGCCGAAGATCGCCGAAGCCCAACCGATCACGCTACCGGCCAAGGTCAGACCGAGCTTTCCGGGAACGGTTCGGCTGGCCTTGGGTTTGAGTTCCAGGGTCATTTGCAGGGCGACGACCAAGGCGAAGACACCGATGATTTTCTGCAAGTTCGGCCCGGAGATAGCTTCAGCCGTCAGTGCACCAAAACCCGCGCCGATCAGGATCCCGACCGTCATCCAGACAAAAATCGGCCAGCGCACCGCGCCTCTGCGCTGATGCTCACGGACCGCGTTGACCGAGGTAAAGATAATCGTCGCCAAGGACGTACCGACCGCCAGGTGAGTCAACACCGACGCATCGAAACCTTGCAAGGTGAAACTGAACACCAGCACCGGGACAATGATGATTCCGCCGCCAACGCCAAACAGCCCGGCCAACACGCCCGCACAGGCGCCCAGCAGCAGATAGAGCAGATATTCCATGCGTGCATCCCGAAATAAGACAGGCATGGTAACGGATGCATGGCCTTGGGCTCCACTGGATGGCGATGGATACCCGTCCGATCTCTGCGTAGAGTGGGCAAAAAACACAGAGGGATAACCCCATGTGCTTGATCGTGTTCGCCTGGCGCCCCGGCCATGCCCAGCCTTTGGTTGTAGCCGCCAACCGCGATGAGTTCTATGCCCGCCCCAGCCTGCCGTTGGCACAATGGCCTGAGGCGCCGCAGGTTTATGCGGGTCGGGATCTGGAGGCAGGAGGCACCTGGCTCGGAGTCGGTGCCGCTGGACGCTTTGCTGCGCTGACCAATATTCGCAACCCGCATCAGCCACCGGCCCGTCGATCACGCGGTGAATTGGTGGCACGCTTTCTTAACGGGGACATGCCGATTGAGGACTATTTAGCCGACGTTGTCGGCAGATCGGTTGAATATGCGGGATTTAACCTGTTGGTTGGTACGACTGATCAGTTATGGCATTACAACGCGCTGGAGCCTGGACCCATGCTTTTGGCGGCAGGTGTCTATGGACTGTCCAATGCAGGACTCGATACTCCATGGCCGAAAGTGCTCAAGGCCAAGGCAGCCTTGCGCGAAGTTCTGGACGACCCGCAACCACAGGCGCTACTCGCCTTGTTGAACGACCCACAGACTGCACCTTTCGCCGAATTACCCGACACCGGGGTCGGCCTCGCGACCGAGAGCCTACTGTCGAGTGTGTTTATCGCCAGCCCCAGCTATGGCACCCGCGCCAGTACCGCACTGATCGTTTACGCCGATGGCTCACGACACATCGTGGAGCGCAGCTTTGGGCCCTATGGCGGGCATTTGGGGGAGGTGGAGATCAGGATTTAGATTTGTTGTCGTCAGATCTGGCCTCATCGCGAGCAATCGAGCGTCGACCGGCTGCTCGCGATGGGAGCATCAGCGTTTTAGAGAGTCTTGACCGCCGCCGGATTGATCATCCGCGACAACCCGAGATTCTTCAGCGCCAGTTGTAGCGAGCTGTGGATAACTTGCGGGTTGTCGATGGTCATCAGCTCGGCCAGCAGTTCCTTGGCCATGCTCAGGTTGATCTGGCGTAGCATCCACTTCACTTTCGGCAGGTTGGTGGCGTTCATCGACAGGCTGTCGAAGCCCATCGCCATCAACAGTACCGCCGCCGCAGGATCACCGGCCATCTCACCGCAGATACTTACCGGCTTGCCTTCGGCATGGGCATCGCGCACCACACTCTGCAAGGCTTGCAGCACAGCCGGGTGCAGGTAGTCGTAGAGATCGGCGACCCGTGGGTTGTTGCGATCCACGGCCAACAGGTATTGGGTCAGGTCGTTTGAGCCGACCGACAGGAAGTCCACCTGCCGCGCCAGTTCCTTGGTCTGATACACCGCTGCGGGAATTTCAATCATCACGCCAACCGGCGGCATCGGCACGTCGGTGCCTTCGTCGCGCACTTCGCCCCAGGCGCGGTGAATCAGGTGCAACGCTTCTTCCAGCTCGTGGGTACCGGAGATCATCGGCAGCAGAATGCGCAGGTTGTTCAGGCCTTCGCTGGCCTTGAGCATGGCGCGGGTCTGTACCAGGAAGATTTCGGGGTGGTCGAGGGTGACGCGGATTCCGCGCCAGCCGAGGAACGGGTTGTCTTCTTTAATCGGGAAATACGACAGTGACTTGTCGCCGCCAATGTCCAGGCTACGCATGGTCACCGGTTGCGGATGGAAAGCGGCAAGTTGCTCTCGATAAATCGCCAGCTGCTCCTTTTCGCTTGGGAAGCGCTGATTGATCATGAACGGCACTTCGGTGCGGTACAGACCCACGCCTTCGGCACCGCGCTTCTGCGCCCGCGCCACGTCCGCCAGCAGACCCGTGTTGACCCATAGCGGCATGCGGTGACCATCGAGAGTCACGCACGGCAAGTCGCGCAGTGCATCCAGCCCTTGGGCCAGTTGCCGCTCTTCTTCGACGACCTCGGCGAATTGCTTGCGCAGCACCTCACTCGGGTTGGTGTAGACCTCGCCGTGGTAGCCGTCGACGATCATCTGAATGCCGTCGACCTTGGAATACGGCAGGTCAACCAGCCCCATCACCGTCGGGATACCCATGGCCCGGGCCAGGATCGCAACGTGGGAGTTGCCCGAACCCAGGACCGAAACCAACCCCACCAGCTTGCCTTCCGGCACCTCGCCGAGCATCGCCGGCGTCAGTTCTTCGCTGATCAGAATGGTGTTATCGGGATAGACCAACGTCTGTTGACGCTCTTCTTGCAGATAGGCCAGGAGACGGCGACCGAGGTCTTTAACGTCCGACGCACGTTCGCGCAGGTAGGCGTCGTCCATCAATTCGAAACGGTTGACGTGGTCGGTGACCACTTGGCGCAAGGCGCCCTGAGCCCACTGACCGGTCTTGATCACGGTGGTCACTTCGCTGCCCAGCGAGGCATCGTCGAGCATCATCAGGTAGACGTCGAACAGCGCCCGCTCTTCTGGACGCAGCTGAGTGGCAAGCTTGGCAGACAGCGCGCGCATGTCCGCACGCACGCCTTCGATCGCGGTCTTGAACAGCCCTAGCTCGGCGTCGATGTCGGCGATGGCTTTGTCCGGCACCACGTCCAGATCCGCCGGTGGCAGCATGACCACCGCCGTACCGACAGCAGCACCGGGCGAACCGGGTACGCCGACGAACTTGGCTTCCTGAATGCCTTTGCCCTGACGACCCAGCCCGCGGATCGAGCCAGTGGCTTCGGCGTGGGCGATAACCCCGGCGAGCTGAGCGCTCATGGTCACCAGGAACGCTTCTTCACCTTCATCGAACTGGCGACGTTCTTTTTGCTGAATGACCAACACGCCGACGACGCGGCGGTGGTGAATGATCGGTGCGCCAAGGAAGGAGGCGAAGCGCTCCTCGCCGGTTTCGGCGAAGTAGCGATAACGCGGGTGATCAGCGGCGTTTTCGAGGTTCAGAGGTTCTTCACGCGTGCCGACCAGGCCGACCAGACCTTCATTGGGTGCCATGCTGACCTTGCCGATCGAGCGCTTGTTCAAGCCCTCGGTGGCCATCAGCACGAAACGGTTGGTCTCAGGGTCCAGCAGATAGACTGAGCAGACCTGGCTGCCCATGGCTTCTTTGACGCGCAACACAATAATCCCCAACGCCGCCTTGAGATCCTTGGCGGAGTTAACTTCCTGGACGATCTTGCGCAGCGTATTGAGCATGGCTCGGGGTCGAACTCCGTCGTCAGTCGCGCGTTAAAAGGCGCGGGGCAAGCTCTTTGAGAGCGCGTCGATACACCTCGCGCTTGAATGTCACCACCTGGCCCAACGGATACCAATAGCTGACCCAGCGCCAGCCATCGAATTCCGGTTTACCGGTCAAATCCATCCGCACCCGCTGCTCGTTAGAGACCAGGCGCAGGAGAAACCATTTCTGTTTCTGGCCGATGCACAGCGGTTGGCTGTGCGTCCTCACCAGACGTTGCGGCAAACGATAGCGCAACCAGCCCCGAGTGCAGGCGAGAATTTGCACATCTTCGCGTTCCAGCCCCACTTCTTCGTTCAACTCGCGGTACAAGGCGTCTTCCGGCGTCTCCTGAGGGTTGATACCACCCTGCGGAAACTGCCAGGCATCTTGATTGATACGGCGAGCCCATAGCACCTGGCCGGCATCATTCGTCAGAATGATCCCCACATTGGGGCGGAAACCATCGGGGTCGATCACGGCAACAACCTCGCAAACGCATGTCGCCGCATTGTTCCACAAAGGTTGTGAAAGCAGCAACGAAGCTTCCTGCCTTATGTGCACTCTTATGAAAAGACCGTATTCTGGACGCCTTTTTACAGACTTTTCAGCGAGTAACTGCAATGCGCCTGGCTTTATTCGACTTGGACAACACGCTTTTGGGCGGTGACAGTGACCACGCCTGGGGCGATTACCTGTGCGAACGGGGTATCCTCGACGCCGTCGCCTACAAGGCGCGTAACGATGAGTTCTACCAGGACTACCTGGCCGGCCGGCTGGACAACGCCGAGTACCTGAACTTCTGCCTGGAAATCCTCGGCCGCACCGAGATGGCCCAGCTGGACGAATGGCATCGCGACTACATGCGCGATTGCATCGAACCGATCGTGCTGCCCAAGGGCATCGAGCTACTGGCCAAACACCGGGCCGCCGGCGACAAACTGGTGATCATCACCGCCACCAACCGCTTCGTCACCGCGCCGATTGCCACGCGCCTGGGCGTCGACACCCTGATCGCTACCGAGTGCGAGATGATCGATGGCCGCTACAGCGGGCGCAGCACCGACATCCCGTGTTTCCGCGAGGGTAAGGTGACGCGTTTGAATCGTTGGTTAGAAGAAACCGGGTTTAGCCTGCAAGACAGCTACTTCTACAGCGACTCGATGAATGATTTTCCGTTGTTGGAGCTGGTGACCCATCCGATTGCTGTCGATCCTGATCCGAATCTGCGGGCAGAGGCCGAGAAGCGCGGTTGGCCGGTGATGTCGTTGCGCGACTGATGACGCTATCGCGAGCAAGCTCGCTCCTACAAGGACAATGCAAAACCTGTAGGAGCGAGCTTGCACGCGATGAAGGCAACCCGGTTCCAAGCCTTAAACCGGCTTGGCGCCCATCAACCCGGCAATGGCGATAAAACACACAAAGCTGAACAACGCCAAAGCAAACGTAAACTTCCCATTGCTCCCCGTCGGCACCTTGCGCAGCCGATTGAGCCGCACCAGCAGCCAGAACCAGCCAAGGGCCGCCACGGTGTAGAGCACGCTGGACGCCAGCAGCCAGGTCTGTCCCAGCGGCCAGCCCACCAGATGCACCATCCACCAGCCGGTGAACGGCATGCTCAGCAACGCCAACCCCATGACCAGCCAGATGAACACTCGCGGCCGTTGCAAGGTACGGGTGTGAGCAGTCGCATCACCCTTTCGGCGCGTGCGCCAGACCCAGATCGCCAGCCCCAGCGCACTAATCAGCAGCAGCACCGTCGCCACGACATGGGCGATTTTCAGGGTGGTTAACGTTTCCATTGTTCGATTTCCTTATAGCCTGCCCATCAGCGTAGCCGCTCAGCCGAGAAACAGCTGATAGGCCGGATTGTCGCTTTCATCCCAGTACGGGTAGCCGATTTCTTCCAGCGCCGCGGGCACCAGATGACGTTCCTCGTGAGGCACTTGCAGGCCTGCAACCACTCGCCCATCGGCAGCACCGTGGTTACGGTAGTGGAACATCGAGATATTCCAGCGCCCGCCAAGCTTATTGAGGAAGTTGAACAACGCACCCGGCCGCTCCGGGAACTCGAAACGAAACACCACTTCATCGCTGACCCGCGCCGCGTGGCCACCCACCATATGGCGAATGTGCAACTTGGCCAGTTCGTTGTCGGTCAAGTCGAGTACCGGGAAACCCTGCTCCGTAAGGCTGCTGATCAACGCACGGCGCGGATCATTTTCCGGGTGCGTCTGCACGCCGACGAAAATGTGCGCTTCGCTGCCGGTGTTGTAGCGATAGTTGAATTCAGTGATCTGGCGTTTGCCGATGGCTTCGCAGAATGCCTTGAAGCTGCCCGGCTTCTCCGGGATGGTCACGGCGATGATCGCTTCGCGGCCTTCACCCAACTCGGCGCGCTCAGCGACATGGCGCAGCCGGTCGAAGTTGACGTTGGCACCGGAGTCGATGGCCACCAGGGTCTGCCCGGTCACGCCGTACAGCTCGACGTACTTCTTGATCCCGGCCACGCCCAAAGCACCGGCAGGCTCAGTGATCGAGCGGGTATCGTCGTAGATATCCTTGATGGCCGCACAGATCTCGTCGGTGCTGACGGTGATTACTTCATCGACATAGTCTTTGCAGATATCAAAAGTGTGCTTGCCGATCTGCGCCACCGCAACGCCGTCGGCGAAGATGCCAACAGTCGGCAACACCACGCGCTCACCAGCCGCCATGGCCGCTTGCAAGCAATTGGAATCGTCCGGCTCGACGCCGATGATTTTGATTTCCGGTCGCAGGTACTTCACATAAGCCGCAATCCCGGCGATCAGACCGCCGCCGCCCACCGGGACAAAAATGGCGTCCAGGCGCCCCGGATGCTGACGCAGAATCTCCATCGCCACGGTGCCCTGCCCGGCAATGGTGTGCGGATCATCGTAGGGGTGGATGTAGACGTAACCTTTTTCGTCGACCAGTTTCAGCGAGTAAGCCAGTGCTTCCGGGAAAGAATCGCCGTGCAGCACCACTTTGCCGCCACGGGAACGCACACCTTCGACCTTAATCTCCGGGGTGGTTTTGGGCATCACAATGATCGCCTTGACCCCCAGCACCTTGGCCGCCAACGCCAGACCCTGTGCATGGTTGCCGGCCGATGCGGTGACCACGCCACACGCTCGCTCTTCATCGGTCAACTGGGTGAGCTTGTTGTAAGCGCCGCGAATCTTGAACGAGAACACCGGCTGCAAGTCTTCACGCTTGAGCCAGATCTGATTGCCCAGCCGCTCGGAGAGCTGGCGGGCAGTCTGCAATGGGGTTTCTACGGCAACGTCATAAACGCGCGAGGTGAGGATCTTCTTGACGTACTGTTCGAGCATCGGAAAGCATCACTGAGCGAGTTGGGCAGGGTCAAGGAGTCTAACTCAGCGTTTGGCCCGACCACCAGCGGCGAGGCGGTTGGCGTCGGTGCCGGTCGAGTAAACGACGGTGCCCCCGAAAAGATCGTCCGAACGCGGCCCGAACCTTCGGCAGCTCCTATAGAGGATTTTGCGGTTGTACTTGGTCAGTGCAGGAGCTGGCGCAGCCCGCGATCTTTTGATTGTCTGCCGTGCCCGCGTGCCAAACGGGCAATGACCTTCCCCGGCCCGAAGCCTATAATACCGACCTTCTGTCTCCCCTCTGCCCGCTTTCGGAGCCCGCATGACCCAGGATCAACTCAAACAGGCAGTGGCCCAGGCCGCCGTCGACTTCATCCTTCCGAAACTCGACGACAAGAGCGTCGTCGGGGTCGGCACCGGCTCCACCGCCAACTGCTTCATCGACGCCCTGGCCCTGCACAAGGGCGCATTCGACGGCGCGGTCGCCAGCTCCGAAGCCACTGCTGCACGCCTCAAAGGCCACGGCATTCCGGTGTATGAACTCAATACCGTCAGCGACCTGGAGTTCTACGTCGACGGCGCCGATGAAAGCGACGAACACCTGAACCTGATCAAAGGCGGCGGCGCAGCCCTGACCCGCGAAAAGATCGTCGCGGCCGTGGCCAAGACCTTCATCTGCATCGCTGACGCCAGCAAGCTGGTGCCGGTGCTGGGCGCCTTCCCGCTGCCGGTTGAAGTGATTCCGATGGCCCGCAGCCATGTGGCCCGCGAGCTGGTGAAGCTCGGCGGTGACCCGGTTTACCGCGAAGGCGTGTTGACCGACAACGGCAACATCATTCTCGACGTGTTCAACATGCAGATCACCAACCCGGTTGAACTGGAGCGCCAGATCAACGCTATCGTCGGCGTGGTCACCAACGGCCTGTTCGCGGCACGGCCGGCCGACCTGTTGCTGCTGGGTACTAGCGAAGGCGTGAAAACCCTGCGCGCCAAATAACCCCAGCCCCTGTAGGAGCCGAGCTTGCTCGCGATGAGGCCGTCACAGGCGACAGAGATGTCGAATGGCAGGCCGCTATCGCGAGCAAGCTCGGCTCCTACATTGGCTTTGCAGTGTTTATCAGGGTTGTGGCGGCTTCTTGAAGACGTAAAACAGGTTGGGCTCACTGACCAGATACATCGTGCCGTCGTCGTCCATGGCGATCCCCTCTGCTTGCGGTACCGTCTCACGCAACCCCTGACGTCCCTTGTACAACGACATCGTGCTGAGCGGCCGTCCGTCGACATCCAGCTCCAACACCAGCCGCGCCTCATCTGACAGCGCCAGCAAATGCCCGCTGCGCTTGTCGTATTGCAAGCTGGACAAATCTCGCACAAACAGCCCGGCGTCACGCTTGGGGTTGTTCACCACGTGCACCGCGTAAGACTTTTCGGGGTTGTAATGAGGAAAACCCTGAACCTCATAGATCAGCATCGGGTCGCGCTCCTTGGCGACGAACAGCCGCTTGCCCACCGAATCGTATGCCAACCCCTCAAAGCCTTTGTTGCTGCCCATGTGCACGCCAAGGGTCATCTGCTCGGCATCTGCCGCATCGAGGAACAACGTGTCGTCTTCCAGATGAACTTTGATCAGACGCTGCCCGCGCTCATCGGCAACCACATACGTGTTGGCGCTAATGAACTCGACAGCTTCCGGATCGCCGAACCCGGTCAATGCCACACGTCGCAGGATCCGACCATCGAGCGACAGCTCAATCAACTCGGAATGTTTGTTGGTGACCGTGAGCAGGCTTTTGCGCACCGGGTCATAGGTCAGCGCCGAGACGTCGTCATCCAGACCTTCGATGACCTTGGCCTCAAGCGATACCCGGTAATCCGCAAGATCAATGGACCGAGCATCCGCAGGCTGCCACCACGCCTGCACGTTGAACCAGGCACGCTCGAAAAGTCGAAAGTGCTGCCCGGCAAGCACCAACAGCACCAGAGCGCCAAGACTCACAAGCAGGAAGAAAAGTGGGGGGCGTGCAAGTCGGCGCATTAGGCAAGCTCAAAAACAGAACGGGCGGGTGAAATACCACGATTGCATGAATTCAAACTTAATGACCACAGGCAGAAGTATTGGCCGCATGGTGCAAAACAAGATCAAAAGATCGCAGGCTTCGCCAGCGCCTACGGATGTACGAGATCCATGTAGGTGCTGCCGCGGCTGCGATCTTTTTGGCGCCGAAGCTCAGACCTCAGCGAACGCTACTGTTGAAGCTGCTCACGCCAGGCAATTCCAGCACCAGTTCATCACCGACATTCAGCGGGCCGACGCCAACCGGGGTGCCCGTCAGGATCACGTCACCGGCCTGCAGTGAGAAGCAACCGGCCATGTACTGAATCATCGGCACGATCGGGTTGAGCATGTCGCGGCTATTGCCATCCTGACGGACTTCGCCATTGATGGTCAGGCGGATGCCGATGTCGGTCAGATCGGCAAAGCTGCTGCTGACCACGAATGGCGCCAGTACAGCGGCGCCATCGAACGACTTGGCGATTTCCCAGGGCAGGCCTTTGGCTTTCAGCTCTGCCTGCTTGTCGCGCAGGGTCAGGTCCAGCGCCGGGGCAAAACCGGAGATCGCGTCGAGCACTTCTTCGCGGCTCGGCTTGGTCGACAGCGGCTTGCCGATCAACACAGCAATTTCAGCCTCGTAATGCACCGAGCCACGCTCGGTCGGAATCGTGAAACCGCCTTCAAGCGCGACGACACAGCTGCCCGGTTTGATGAACAGCAACGGCTCGGTGGGCACCGGGTTGTCCAGTTCCTTGGCGTGTTCGGCATAGTTGCGGCCAATGCACACCACTTTCCCGACCGGAAAGTGAATACGAGTACCATCGACATACTGGTGCTGATAGCTCATTACCGACTCCTGCTTCATTGATTCATCTGGTACTGCGGCTTCAAAGATAGAAAGTCTCAGCCTTGGAAAGTCACAGAGCGAAGATTTTGCCCGGGTTCATGATGCCGTTCGGGTCGAACACCGCTTTGACTGCTTTCATGTATTCGATCTCAACCGGCGAGCGGCTGTAGGTCAGGTAGTCGCGCTTGGTCATGCCGACGCCATGTTCGGCAGAAATCGAACCGTTGTACTTCTCGACGGTTTCGAACACCCACTTGTTGACGGTCGCGCACTTGGCGAAAAACTCGTCCTTGCTCAGGTTTTCTGGCTTGAGGATGTTCAAGTGCAGGTTGCCATCGCCGATGTGTCCGAACCAGACGATTTCGAAGTCCGGGTAGTGCTCACCAACGATCGCATCGATTTCCTTCAAGAACGCCGGGACTTTCGACACAGTGACCGAAATATCGTTCTTGTACGGCGTCCAGTGGGAAATGGTTTCGGAGATGTATTCGCGCAGCTTCCAGAGGTTCTGCAGCTGGGTTTCGCTCTGGCTCATCACGCCGTCCAGCACCCAGCCCTGCTCCACGCAGTGCTCGAAGGTTTCCAGGGCATCGTTGGCCACTTCTTCAGTGGTCGCTTCGAATTCCAGCAGCGCGTAGAACGGGCAATCGGATTCGAATGGCGCCGGGACGTCACCGCGAGCCAGCACTTTAGCCAGCGCTTTATCAGAGAAGAACTCGAAAGCGGTCAGGTCCAGCTTGCTTTGGAAAGCATGGAGAACCGGCATGATCGAGTCGAAATCGGCGGTGCCGAGGACCATGGCGGTGAGGTTTTTCGGCGCACGGTCCAGACGCATGGTGGCTTCGACCACGAAACCGAGGGTGCCTTCAGCGCCGATGAACAGCTGACGCAGGTCGTAACCGGTGGCGTTCTTGATCAGGTCCTTGTTCAGCTCCAGCAGGTCGCCCTTACCGGTGACGACTTTCATACCGGCCACCCAGTTACGGGTCATGCCGTAGCGAATTACCTTGATCCCGCCGGCATTGGTCCCGATATTGCCGCCAATCTGGCTGGAACCTGCCGAAGCGAAGTCCACCGGGTAGTACAGGCCTTTTTCTTCGGCCACGTTCTGCAAATGCTCGGTGACCACGCCTGGCTGGCAGACGGCGGTACGGTCGGTCAGGTTCACGTCGAGGATCTGGTTCATATAGTCGAACGAGACGACCACTTCGCCATTGGCTGCCACGGCAGCCGCGGACAACCCGGTACGACCGCCGGAGGGCACCAGTGCGATCTTGTGCTGGTTGGCCCAACGCACGATGGCCTGGACTTGCTCGGTGGTTTTCGGGAACACGATGGCGGTTGGAGCCGGTGCGAAATGCTTGGTCCAATCCTTACCATAAGCATTCAGGGAGTCGGCATCGGTCAGCACTTTGCCAGGCTCAACCAGGGTCTTCAGCTCATCAATCAGCGCAGGATTGGTCATCGACAGAACTCTCGAACAATTCATGGTCATCCTGAGTACGCTTCACGTCGCAGGAATGAGTGTTTGCGGGGTGCGTATGCTAGCATACCGCCCCCGCAGGATAGTGCCCAAAGGCGTTCTGCGGTGACGGCTGTCATGCCGCTCAGGTCAGCTCTGGCTGTCCTTTCCTGCCATTTTTCTCCGGGACACAGGTTTACGCAGATGAGCAAGACTTCTCTCGATAAGAGCAAGATCAAGTTCCTTCTTCTCGAAGGCGTCCACCAATCGGCTGTCGACGTCCTCACGGCGGCGGGCTACACCAGCATCGAGTACCTCACAGGTTCTCTGCCGGAAGCCCAGTTGAAGGAAAAGATCGCTGATGCTCACTTCATCGGCATTCGCTCCCGCACTCAACTGACCGAAGAGATCTTCGATCACGCGAAGAAACTGGTGGCTGTTGGCTGTTTCTGCATCGGCACCAACCAGGTCGACCTCAACGCAGCTCGCGAACGCGGCATCGCTGTCTTCAACGCGCCGTACTCCAACACCCGTTCGGTGGCTGAGTTGGTGCTGGCTGAAGCGATCCTGTTGCTACGCGGCATTCCTGAGAAAAACGCTTCCTGCCACCGTGGCGGCTGGATCAAAAGCGCGGCCAACTCCTTCGAAATTCGCGGCAAAAAGCTGGGCATCGTCGGTTACGGCTCTATCGGTACTCAGTTGTCGGTACTGGCTGAAGGCCTCGGCATGCAGGTGTATTTCTACGACACCATCACCAAGCTGCCATTGGGCAACGCGACTCAGGTCGCCAGCCTGACCGAGCTGCTGGGCATGTCCGACATCGTCACCCTGCACGTTCCGGAAACCGCTGCGACCCAGTGGATGATCGGCAAGAAAGAAATTCGCGCAATCAAAAAGGGCGGCATTCTGATCAACGCTGCTCGTGGCACCGTGGTCGAGCTGCAAGCTTTGGCGGACGCGATCAAGGACAAGCACCTGATCGGCGCAGCGATCGACGTATTCCCGGTGGAGCCGCGCTCCAACGACGAAGAGTTCGAAAGCCCGCTGCGTGGCCTGGACAACGTGATCCTGACCCCGCACATCGGCGGTTCCACCGCTGAAGCCCAAGCCAACATTGGCCTGGAAGTGGCAGAGAAGCTGGTCAAGTACAGCGACAACGGTACGTCGGTGTCCTCGGTCAACTTCCCGGAAGTGGCCCTGCCGGCTCACCCTGGCAAGCACCGTTTGCTGCACATCCACGAGAACATCCCGGGTGTGATGAGCGAGATCAACAAAGTTTTCGCCGAAAACGGTATCAACATTTCTGGTCAGTTCCTGCAGACCAACGAGAAAGTCGGCTACGTCGTCATCGACGTCGACGCCGAATACTCGGACCTGGCGCAAGAGAAGCTACAACACATCAACGGCACCATCCGTTGCCGCGTGCTGTTCTAAGCTTCAAGTGCCAACGAAAAAGGGAGACCTTCGGGTCTCCCTTTTTTATGCACGCGAAATTGTTATTTCACAGTGACGGTGATTTTTTTCGAGACAATCGGCGGATCGAACGGCATGTGGTTCTTGTCGCCCATTTCCAGCTGCAAGGTGTGCTTGCCCGGGGCCAGCTTGATCTCGGCTTCGGTCTGGGCCTTGCCGAAGTGCATGTGGTTGGCGTCCAACGGGATCGGTGCGGTCTCGACCGGTAGTTTATCGACATCAATCAGCAGGTGATGGTGGCCGGTATTTTTGGTCTGGTCGCCGGCCGGGGCCAGGGCAATATCCTTGACGCCGAATTTGACCTTGAAGGTTTGACCCACCGTGGCACCGTCTTCCGGAGAGACGATGAACGCTTCTGCGCCTTTGGGGGCCGGAGTGCGCGGGACGCTATCCGCAGCGCTTGCCAGCATCGAAGCGCCCAGCAACAGGCTGGCCAAAGCAGCACAAGACATAAAGGTTTTCATTCTGTTCTCCAGTTTTTCTGCAAAATCTGTACGGTTGCGACAACTTCGTGGCAATTCGTTGTCGAAGGCACTCTTCACCATAGCAAAGCGCGCCAGAACCCGCGCGCAGCACATTAGAATTCAAAGGAGTGACCATGCGGTTTTTGCCTGGCCTGTTACTTTTGCTGCCCCTTGTGAGCACTTACGCTCAAGCCGAATTGATCGACGATGTAAATGACCGCGGCGAGCTTCGCATTGCCCTGGAAGCCAATACCCCACCGTTTAACTTCAAGGATGACGGCAAACTCACTGGCTTCGAGGTCGAGTTGGGCCAAATGCTCGCCAGTGAACTCGATGTGCGGGCCGACTTCGTCGTCACTGAAGACTCGGACCTGTTGCCAGGCGTCGAGAGCGGCAAGTACGACATCGCCATTAACCACATAGCACTGACCCCGGAGCGCAAGGATCGTTTCGACTTCAGCGAGCCTTACAGCTATTCAAGCGCAGATCTGGTTGACCGCAAAAAGGTGGCGCGGGCACCCGCAGAGGGCTCCGGCATCCTGAATGGCCTCGATCTGCTCAGCGACCACCCCGATGCCCAGCGCTCACCGTCGCCCGTCAGCGATCGCCTGGTAATTCCCTACGCACTCACCGACGACCATGCACTCACCCAGAAAGCCGCCAAGACCGCTCGGACCCTGAGCCTCGCCATCCCCTTTCAAAAGGGCAATCCGGCGTTCCAGGCCAGCCTCGACAGCGCCTTGCAACGGATCAAAGCTGATGGTCGGTTGATGGCGTTGTCCGAGAAGTGGTTCGGCATGGACGCGAGTCTGCCGCCAAAACCGTAATCCAATGGAGACCCAATGTGGGAGCGAGCCTGCTCGCGATAGCGGCCTGACAGTCAACATCATTGTTGAATGTAATGCCCTCAGCGCGAGCAGGCTCGCTCCCACATTAGTTATGTGAAGTCTGCTGGATGAGTGCTGCCAACGCAGTCGCCGCCTCAGCCAGCTCCAGTTCGCTGAACACCCGCACCCCGTTGCGGGTCAGCAGTGCAGCGGTAACGCCCTCGCCGCTGACCTTGACCCCGCTGAACGTCCCGTCATAGGTCAGCAAATTGCCGCAAGACGGGCTATTGGCCTTGAGCACGGCAATCCGGATGGCGTGTTTTTGCACCAGTTCCAGTGCCTGCCGGGCGCCCGAGAGGAACTCGGCGCTGACGTCCTCGCCCCCGGAGGTGATCACCGATGCATAACCATCAAGTACTTCACCACCCTGCCCACCCGGAATCTCCGCCGCCGCTCTGGGCGTCGGTAAGCCGCCAGCGACTTCCGGGCACAGCGGCACTACCCGACCTTCAGCGATCCACTGTTCCAACTGGTTGAACGGCCCGCAGGCCCCGCCGTCGTAACGCACGCGGTGCCCCAGCAGGCAGCGACTCACCAGAATTTTTTGCATGATCAAAACGGCTCATTACCACGACGACGAAACCAACCCGTCAGCGACAGGCGATCTCGAGTGGCAGGCAGGACTTCATGGGGCACTTCGCCAGAGAGGAATACCACCAGGCAACCACCGGTGGGCACCACATCATGTTCAACACCGTCGTCCAGGTACATCCGCAATTGTCCGCCATGCTCAGGCAACCAGGCCTGATTGAGATAGATCACCGCGGACACCATGCGCCGGTCATCATCGCGAAAGCGGTCGACATGCTTGAGGTAAAACGCACCCGGAGGGTACAGCGCGAAATGGCTTTCGAAATCTTCCAGACCCAGGAACAGCCCACGATTCATAGCGACCCGCAGGCTGTCCATCAACCCCAGGTAGCTGTCGCAAGACTCGACCTGACCGGGTTCGAGCCACTGGATATGGTCACCTCGAATACCCTCGCGAATTTCCTGGACGGGACCTCGGCCCACTCCCGCAGGAGCCAATTCACCCTCGGCGGCGCGTTTGCGGCACTCAGCCGCCAACTCCAGGGTCAGAGCCTCTGGCAGGAAAATATTCTGCTGCGACCAGCCGCGTGCAGCCAGGTCGTCGACGATACGTAATAGCAGCGGGTGATCAGAGGGTATTTGCATGCCGCGCATAGTATCCATACGCCTGTAAATCCGACAGAGCCGTACAGCAGGGATCGCCACGAAACGTCGCAGAGCGAAGATCAGCGTTAACGCAGCACAATCGAGCGCAGGCACGTTGCGTGGTGATCCTGATACGAATTCTCGACAAGCCGGGTACTCACACGGAGAATAGTGCCCTGCTGACAGGAGTCCTTATGCGCCGTTTGCTTTTTTCACTGTTAATGTTCTGCACTTTGCCCTCTTGGGCAGACAGCCTCGACCAGTTGTACAAGGTCGCCGGTTGGCCAGAACAACGCGCGCATTTTACTGATGCCCTTACCGCCGCCCAGCAACGCTACAAAAACAGCCTGCCGCCAGCGGTGTTCCAGGCGCTGGTGAACAACAGCAATCAGCGCTTTGCGCCACAGGCAATGGATCAGCGGGCCGAGGCGCAGTTGCGAAAGAAACTTGCCGACCCGAAACCGGCACTGGCGTTTTTCCAGTCACCGCTGGGGCGCAAGATCATCTCCGCTGAACTGCTGGCGACCCGTCGCGACCAGTTGGCAAAAAACGCTCAGGGCTTGCCGAAAATCGCAGCCAGCGATACCCGTCAGTTGATCATTGGCCATTTGGCTCAAGCACTGCCTGCCCGCGAGGCCGGTGCCGAAGTCAGCCTGGCGATCGCAGGGGTTGCCGCTGACAGCCTGAGCCAGATGATTCCCGGCCTGCTCGGCGGCGGTCAGGCCCAAGGGATGTTGAACGGTCAGCGCCAGCGGCTGATGGATCAAATTGGTAGCGACCTGAACAACACCTTGCTCTACGTTTACCGCGATCTGTCTGACCCGGAGCTGGAAGAGTTCGCCACCTTCGCGGAGTCAACTGAAGGCAAGGCGTACTATCAGGCCGCGCTGGCAGCCATCCGCGCAGGGTTGGCGGTGGGGCAAAGTACGTCGAGCCTGGCGCAGTGATTTGAGGCATAGATCGTTCAGGAATTCTTGCTCAAAAAACCAAAATACCGCTCGCGCAACACCTGCGTTTCATTTGCCAGATGATGCCGCGCCTCAGGCAACATGAGTACCTGCGGCTGGTCGAACTTACTGCGCAACATCTCCAGGTTATGCTCCCAATCCACGGTCATATCCGCTTGCCCCTGAACGATCAGTGGCCGCCGCATACTGCGCGGCGCGGCTTCGATGCGTTTGATCCACTGCGCCAGCGCTCCGACCCAAGCGGTCGGCAGCCGTAACGGCTGCAACGGATCAGCCTGCAGGAACGGCAAAAAATCAGGGTCGTTGGTGTTCTCGCTGAAACGCCGGGCAATGCCTTTGACGAAGGGTTTGATCAGGTAATAGCTGAACTGCGACCAACCCCAGGACCGTGGCCGCACCAGCGGCGAGAGCAGGATGGTCTGGCCTTGCGCCGGGCTGTCGGCGCCGTGATTGAGCAGGTGATCGATCACAATCGCCCCACCGGTGCTTTGCCCGCACAGGTGCCACGGCTGCGGCAGATTGAGGGACTTCGCCTCGCTGAACAGCCCTTGCAGTACCGCCTGATACTCGGCGAAATCCTTGATGCTGGCGCGCTCGCCGCTGGACAAGCCATGCCCCGGCAAGTCGCAGGAAATCACCACGAAATTCTGCTCCAGCGCCCACTCAATCACATGCCGGTACAGCCCCATGTGATCGTAGAAGCCGTGAAACAAAAACATCGTGGCCACTGCCTGCTGCGGCCACCAGACCTGGCTGACCACCTCATAACCACCGACCTTGAAGCATCCCAACGCGCGCTTGACCGGCACGCTGCGCTGCGCAAAATCCAGCCCATAGAACCGCTGATAGGCCTGTGCTTCCGCCGACAGCGGCTGCGCGGAGGCCAAGGGGCGCAGGCTGGCACGCAGGTGATCGGGCTCAAAGGTCGCAGGCATACGGAGTTTCCAGACAAACGCGCGGGCGCGAAACAGACTTTATGGGTCTGCGATATTCATCTGTCGCGGCAAGCATGGCAAGCTACCCGACCTTCGAGGATTAATTCGTATGCGCCTGCCCTACCGCACGACACTGCTTGCCGGCCTGCTCGTCCTTGTGTGCGCTGGGGCGCTGTGGGCGGCTTACGACTGGTTTCAGGGGCGTTACCTTCGCGCATTCAGCGAACACTCCGCGGTGTTTTCCGGCGACCCTCTGAGCCTGCCTCCCGAACTGGCCGGCCCCGGATCGATCCGCCTGGTGCATTTCTGGGACCCGGCCTGCCCGTGCAACGTCGGCAACCAGCAGCACCTGGCCGAACTGATCGAGCATTACACACCACAAGGGGTGGAGTTCTATTCGGTGCAAAAGCCCGGTAGCCACGGCCAGTTGCCCGGCACCCTGAGCAGCCTGAAAACCTTGTCGGTCTTGCCCGGCTCCGAACAAATACCGGCAAGCCCGGCTGTGGCGATCTGGGATCGAAACGGCAAACTTGCGTATTTCGGGCCCTACAGCGAAGGCCTGACCTGTAATTCCAACAACAGCTTTATCGAACCGATTCTGCAGGCGCTCAGTGAAGGACGCCCGGTCGACGCTACCCACACCTTGGCGGGGGGCTGTTATTGTCCGTGGCCGGGCAGCCAAGCTAACTAGACTAGGGCATTCCTGACTTATCAAGGACAACGCTGCACAGCACAGAAAGCCTGTGCTAAATGGTCGCGGCCCTCAGTGATAGCAACCCAGAAAAAGAACAAGGAGTTTCAATGAAACGCATCCTGACCGTACTTGCCATCCTGATCGTCGCACTCGCTGTCGGTGGCGGCTGGTACGTGTACAGCAAGCAGCCATCGCGCCAAGGACTGGTGGAGCTGGAGGGCCTGCAAGACTCGGTCACGGTGCGCTATGACGAACGTGGCGTGCCGCATATTCGCGCCGGGAACGAAACCGACCTCTATCGCGCCCTCGGTTACGTGCATGCTCAAGACCGGTTGTTCCAGATGGAAATCATGCGCCGTCTGGCTCAGGGCGAGCTCGCCGAAGTGCTCGGTCCCAAGCTGATCGATACCGACAAACTGTTCCGCAGCCTGCGCATCCGCGAGCGCGCCGAGACTTATGCGGCCAGCCTTGACCGCCAATCACCAGCCTGGAAAGCCCTGCAAGCCTACCTGGACGGGATCAACCAATATCAGAACACTCACGCCCAACCGATAGAGTTCGACGTACTGGGTATCCACAAGCGCCCGTTCACCGCTGAAGACACCGTCAGCGTCGCCGGTTACATGGCCTACAGCTTTGCCGCAGCTTTTCGCACCGATCCACTGCTGACTTTCGTGCGCGATCGACTGGGCAACGATTATCTGAAAATCTTCGATCTCGACTGGCAGCCTAAAGGCGCGTTGGCCAAAAGTCAGGCGCGCACCTCACCGTCCCTCGCCGCCGTTGACTGGAAAGACCTTAACGCGATTGCCCGACTGAGCGAAGAAGCGCTGGCCGACAATGGCCTGCCGCAGTTCGAAGGCAGCAACGCATGGGTGATTTCCGGCAACCGGACCAAGAGCGGCAAACCACTGCTGGCCGGCGATCCGCACATTCGCTTTTCCGTGCCTTCAGTGTGGTACGAAGCGCACTTGTCGATGCCGGGTTTTGAGCTGTACGGTCATCATCAGGCGCTAGTGCCATTCGCCTTCCTCGGCCACAACCTCGACTTCGGCTGGAGCCTGACCATGTTCCAGAATGACGATCTCGATTTGATCGCCGAAAAGGTCAACCCGGATAACCCTAATCAGGTCTGGTACCACGACAAGTGGGTGGATATGGTCATCACGCAGCAGCAGATCGCAGTGAAGGGTCAGGCGCCGGTCACGCTGACTCTGCGCCAGTCACCCCACGGCCCGATCATCAATGACGTGCTTGGTGCCAGCGTCGGCAAGACGCCGATTGCCATGTGGTGGGCGTTCCTCGAAACCCAAAACCCGATCCTCGAAGGCTTCTACCAGCTCAACCGCGCTGACACCCTGGTCAAGGCCCGTAGCGCCGCGGCCAAGGTGCATGCGCCAGGCTTGAATCTGGTGTGGGCCAACGCCAAAGGCGACATCGGCTGGTGGGCCGCGGCACAACTGCCCAAACGCCCCGCCGGGGTCAAACCGGGCTTCATCCTCGACGGCAGCACCAACGAGGCAGACAAGAACGGTTTCTATCCCTTCAGCGCCAACCCTCAGGAAGAGAACCCGGCACGCGGCTACATCGTTTCGGCCAACTTCCAGCCTGTCTCTGCGACCGGAATAGAGATCCCCGGCTATTACAACCTGGCGGATCGCGGCCAGCAGTTGAACAGACAGCTGAGCGACGCGAGCGTCAAATGGGACCTGGATAACAGCCAGAAACTGCAACTGGGCACCACTACCGCCTATGGCCCTCGCCTGCTCGCGCCGCTGTTGCCGGTGCTGCGCGAGGTGGTGAAAGACTCCGCGGAACTCAAACTGGTGGCGCAACTGGCGCAGTGGAAAGGCGACTACCCCCTGGACTCCACCAGCGCCACGCTGTTCAACCAGTTTTTGTTCAACCTGACCGACGCCGTGTTCCACGATGAGCTCGGCGATGGCTTCTTCGAGACACTGCTCTCCACCCACGTGATCGATGCCGCATTACCGCGCCTGGCGGCGTCCCCCGATTCGCCGTGGTGGGACGACCGCAACACCCTTAGCAAGGAAAATCGCGCCGACATCGTCAAAGCCGCATGGCAGGCCAGCATTGCCCATCTCAAAGCCACCCTCGACGAAGACCCGGCACAATGGCAGTGGGGCAAGGCACACACCCTGACTCACGGCCATCCGCTTGGTATGCAAAAGCCGCTGGATCGAATCTTCAACGTCGGCCCGTTCGACGCGCCCGGTACTCACGAAGTACCGAACAATCTCTCGGCCAAGATCGGCCCCGCACCGTGGCCAGTGACCTACGGTCCCTCGACCCGACGCATCATCGACTTCGCCGACCCGGCCCACAGCCTGACCATCAACCCGGTAGGGCAAAGCGGCGTGCCGTTCGACAAGCACTATGACGACCAGGCCGAAGCGTACATCGACGGGATTTACCAGCAGGCGTATTTCAACGACGAGGAAGTGACAGCCAATACCCGCAGTACCTTGAAGCTGTTGCCGGCGCGGGCTGCGCAGTAGATTTTTGTTGTTGGTGATGGCCTCATCGCGAGCAAGCTCGCTCCCACATTGGATCTGTGACCACTGGAGATCACCTGTGGGAGTGAGCTTGCTCGCGATAGCGGCAGCCCGACCAACAAAAATCTAAATCCCCCGCCGCAACCGCCCAGGCGCTTCGCCGTAGGTTTCCTTGAATTTCTTGCTGAACGCTGCCTGGGATTGGTAACCCACCCGGGCGGCGATATCACTCAGGCCCAAACGTGACTGGCTCAGCAGATTGAAGGCCAGCTCCATCCGTACCTGCGTCAGCAGCACCCACGGCGACACACCCGCCACGCGGACAAAAGCACGCATGAACGTAGCCCGGGACATGGACGCTTCGCTGGCCAGGCTATCGATGCTCCAGTCACGCCCAGGGTCGGCAAGCATCGCTTGCCAGGCGTGGTTCAAGCGTTTGTCGGCGAGCAAGGCAAGCGTGCCACTGACCGGAGCCTGCTGCGCAAGATGGGCACGCAGAATCAGCGTGAACAACGCCGACGACAACGCATCCACAAAAAACTGCGCGCCAATCCGATTGCCGTCCGCTTCCCCTCGCAGCAAACCGATCAACGCCGCCAACTGCCCATCCAACTGACCTTCACGGCTGGAAATCAACAGGTAATCTGGCAGCGCCGAAAACAGCAACGACTCACGGTTGTAATGAAAGCGTCCGCAGAGCATGTCCAGGTCTGGCGTGTCACCGCCCATTCGATGTACCGGCAGCAAGCCACCCTCGATCACCCGAGGTGTCGTCGCGGCGATACGCGCTCCCTGGCTGCGCAGCAGATGCGTCGCACCGCCGGGCAGCAGCAGAATGTCGCCCTCGGACAACCGCACCCGCTGCCCACCGGACAACTCGGCCCTGCACTCGCCCGCCAGCACAATGTGATACGGCGCCACGCCGAGCGCTTCAGGCGTATGGTCCAGCGCCCAGTCACCCTGGAACTGACAACGTAAATCCAGACTGCCGCGAAGGCTGGCCAACGCGATGAGTTTATCGATCGAGTTCATTTGCGAGCATCGGATAAATAAGTGAGCGGATCGAACAAACCCAATACGCCCGGATGGTCAAGACTGTAGATGTCGCAACAGTACACCCCAACCCTCGCTGGAGTTAACGCAATGTTCAATAACTGGTCCGAACTGCTGCCCACCATCAAGAACGCCTTCGGTGCACTGGGCAAGAGCAACCCGAAAATGGTCAAAGCCTACACGGCACTAGGCGAAGCGGCAGCCGAAAACAATGTGCTCGATGCCAAGACTCGTGAGCTGATTTCCATCGCGGTCGCCATAACCACCCGCTGTGACGGTTGCATCGGCGTGCATACCGACGCCGCGATCAAGGCAGGCGCGACCCGCGAAGAAGTGGCCGCGACCCTGGCCACCGCGATTTCACTGAATGCCGGCGCAGCGTACATCTACTCGCTGCGAGCGCTTGAGGCGTATGACAGTTTGAAGAAGTGAGATGAAACCCTGTGGGAGCGAGCCTGCTCGCGAATGCGGTTGTTCAGTCAGCATCTCTATCGACTGACACAGCCTCTTCGCGAGCAGGCTCGCTCCCACAGTTTCTGTGATTGCTCAAACCATCGCCGAAAAATTCACTCGAAACTGCTGTGGCGTCACTCCAAGCCGGCGGTTGAAAACACTGCGCATGTGCTGCGCATCGCGAAACCCGCATTGATAGGCAACTGTTTTGAGCGGCGCACTACCGCTTTCCAGCATCACTCGCGCCGCGTCCACCCTCGCCCGCTCGACGAATTCTGCCGGGGTGATTTTTGCGTCCCTGGCAAACACCCGGGAGAAGTTACGCGCGCTCATGTTGGCGGCTTTGGCTAGGTCGGCAATGCTCAGGTCCCCAATCAGATTGGCCAACACGTAGCGCTGGACCATCGCCACCGGCGAGGTCGCCTCGGCATGGGGCGTGAGGAACGGGCTGAACTGCGATTGCCCGCCCGAGCGCTGAGTGAACACCACCAATCGCTTAGCCACGCTCAACGCGACTTCCGGGCCGTGGTCCTTGGCCAGCAGGTACAACGACAAATCGATCCCTGCCGTCACCCCCGCCGAGGTGTAGAGCTGACCGTCCTGCACGTAGAGCCGATCGGCCTCGACTTGAGTCGATGGGCACAGCGCCGCGAGCGCAACGGCATCGCTCCAGTGGGTGGTGACGGTTCGCCCGTCGAGCAATCCCGCGCGGGCAAGCATGAACGTGCCATTACAGATCGAGCCGAAACGGTTCGCACGAACACTCGCTTCGCGCAGCCAAGCATGAAACCCCGCCCCAAAATCCTGATACGGCAACTGCGGTCCGCCGGCGACCAGCAGCAAGTCATAGGCCTGGAACGCTTCGCTGAAATGCCGATGGGCCTGCAGCACCAAGCCATTCGAGCAGGGCATCACCCCATGCTCCACGCCAATCACTTCTAACTGGTAGTGATCTTCGGGTGTAAGAAAGCGGTTGGCTTCGGAGAACACATCCATGGGCCCCGTGACATCCAGGGACTGAACCCCGGAAAAAACTACGATGGCAACGGTTTTGCTCATGGGATGAATCGCCTTCTATGGCTATGAGAGGGACAGCAGGGCCAAGACCTTCAGTGCGAGGGAGATCTTTGGGGGCAACTGGCTAACCCTAGCGAAACACTGGTCAAGAAGCGAGTTGGCGCGATATGCGCGCTGATTGGCCGGGATCGCAGCCTCGTGTCGATTGTTCGCTCCCGGACGCGGGAACAAACTGGATTCATCAGCGCCGCCACGGCGTTCCTCACCAGGTAACTACCATGAGCAGCACCATTGCCGGCATCAAAATCCCCGACAGTGCCCTTGCCAAAGCGACCACAGAATACATCCGGGATATTGAGTCCGACCTGTTGTATCACCACTCGCGCCGAGTGTTTCTGTTTGGCGCCTTGAGCGGTGAGCGTCAGCAACTGACCTACGATCCGGAGTTGTTGTACGTCGGCGCGATGTTCCATGATTTGGGTCTGGTGGAAGGTCATCGCACGGACAACGAGCGCTTCGAAGTCGACAGCGCCAACGCCGCCAAAGCATTCCTCAAGCCATACGGTTTGTCGGAGGACGATATCGAACAAGTGTGGTTGTCGATCGCTCTGCACACCACCCCGGGCGTGCCGCAACACCTGCGTCCGAACGTAGCGCTCGTCACCGCCGGCGTCGAAATGGATGTGCTGGGCATCGACTACGCGGCGTTTTCCACCGTGCAGCGTGAAGCAGTAGTGCATGCTCACCCTCGTGGCGAAGGTTTCAAGGAATGCATCCTGTGTGCGTTCGCCAACGGCTTCAAACATCGGCCGCTGACCACCTTCGGCACCGTGAATGCCGATGTGCTGGTGGATCAGGAGCCGGGGTTCAAACCGATGAATTTTGTGGAGGTCATCCGCAAATCACCTTGGGTGGCGTGACCCAAATGTGGGAGCGGGCTTGCTCGCGAAAGCGGTGTTTCAGTCAAAGTAGATGTTGAATGTCAGTCCGTCTTCGCGAGCAAGCCCGCTCCCACATTGGCCCGGGTTGGCCACAGGAATGTGGTCAACCCGGCATCAGGTATTAAGCCGCTTCCGGCGCCTGGGCGCGGCGTATGTCCGGTTGTTTCCACGAGTCAGCAGCGCCTTCATCGATGGCTTGCTGGACTGCGCGTTTGCGACTTTCTTCAGCACGGCGGCTAAAGAACCAGACGAGGAAGGTCACCAACGACACCACCAGCAGGATCAGGCTGGCCACGGCGTTGATCTCGGGTTTCACACCCAGACGCACGGCCGAGAAGACCTCCATCGGCAAGGTCGTCGAACCCGGACCCGACACAAAGCTCGCCAACACCAGGTCATCCAGCGAAAGGGCGAAGGACATCATGCCGCCCGCCCCCAACGATGGCGCGATCATCGGGATGGTGATCAGGAAGAACACCTTCCACGGCCGCGCACCAAGGTCCATAGCCGCTTCTTCGATAGACAGGTCCAGCTCACGCAAGCGTGCCGAGACCACCACCGCTACATAGGCCGCACAGAACGTCGTGTGGGCGATCCAGATGGTGAGGATGCCGCGCTCTTGCGGCCAGCCGATCATCTGCGCCATGGCAACGAACAGCAGCAACAGCGACAGGCCGGTGATCACTTCGGGCATCACCAATGGCGCAGTGACCAGGCCACCGAATAGCGTGCGTCCCTTGAAGCGGGTAATGCGAGTCAGCACGAACGCTGCCAGCGTACCCAGTATCACCGCGGCGAACGCCGTGTAGCAGGCGATCTCCAGCGAGCGGACGACCGAGCCCATCAGTTGCGTGTTGTCCAGCAGGCCCACGTACCACTTGATCGACCAACCACCCCATACCGTCACCAGTTTCGAGGCGTTGAACGAGTAGATCACCAGGATCAGCATCGGCGCGTAGATGAACACCAGCCCCAATATCAGCATCAGGCTTGAAAAACTGAAGCGCTTCATTCTTTGCCCTCCATTTCTTTAGCCTGACTACGGTTGAAGAGGATGATCGGCACAATCAGGATCGCCAGCATCACCACGGCCAAGGCGGACGCCACCGGCCAGTCACGGTTATTGAAGAACTCTTGCCAGAGCACTTTACCGATCATCAGGGTTTCCGGCCCGCCGAGCAGTTCCGGGATCACGAACTCACCCACTACAGGAATGAACACCAGCATGCAGCCGGCGATGATGCCGTTCTTGGACAGCGGGACGGTGATTTTCCAGAAGCTATTGAAGGTGCTAGAGCCCAGGTCCGACGCAGCTTCCAGCAGACTGTTGTCGTGCTTCACCAGGTTGGCGTAGAGCGGCAGGATCATAAACGGCAGGTAGGAGTAAACCACGCCGATATAGACCGCCAGGTTGGTATTGAGTATCTGCAGCGGTTCGTTGATCCAGCCCATCGACATCAGAAAGCCGTTGAGCAGGCCATTGTTGCTGAGGATGCCCATCCACGCGTAAACGCGGATCAGGATCGCCGTCCAGGTCGGCATCATGATCAGCAGCACCAGCACGGTCTGCATTTCCTTGCGTGCGCTGGCGATGGCATAGGCCATCGGATAACCAATCAGCAAGCAGAGGATGGTGCTGAAAAAAGCCATCTTCAACGAGCCAAGGTAAGCGGCGATGTACAACTCGTCGTCACCCAGCATCGCGTAGTTACCGAGGTTGAGCAGCAGTTGCACCTTGTGCTCGACGTAGCTGTAGATCTCGGTATACGGCGGAATGGCCACGTCGGCTTCTGCGAAACTGATCTTCATAACGATGAAGAACGGCAGCATGAAGAACATGAACAGCCAGAGGAACGGTATCCCGATGACCAATTGACGGCCACCGGGTGTTATTCGTTGTAGCTGGCGCTTGAATTTTTTCATGTTCATGAGCGAAGTACCACGCCGCTGTCGTCTTCCCACCAGACGTAGACCTGGTCACCCCAGGTAGGCCGCGCGCCACGGCGTTCAGCGTTGGCCACGAACGACTGGACCAGTTTTCCGTTTGGCAATTCGACGTAGAACACCGAATGCCCACCGAGGTAGGCGATGTCATGCACTTTGCCGCTCGACCAGTTGTATTCGCAGGTCGGCATCTCGGAGGTGACCAGCAGTTTTTCCGGGCGAATTGCGTAGGTGATGGACTTGTCCTGCACCGAGGTGCTGACGCCGTGGCCCACGTAGATGTTGCGATCCAGATCCTTGCAGGTAATGAGTGCATGGCCCTCGGCGTCGTCCACCACTTGGCCTTCGAAGATGTTGACGTTACCGATGAATTCGCAGACCAGACGGCTGGTCGGGGTTTCGTAGATGTCGATCGGGCTACCGATTTGGGCGATCCAGCCCAGGTGCATGATCGCAATGCGTTCAGCCATGGTCATGGCTTCTTCCTGGTCGTGGGTCACCATCACGCAGGTCACGCCGACCCGCTCGATGATCTCAACCAGCTCAAGCTGCATTTGCGAGCGCAGCTTCTTGTCCAGCGCACCCATTGGCTCGTCGAGCAGCAACAACTTCGGTCGCTTGGCCAGAGAGCGAGCAAGTGCCACTCGCTGACGCTGACCACCGGACAGTTGATGCGGTTTGCGCTTGGCGTATTGGCTCATCTGTACCAGCTTGAGCATCTCCGTCACACGAGCGTCGACTTCAGACGCCGGAATCTTGTCCTGCTTGAGGCCGAAGGCGATGTTCTGCGCCACAGTCATGTGCGGGAACAAGGCATAGGACTGGAACATCATGTTGATCGGCCGCTCGTACGGCGGCATGTCAGTGATATCCACACCATCGAGAAAAATGCGCCCCTCCGTTGGTCGCTCGAAACCTGCGAGCATTCGCAGCAGGGTGGATTTGCCCGATCCCGAGCCGCCGAGCAAAGCGAAAATCTCGCCTTTCTTGATTTCCAGGGACACATCGTCCACTGCAATCGTCTCGTCGAACTTCTTCGTGACCCGGTCGATTTTGACCAATACCTGTTTAGGTAATTGGTCGCCCTCGAGGGCTTTCTTATAGGCGCCGGAGGCAACTGCCATTTACGAAACTCCCAACAAAATTTGCAGTTCGCCCAATGCAGGCGAACCTTGGATAGTTTGAGCCTTTGAAGCTATTTACCCGACTTGACCTTGGTCCAGCTGCGGGTCATTAAACGTTGAATGGTCGGTGGTAGCTCGATAGACACGTAGGTCTTGTCGAGGACTGCTTGCGGCGGATAAACCGCTTCGTCGGTGCGTATGGACTGTTCCATCAGTTTGTCCGACCCGGGGTTTGGGTTGGCGTAGCCGACGTAATCACTGACCTGAGCGATGACTTCAGGTTTCAGCAAATAGTTGATGAAGGCATGGGCTTCCTTGACGTTGGCCGAATCCTTCGGAATCGCCAGCATGTCGAACCAGAGCGCGCCGCCCTCTTTCGGAATCGCGTAGGCGATATTTACACCTTTACCGGCTTCACCCGCACGGGCCTTGGCCTGGAAGATGTCGCCGGAGAAGCCGACCGCGACGCAGATGTCGCCGTTGGCCAGGTCCGAGATGTACTTGGAAGAGTGGAAGTAAGTCACGTAAGGCCGCACCGCCAGCAACTTGGCTTCAGCCTTTTTGTAATCTTCGGGGTTGGTGCTGTTGGCGTTCAGGCCCATGTAGTTGAGGACCGTGGGCATCATTTCATCGGCGGAGTCGAGGAACGCTACGCCACAACTGTGCAGCTTCTTGATGTTCTCAGGCTCGAACAGCACGCTCCAGGAGTCGATCTTGTCGACACCCAGCACCGCCTTGACCTTCTCGACGTTGTAGCCGATGCCGTTGGTGCCCCATAGGTAAGGCACCGCGTATTGGTTGCCCGGATCGTTCTTCTCCAGGCGTTTGAGCAACTCCGGGTCGAGGTTCGAATAGTTCGGCAACTTTGACTTGTCGAGCTTCTGGAATGCCCCGGCCTTGATCTGCTTGCCCAAGAAATGGTTGGACGGTACGACCACGTCATAACCGGTACGCCCGGCCAGCAACTTGCCTTCCAGGGTTTCATTGGAATCGAATACGTCATACACCGGCTTGATGCCAGTGGCTTTATTGAAGTCCACCAGGGTCGTCTGACCGATATAGTCCGACCAGTTATAAATATGCACGGTGGGTGCCGATTGAACACTGACGGCCAGCGTCAGGCCAGTACCTACCAGCATGGCATTGCGAAAAAAAGAAATAGGCAAGTGGAGGTCCTCTAAATAGTTGGGCCGCAGTCGTGCCCGCGTTACATGACAGCCATGGCTGCCCGGCAACAAAACCGGCGCGCAACTTAC
The DNA here is from genome assembly GCF_057813935.1 of Pseudomonas sp. F220. Taxonomy (NCBI): domain Bacteria; kingdom Pseudomonadati; phylum Pseudomonadota; class Gammaproteobacteria; order Pseudomonadales; family Pseudomonadaceae; genus Pseudomonas; species Pseudomonas sp. F220. Next base: position 202,299 of record NZ_JBVASJ010000003.1, read on the forward strand.
CCTCGATAACCCGATTCAGCAAAACTTTCTGTCATTTAAATTCTGTAGCCGCCACCTGCGGCAGCGGCTACAGGGTCTTACGGTTATTTACCCGATTTGATTTTGGTCCAGCTGCGGGTCAGGATTCGCTGGGTAGCGGCCGGTGAGTCGGCAATGGCATACAGCTTGGCCTGCACATCCGCTGGCGGATAAATGCCTGGGTCGCTGGTAATTGCTTTATCGACCAGTGCGGTTGCAGCCGCGTTACCGTTCGGGAAACGCACGGCGTTGGTGATTTCAGCCATGATTTCCGGCTTCTGCAGGAAGGTCATGAACTTGTAGGCGCCTTCGACGTTTTCCGCATCTTTAGGGATAGCGACCATGTCGTAGAAGCTGCCAGCACCTTCTTTCGGAATGTTGTAGCTGACCTTAACTTTGTCACCGGCTTCTGCCGCACGGGACTTAGCCTGGTAGACGTCACCCGAATAACCGATAGCTACGCAGATGTTGCCGTTGGCAAGATCCGAGATGTACTTGGAAGAGTGGAAATAGCCAATCGATGGACGGATTTTCATGAACAGCGCTTCAGCTTCGGCCAGTTGCTTCTTGTCCTGGCTGTCGGTTGGGTAACCGAGGTAGTGCAGCGCGATTGGAATCATCTCGGTCGGCGAATCGAGGACGCTGATACCGCACGACTTCAGCTTCGCAGCGTTTTCCGGCTTGAAGATCAAATCCCAGGAATTGGTCGGTGCGTCGGCACCCAGTACTGCTTTGACCTTCTCGGCGTTAAAGCCGATACCGATCGAGCCCCACATATAAGGAAAAGCGTGTTTGTTGCCCGGGTCGCTCACCGATACCGCTTTGAGCAGCGACTCGTTGAGGTTTTTCCAGTTAGGCAGCTTGGACTTGTCCAGTTCCTGGTAAACCCCGGCTTTAATCTGTTTGGCCAGGAAGTTGTTGGACGGTACGACGATGTCGTAACCGGACTTGCCTGCCAGTAACTTGGCTTCAAGGGTTTCGTTACTGTCGAAAACGTCGTAGACGACCTTGATCCCCGACTCGGTTTCAAACTTCTTGATGGTGTCCGGTGCGATGTAATCGGACCAGTTGTACACGTGCAGCACCTTGTCATCGGCCTGGGCCGCGCCAGCCATCACGCCCATCAGGGACAAAGCGAGGAGGGTCTTGCCAGCGTTCTTTAAACCAAATGCCTTCATGCGTCATGCTCCAATTATTCTTTTTAATCACATGTTCAGTGGCCAATTCCCAGGCAACTGGAACAGTGGGTAGTCTGGCAAGATCCAACACGGGCTTTCAAGGAAAGACCCATCCTTTGTTTGCACCGAGCGGAGTGCCAACTTCGCACCCCGCTCAGAGCCTAGCACTTAGCTTTGCAATGCACTCAAGGTCAGATCCAGACACTTGCGAGCTTTAGTCACCAGTTCGTCGATCTCGGCATGACTGATCACCAGTGGCGGAGCAATGATCATGGTGTCGCCCACGGCGCGCATGATCAGCCCGTTGTCGAAGCAGAATTGCCGGCAGATCATGCCAGCGCCCTTCCCGACATACCGCGCACGGGTGGCCTTGTCCTGAACCAACTCGATGGCTCCCAACAGACCGACGCCACGAACTTCACCCACCAGCGGGTGATCATTCAGTTCCCGTAGACGCTTTTGCAAATAAGGTGCCGTTTCTGCATGAACGCGCTCGATAATTTTCTCGTCGCGCAGGATGCGGATGTTTTCCAGTGCGACCGCAGCCGCTACCGGGTGCCCGGAGTAGGTGAAACCGTGGTTGAAATCGCCACCTTCGTTGAGCACCGCGACCACTTCGTCACGCACGATCAGGCCACCCATAGGGATGTAACCGGAAGTCAGGCCCTTGGCGATGGTCATCATGTCTGGTTTGAGGTCGTAGAAATCGGTACCGAACCACTCACCGGTACGGCCGAAACCACAAATCACTTCATCGGCGACAAACAAAATGTCGTACTTGGCGAGGATCTCTTTGATGCGCGGCCAGTAGCTGTCTGGCGGCACGATCACGCCGCCCGCGCCCTGGATCGGCTCGGCAATGAAAGCACCGACGTTGTCGACGCCCAGCTCGAGGATTTTCTTCTCCAGTTGATCAGCAGCCCAGATGCCGAACTCTTCCGGACTCATGTCGCCACCTTCACCGAACCAGTACGGCTGCGGGATATGCACGATGCCCGGGATCGGCAAGTCGCCCTGTTCGTGCATATATTTCATGCCGCCCAGGCTCGCGCCGGCCACGGTCGAACCGTGGTAGCCGTTGACACGGCTGATGATGACTTTCTTGTTCGGCTGGCCTTTGATCGCCCAGTAGTGGCGGACCATACGCAGCATGGTGTCGTTGCCTTCGGAGCCGGAACCGGTGAAAAACACGTGGTTCATGCCTTCAGGTGCGATGTCGGCGATAGCCTTGGCCAATTCCAGTACCGGCGGGTGAGCGGTCTGGAAGAACAGGTTGTAATAAGGCAATTCACGCATCTGTTTGCTGGCGGCATCGGCCAGTTCATCGCGACCGTAACCGATAGCCACGCACCAGAGACCGGCCATGCCGTCGAGGATCTTGTTGCCTTCGCTGTCCCAGAGGTAAACGCCTTTGGCGTTAGTGATGATCCGCGGGCCTTTCTCTTTCAGCTGTTTGAAGTCGCTGAAAGGGGCCAGGTGGTGATCATTGCTCAGGGCTTGCCATTCACGGGTTTGCGGGTTGTTGCTGGTCATACGAATCTCCTAAGTTCAGGTTAAAGTGCGGTCTCTCTCAACCGCACCCGGCGCATCAGACGGCGAACAGCAGGAATTCCCGTTCCCACGAACTGATCACGCGCTTGAAGTTTTCATGCTCGGCCCGCTTGACCGCGACGTAGCCAGTAATGAATTTCTTGCCCAGGTACTTCTCGATGGTGGCGCTGCGTTCCATGCGCTCCAGCGCATCTTCGATGGTCAACGGCAGACGCAAATTGCGTCGTTCATAACCACGTCCGACCACGGGTGCACTCGGGTTAATGGCCTCGACCATGCCGATGAAACCGCACAGCAGGCTCGCAGCGATGGCCAGGTACGGGTTGGCGTCAGCGCCCGGCAGGCGGTTTTCCACCCGGCGGTTCTGCGGGCCAGCATCGGGTACCCGCAGGCCAACGGTGCGGTTCTCTTCGCCCCACTCCACGTTCACTGGTGCCGAAGTGTCCGGCAGGAAGCGACGGAACGAGTTGACGTTCGGCGCGAACAGCGGCAACAACTCGGGGATGAACTTCTGCAAGCCACCGATGTGGTGCAGGAACAACTCGCTCATCGAACCATCGTCATTAGAGAAGACGTTTTTACCCGTCTCGATGTCGATGATGCTCTGGTGCAAGTGCATGGCACTGCCAGGCTCACCGGTCATCGGCTTGGCCATGAAGGTCGCGGCAACGTTGTGCTTGAGCGCCGCTTCGCGCATGGTCCGCTTGAACACCAGAATCTGGTCAGCCAGGGACAGGGCATCGCCGTGACGGAAGTTGATTTCCATCTGCGCTGTGCCGTCTTCATGGATCAATGTGTCGAGATCCAGTTCCTGCAGCTCGCACCAGTCGTAGACGTCTTCGAACAATGGGTCGAATTCGTTGGCTGCTTCTATAGAGAAGGACTGGCGACCGGTTTCCGGGCGACCGGAGCGGCCAATCGGCGGCTGCAACGGGAAGTCCGGGTCTTCGCAGCGTTTGGTCAGGTAGAACTCCATTTCTGGCGCCACAATCGGCTGCCAGCCCCTATCGGAATAGAGCTTCAGGACCTTCTTGAGCACGTTGCGCGGCGACAACTCGATCGGGTTGCCCTGCTTGTCGTAGGTGTCGTGAATCACCTGGGCCGTGGGCTCGATGGCCCAGGGCACGAGAAATACCGCGTTCTGATCGGGACGGCAGATCATGTCGATGTCTGCCGGATCGAGGAGCTCGTAATAGATGTCATCTTCGACATAGTCGCCCGTCACTGTTTGCAACAGCACACTCTCGGGCAAGCGCATGCCTTTCTCGGCAATGAACTTGTTGGTCGGCGAAATCTTGCCGCGGGTAATCCCGGTTAGGTCACCAATCATGCATTCGACTTCTGTGATCTTATGGTCTTTCAACCAATCGGTGAGCTGGTCGAGGTTGTTACTCATAAATGCCTCTAGGCTGAGTTTCCTGACTTGTATAAGTCAGGCGTTAGTTGACGCATCCGCGTCGCGTTGTGTTGCCCGCTTGCGACAGGCATCGCCAAATGCCTGGAAGATGGCAAGGTAATGGGGGTTGGAGCTTACTTGCCATTCAGGGTGCCACTGCACACCTAAAGCAAAAGCCTTGCCTCCCTCGACGGAGATTGATTCGATCAGCCCGTCGGGAGCCCTGGCCTCTACACGCAGGCCCGGCGCCAGACGTTCAACGCCCTGACCATGAATCGAATTGACGGAAATTTCGCTCGGCAGACCCAGACCCGCCAGGACGCCGCCCGACTCAATGTGCATCGGATGGCTGGGGGCGTATTGCATTTCAAGTGGCTCGTTGTCGTTCTCACGATGGTCCATGAATGTGCCAACCTCATGAACCTTCTGATGCAGACTGCCGCCGAACGCCACGTTCATTTCCTGGAAACCGCGACAAATCCCGAGCACCGGAACGCCCGCCGCAACAGCGGCACGAATCAACGGGAGGGTGGTGCGATCGCGTTCAGGATCATGAGCAGTCCCCCGCGCGCTGGCAGGTCCGCTATAGTGAAAGGGTTCGACGTTGGAAGGAGAGCCGGTAAAGAGAATGCCATCCAGACCGTCAAGAATATCGGTCGGATCGAGCAGTTCCGCCAGAGACGGAAGAATCAATGGCAAGCCCTTGGCAGCGACTGCGACTGCGCGGACGTACTTATCGCCACTGATGTGATAAGCATGCAAACCGATCTGCTTAGAGCAGGCGGTGACGCCGATTAACGGCAGGCGAGACATGAAGCACCCCGGTATTATTGCTGTTATGGGTTTGAATCGAGCTTAGCCTTGTTCATTTTTTTACACAACACCCCCGTAAAAAATACAACACGGCCCGCTCAAGCCTGCGGGCGCCAAAGACCCTAAAGTTAAAAAAACGCCCTAAATTGCTCAAAAAATGCCCTTCAAGCGCTTTTTCAGGGCAAAAAAGGCCTCGCTTGACTTCGGCATGCCGTTCGGGTTGACTGAATCCCGAAGAGATCAATGATTGATATTTTTAACAACAAAGGTGTTGCATCATGTCGGTACCCCCGCGTGCCGTTCAGCTTAACGAAGCGAACGCGTTCCTTAAGGAACATCCTGAGGTTCTGTACGTTGACCTTCTGATTGCGGATATGAATGGTGTGGTGCGCGGTAAGCGCATTGAACGCACCAGCCTCCACAAGGTTTACGAGAAAGGCATCAACCTGCCGGCCTCTCTATTTGCTCTGGATATCAATGGCTCAACGGTGGAAAGCACCGGTCTGGGTCTGGACATCGGTGATGCTGACCGAATCTGTTATCCAATCCCTGACACCCTGTGCAATGAACCTTGGCAGAAGCGCCCGACCGCGCAACTGTTAATGACCATGCACGAAATCGAAGGTGAACCTTTCTTCGCCGATCCTCGCGAAGTCTTGCGACAAGTTGTCAGCAAATTCGACGACCTCGGTCTGACCATTTGCGCCGCATTTGAGCTTGAGTTCTACCTGATTGACCAGGAGAACGTGAATGGACGGCCACAACCTCCCCGCTCGCCAATCTCCGGTAAACGCCCGCACTCGACACAGGTCTACCTGATCGACGACCTCGACGAATACGTCGACTGCCTCCAGGACATTCTGGAAGGTGCGAAAGAGCAAGGCATCCCTGCCGACGCGATCGTCAAGGAAAGTGCTCCGGCGCAGTTCGAAGTGAACCTGCACCACGTTGCCGATCCGATTAAGGCCTGCGATTACGCGGTACTGCTCAAACGTCTGATCAAAAACATCGCCTACGACCATGAGATGGACACCACCTTCATGGCCAAGCCTTACCCAGGCCAGGCGGGTAACGGTCTGCACGTGCACATCTCGATCCTTGATAAAGAAGGCAAGAACATCTTTGCCAGTGAGGATCCCGAGCAGAACGCCGCATTGCGTCACGCGATCGGCGGTGTGCTCGAGACCCTACCGGCGCAGATGGCGTTCCTCTGCCCGAACGTCAACTCGTACCGTCGTTTCGGCGCACAGTTCTACGTGCCGAACTCGCCGTGCTGGGGTCTGGATAACCGTACGGTAGCCTTGCGCGTACCGACAGGTTCCGCCGATGCAGTACGTCTGGAGCACCGCGTTGCCGGCGCCGACGCCAACCCGTACCTGTTGATGGCTTCGGTTCTGGCAGGCGTGCACCACGGTCTGACCAACAAGATCGAACCTGGCGCTCCGGTCGAAGGTAACTCCTACGAGCAGAACGAGCAGAGCCTGCCGAACAACCTGCGCGATGCATTGCGCGAGCTGGACGACAGCGAAGTCATGGCCCGTTATATCGACCCGAAATACATCGATATCTTCGTCGCCTGTAAAGAGAGCGAGCTGGAGGAGTTCGAACACTCCATCTCCGACCTCGAGTACAACTGGTACCTGCATACCGTGTAAGCGGTTGCAGTAAAAAACAACGCCGCCGGCCCACAGCCTGCGGCGTTTTTTATGGGTTTATTCAGCCAGACCGAGTTGCATTCATCGCGAGCAAGCTCGCTCCTACAGGCTCTGTGGCAGCCCTCAATCATGTGATCAACATTAATCCATGTGGGAGCGAGCCTGCTCGCGATGGCGTCCTTGCAGACAACATCAAACCCTGCTCGTACAATGCCCGCTGCCCTGCAGGAGACTCAAATGACGCGCCCCGCCACTATCCGCAAACCCCGCGCACGCAGCCAGGCCCGGATCGATTCGATACTCGACGCCGCCCGCACGCTGCTTGCCGCCGAGGGCGTGGCCAGCCTGTCGATCTATAGCGTGGCTGCCGGTGCGCAGATTCCGCCGTCGTCGGTCTATCACTTTTTCGCCAGCGTCCCGGCCCTGCTCGAAGCCTTGACCGCCGATGTTCACGCGGCTTTTCGCGCCTGCCTGCAAGCGCCCATCGAACATAATTCCCTCAATGGCTGGCGCGACCTGTCGCGGCTGGTGGAGCAGCGCATGCTGAGCATCTACAGCGAAGACGCCGCCGCCCGCCAGCTGATCCTCGCTCAGCACGGCCTGACCGAAGTCACCCAAGCCGACCGCCAGCACGACATCGAGCTCGGCGACCTGATGCACAAATTGTTCGATCAACATTTCGAACTGCCCTCGCTGCCGAAGGATGTCGATGTGTTTGCGTTGGCCATGGAACTGGGCGATCGGGTGTACGCCCGATCAGTGCAGCAGCATGGGCAGATCACCCCGCGCATGGCCGAGGAAGGCATGCGGGTGTTCGATGCCTATCTGGGGCTGTATCTGCCGCCGTATTTGCCCAAACGTAAAGTGCTTTAAAAGATCGCCGCCTGCGGCAGCTCCTACACAGGCATGCAATCTTGACGGCCAACACTGCGCACATAAAAAACCCCGAAGGGCTTAAGCCCTTCGGGGTTGTCTGTAGCCCACTGCTTACAACTTGGCGATCGATACCTCGGTGGATTTCACAAAGGCAATCACTTCACTGCCGACGACCAGTTCCAGTTCTTTGACCGAGCGCGTGGTGATCACCGAAGTGACCACGCCGGATGCGGTCTGCACGTCGATTTCCGACAGAACATCACCCTCTACGATTTCCTTGATGGTGCCTTTGAACTGGTTGCGAACGTTGATGGCTTTAATGGTCATGAGCTGTATTCCTGTTTGGGTAAGAGGTTTTTGGAGCGGAGTTACTGGGCCCAACGCAATTGCGTTGGCAAGGGTGAAACGGGTTCCGGTTCAGGTGGCGAACCGGGGAGTGACAACACGCGGTTAAGGACTTCGGTTTCCAGCGCCGCCAGCCGATGGGATCCGCGAACCCGAGGGCGCGGAAGTTCCACTTGCACGTCGAGGCCGATTTCGCCGTCTTCGATCAGAATCACCCGATCAGCAATCGCCACGGCTTCACTGACGTCGTGGGTCACCAGCAGCACGGTAAATCCGTGTTTCTGCCAAAGGCGTTCGATCAATTGCTGCATCTCGATACGGGTCAGCGCATCCAGTGCGCCCAGCGGTTCGTCGAGCAACAGCAACCGAGGTTGATGAATCAATGCGCGGGCCAGTGCGACACGCTGCTTCTGCCCACCGGACAATGCTGCTGGCCACTCGTTGGCGCGATCCGCCAGGCCGACGGCGTCCAGCGCTTGCAATGCTTGCGGCCGCCAGTTGCCCTTGAGCCCGAGCCCCACGTTGTCGATGACTTTTTTCCAGGGCAGCAAACGCGCTTCCTGAAACATCAAGCGGGTGTCTTCGATCGCCTCGCTCAATGGCGCTGAACCTGCGAGCAATTCACCGCCCGTGGGTTTGTCGAGACCGGCGAGCAGGCGCAGCAAGGTACTTTTGCCGCAACCGCTGCGCCCGACCACGGCGACAAACTGACCAGCAGGGATATGCAAGCCGATTTCGCGCAACACCTGCCGTTGACCGAACGTTTTTTGCAGCTTGCGCACCGCCAGCGGAATCCCGCGCAGCAAGCGAGGTGGTAGTTGTTGAGCCGTCATACCGCACCGCCTTTGGCCACTTGATAGGCCGGATGCCAGCGCAACCAGACACGCTCCAAACCGCGGGCCGCAAGGTCGGCCAATTTGCCGAGTACCGCGTACAAGAGGATCGCCAGCACCACCACATCGGTCTGCAAGAACTCCCGGGCATTCATCGCCAGGTAACCGATGCCAGAACTGGCGGAGATGGTTTCAGCGACGATCAACGTCAGCCACATAAAGCCCAGCGCAAAGCGCACACCCACCAGAATCGAAGGCAATGCTCCCGGTAAAATCACCTGACGGAACAACCCAAAACCGGACAAACCATAACTGCGGGCCATTTCCACCAGCGCCGGGTCGACGTTGCGAATGCCGTGATAGGTGTTGAGGTAGATCGGGAACACAGTGCCCAACGCCACCAGGAAAATCTTCGCCGACTCATCGATGCCAAACCACAGAATCACCAGCGGAATCAGCGCCAGATGCGGCACGTTGCGGATCATCTGCACTGAACTGTCGAGCAGACGTTCGCCCCACTTCGACAGGCCAGTGATAAAGCCCAGGATCAAACCGATGCTGCCGCCGATCAAGAAGCCAACCGCCGCGCGCCAGCCGCTGATTGCCAGATGGGTCCAGATTTCGCCGCTGCGAACCAGACTCACACCGGCCTCGATCACCGCACTCGGTGCCGGCAGAATCCGCGTCGACAACCAGCCCGCCGATACCGACAACTGCCACACCGCCAGCAACAACACCGGCAAGGCCCACGGCGCAAGGCTGTGGATAATTTTGTGGGTCTTCATCGCCGCTCCTCAGCTCTGGGACGCAGGTTTAGGAAGAACGGGCAGGAACCGAAAAATAGTGAGGTTCATGGAGTTGTCTCCTAAGGAATTGGAGTTACGGCGCTTTGGCAACGGTCGCCGGAGGCGTCCAGATCACGTCTTTGATGCTCAGCGGTTTCGGGATCAGCTTGAGTTGGTAAAAGCTGTCGGCGATTTTTTGCTGAGCGGCGACCACTTCGGGGGTGAGGAACAGCGCGCCGTAACCCTGGCGTTTCACCGAGGTCAGGGTGATGTCTGCGGGCAGGCCGAGCAGTGTCGAAACCTGTTGGGTCACGTCTTCAGGATTGGCCCTGGACCACTCGCCGACTGCGCGCACTTCTTCCACCAGCGCCTTGATCACTTGCGGGTGTTTTTCGGCGTAGGGTTTGGTTGCCAGATAGAACTGATGGTTGTCGACTATGCCGCTGCCGTCACGCAGGGTACGTGCTTGCAGCTGCTGTTCGGCCGCAGCCTGGTACGGGTCCCAGATCACCCAGGCATCGACGCTACCGCGCTCGAACGCAGCACGGGCATCGGCCGGTGGCAGGAATACGGTCTGGATATCGGTGTACTTGAGGCCGGCATCTTCGAGGGCGCGCACTAACAGGTAGTGAACATTGGAGCCTTTGTTGAGGACGACTTTCTTGCCCTTGAGGTCTTTCACCGATTTGATTGGCGAGTCTTTCGGGACGAGGATCGCTTCGCTGGTCGGCGCTGGCGGCTCATAAGCCACGTAGAGCAAATCGGCACCGGCCGCCTGAGCGAACACCGGAGGAGTTTCACCGGTCACGCCGAAATCGATGGAACCGACGTTCAACCCTTCGAGCAGTTGCGGGCCGCCGGGAAATTCAGTCCATTGCACCTGAATGCCCTGCTCTGCCAAACGCTTTTCCAGCGAGCCTTTGGCTTTGAGCAGCACCAGGGTGCCGTATTTCTGATAGCCAATGCGCAGCGCGCCTTCGTTGGTAGCGCTTGCCTGAGCTTGAGTAATAACGCCGAAGGACACAGCCGCAGCAAACAGAGCGACCAGACCACGACGCAAAATGACAGTGCGCATAGCGCTCTCCTTTTTGCTGTTGGGTTTTGGCTGCACCTGCTTGCCCGTTAGCGGGCGAGTAAGGCGAGTACATCAAATTCAAGTAAGGCTTAAATGCTCCAGCGAGCACTCAACAAACGTTCATTCAACAGATTCGGATCAATCGGCTTTGGCCGCCGCGCCATGGCGCTATAAAACTGTTCCAGCGCCTCGCTTAAGCGTTGTTCCAATACCGGCGCCAACTGCGCCTGGGCGCTGCCTTCGCCGTAAGCTATCTGGCTGTCTTCGGCGAAAATCCCGTGGAGCATTTCCTGAGCCTTCAATGCCGACAACACCGGTTTGAGTGCGTAATCCACTGCCAGCATGTGAGCAATGCTGCCACCGGTGGCCATGGGCAACACAACCTTGTGGCTCAGTGCGCGCTCTGGCAATAAATCGAGCACGGTCTTCAGTGCGCCGGAGAACGACGCTTTGTAAACCGGCGTGGCGATCAGCAGGCCATCGGCGTTTTCAATCTGTTGCAGCAGGTTGATCACCATTGGGCTGTCGAAGCGCGCATGGAGCAAGTCTTCGGCCGGGAAGTCCCGTACCTGATAACTCACCACCTCCACACCCTGCTGCTGTAACCAGTGCTTGGAGTGTTCCAGCAGCACCCCGGAACGGGAGCGTTGGCTGGGACTTCCACCGAGTGAGACGACCAGCATGCAGATAATTCCTCAAGGGGTTGTTGGCGATTCGCTCTCTGCGATCTCGCTAAGATGAACAGACCTTAACAGCTGATTTATATATCCATAAATCTTATTTGTTCATTTGTTTATTCTTTAAATGCATATACGAAAAACATTTCTCCAGGCAAAAAAAACAGGCCGTCGAAACGGCCTGAAACCCCTGCTTTGTGGATAAGTACGCGGTCAGTAACTGTAGGAGCGAGGCTTGCCCGCGATCGGCTGCGCAGCAGTCGTAAAACCTGAGCACCCGATTCTAGCTGTGATACCGGACCGCCCCATTTGCGAGTGCTGCGTCCGAACGCGGCCCGACTCGATCGCGGGCAAGCCTCGCTCCTACAGGTTTTGCATTTCAGATCAGCGGTTCGGTTGCGGTGTCAGTCGCAGATACGGCTTCACCGCGCGGTAGCCTTTCGGGAAGCGTTTTTTGATCTCTTCTTCATCCTTGAGCGATGGCACGATCACCACCTCGTCACCGTCCTGCCAGTTGGCCGGCGTGGCCACTTTGTGGTTGTCGGTGAGCTGCAGCGAATCGATCACCCGCAAAATTTCATGAAAATTACGCCCGGTACTGGCCGGATAGGTAATGGTCAAACGCACCTTTTTGTTCGGGTCGATGATGAACAGCGAACGCACGGTCAGGGTGTCATTGGCATTGGGATGGACAAGGTCGTAGAGGTCGCAGACCTTGCGATCCGCGTCGGCGAGGATCGGGAAGTTGACGAGGGTGTTCTGGGTTTCGTTGATGTCTTCGATCCATTTGTGGTGCGAGTCCACCGGATCGACCGACAGGGCAATCGCCTTGACGCCGCGCTTGGCGAATTCGTCCTTGAGCCTGGCGGTGAAACCGAGTTCTGTGGTGCACACCGGAGTGAAGTCCGCCGGATGGGAAAACAGCACGCCCCAGCTATCGCCGAGCCACTCGTGAAAACGAATCGTGCCGGCGCTGGAATCCTGTTCGAAATCGGGGGCGATGTCGCCAAGTCTGAGGCTCATGGTGCTGCTCCTGATGAGTGCTTATTGAGCCTACTCTGCCTGCACTGAAGATTATTTAAAAAGAATAAATATTGACTTATTTAGACCTAAACAGAATATAAAAAATCTATTCAGTGGACGTACGAACACGCAAAGACCACCCCTCTCATCTGGGGTCGAGAAGGCCTTGGGTCGCTGCAAAGAGGACAATGAAGGAGAGGCTGCGGGGGATGGGCCTGACTTAAAAAGCAAAAGCCCCGCTCGGCATTACGCCGGGCGGGGCTTTTTTACGTCGGTTTACAAGAGACCGTGTATTACAACAGCGGGATCGAGTAGCTGACGATCAGACGGTTTTCGTCCTGGTCGCGCTGACCTGGGATGTCGTTGCGCCACATGGCGTTTTTCCAGGTCACCCCGACGTTTTTCAGCGGGCCTTCCGGCACAACGTAAGCCAGGGCAATGTCACGCTCCCACTCGGTGGTGCCGCTGCCCAGCGTAGTTGTCTGTGCCGCGCCGACTTTACCGGTGGTATCAATGTTGTTGCCGCGCAGGTAAATGATGCCGGCGGTCAGGCCTGGAACACCAAGCTTGGCGAAATCGTACGAGTAGCGACCCTGCCAGGTACGTTCACCAGCGCGGGCGAACTTCTGGATTTGCATGTCGGTGATGGTGCTGTTGGACGAGCCGTCACCCTGGTTCAGCCAAGGGAAATCGCTTTCGCCATTGCTGTATTGATAACCGCCACCGAAGGTGTGACCTTCAACCGAGTACAGGAACAAGCCGCTGTACAGGTTGTTGTCGACCTTGCCTTTGGTCACCGGGCTGTCGTCCGGATAGTAGCCGGAGGTGAAGTAGGCGGAGTCGTGACCGTTGTTACCGTCGTCGCGGCTGCGGTAGTAACGCAAGTCACTTTTCAGTACGCCAGGACCGATGGACCAGTTGTGCACCAGGCCCAGGAAGTTCTGCTGGTAGAAATCTTTCAGCTCGCCGAAGTAGTACGAAGCGGTCAGATCCTTGGTGAGCTTGTAGTCGGCACCAGCGTAGTAGAACTTGTTGCTGAACTTGCCCGCATTGTAATTGGAGCCGGCATTGGCGCCTGCGATGGACAGGCCTTCGTTGTTGCTGGAGTTACGCCCTTTGGCGTGCTCGAGCTGACCTGCGGTCAGGGTCAGGTCCTTGATATCGTTCGACTGGATCTGGCCGCCCTGGAACGTCTGAGTGACCAGACGACTGTCGTTGGTCACGACCACAGGGTTTTTAGGCGTCAAAGTGCCGAGGCGCAGTTCGGTTTGCGAAATTTTGGCTTTGGCGGTCAGGCCCAGGCTGGAGAAATCGTCAACAGCGTGGTTACCTTCGGTTGGGAAGACGTTACCGCCAGAGGCAGTACCCAACGGGTTGCCGTGCTTGGCTTCGCTGGAATCCAGCTTGACGCCCAACAGACCAATGGCGTCAATGCCGAAACCAACGGTGCCCTGGGTGAAGCCGGACGTGAATCGCAGGTCGAAGCCTTGGCCCCACTCGGCTTGGTAGTTCTGGACACCACCTGCCTTGACCTTGGCGGTACCAGCATCGGAGTCACGGTTATCGTTGTTGATATAGAAGTTGCGCAGACCCAAGGTGGCCTTGCTGTCTTCGATGAAACCGGCGGCGCCTGCCTGCTGCGCCATAACCCCTACGGCCACAGCCAGGGCCAACGTGGACTTGTTCATTGTTTCGCTCCTCTCGTTTCTAATCGTTTCTAATTTTTTTATTTCTTGGTCTCGGGTCTACGCCCTCGATCCACAGCTGCGCGATTAGCGCCGTACCGTGACTGACAAGTCAATCGTAACCATGTGTGTCTACGACCATGGTCTAACGGCAGTAATTTAGTTCGTGCAGGGTAATGAATTTTCCATAAGCCCAAAAAGAATTATTTCATTCTTTTTCATACCATTCAGGAATAACGCTTGCCATCACTCAACCGAATAGGGGCATGGGAGTATCGGCTCACACGCTAATTCCTAAATGGTATTTATTCGCAGTTTTTTAGATCGCTTAGCTTTGATGCATTCCTTATACGTCAATCACGATCAAAAAGGCGACGTATCATGGCCAAACGCGCACTATCTAGTCAAATTGTTACAGTTTTTGTATCGCTTATAATTTCTTTCAGCCTGCGAAAATAGCCGCAGCCCGGAAGCATGGTGTCGATACGGTGCTGGCCGATTATTCGCCGTATGTGAGCCCGAAGTTCATGCAGGAATCAACAGCCCCCTGTAGGCGCTGGCGCAGCCTGCTCCTACAGGGTAATCAGAAGGCTGCGACTAAGCGTTTAAAGCGTCTTCTCGAAGATCTTCGAATTACGCTGATAGTTGTACAGTGAGGCCCGTGCCGATGGCAGACGCTCGACGCTGCTTGGCACAAAACCACGCTCGCGGAACCAGTGGGCGGTACGCGTGGTAAGCACGAACAAGGTTTTTAGCCCCTGCTCGCGAGCACGGGTTTCGATCCGTTCCAGCAATTCATCACCGCGACCGCCATGGCGGTATTCCGGATTCACCGCCAGGCAAGCCAACTCCCCTGCGTCCGAATCGGCAATCTGATACAGCGCCGCACAAGCGATGATCATGCCTTCGCGCTCGACCACGCTGAACTGCTCGATTTCACGCTCCAGCACCTCGCGAGAACGGCGAACCAAGATGCCCTGCTCTTCCAGCGGGCTGATCAGATCCAGCAAACCGCCGACGTCTTCGATGGCCGCTTCACGCACCAGCTCGAACTGCTCTTGCGCGACCAAAGTACCGCCACCGTCACGGGTGAAGAGCTCGGTCAGCAACGCGCCGTTTTCTACATAACTGACGATATGGCTGCGGCCTACGCCGCCCCGGCAGGCTTGCGCCGCAGCATCCAGCAATTCAGCCTGATAGTTGCCGCCCAGACGCTGCAAGTGCGCTGGCACCTGTTGCGGACGCAGTTCGCGCACCAGCCTGCCGTTTTCGTCGATCAAACCAAGGTCTGCGCCGAACAGCAGCAGCTTGTCGGCGCCCAGGTCGATGGCGGCACGGGTGGCGACGTCTTCGCAGGCCAGGTTGAAGATTTCCCCGGTCGGCGAGTATCCCAACGGCGAAAGCAGGACGATCGAACGCTCATCCAGCAAACGGTTGATACCCTTGCGGTCGACCCGGCGTACTTCGCCAGTGTGGTGATAGTCGACACCTTCAAGCACGCCAATCGGCCGTGCAGTCACCAGATTGCCGCCTGCCACCCGCAGGCGCGAGCCCTGCATCGGCGAGGCGGCCATGTCCATCGACAAGCGCGCTTCAATGGCAATCCGCAGCTGGCCGACCGCATCAATGACGCACTCCAAAGTCGCCGCATCGGTGATGCGCATGGCATGGTGGTAGTGCGGGGTCAGGCCGCGAGCAGCGAGGCGGGTTTCAATTTGCGGACGCGAACCATGAACCAGCACCAGCCGCACACCCAGGCTGTGCAACAGCACCAGGTCGTGGACGATATTGCCGAAGTTCTGATGCTCGACTCCATCGCCCGGAAGCATGACGACAAAGGTGCAATCGCGGTGAGCGTTGATGTACGGAGAAGCGTGACGGAGCCAATTGACGTATTCGGGCATAACCTGAACCTGTAATAAAAAGCAGCCAAAAAAGGGGCGAAACAGAAAACGCACAGCGGGCTGTTGGTTATCGTCGGAACAGGCTTGGCGACACGCGAGCTCTCCTTATAGATACGGGCTTGATCATCGGCTAAGGTCAAGCCGGTGTCAGGCAATAATGTTCGATCAGTTGACGTAGTAGATGCACCGTAGGCTGCAAGCGTGACATTTCGAGGTATTCCCCCGGTTGGTGAGCGCAGGCAATATCGCCCGGGCCGAGCACCAGCGTCTCGCAGCCAAGGCGCTGAAGATAAGGCGCTTCGGTGCCAAACGCTACTGCTTCGGCGAGGTGGCCTGTGAGCCTTTGCG
This sequence comes from Pseudomonas sp. F220, assembly GCF_057813935.1. NCBI lineage: Bacteria > Pseudomonadati > Pseudomonadota > Gammaproteobacteria > Pseudomonadales > Pseudomonadaceae > Pseudomonas > Pseudomonas sp. F220. The sequence goes on from NZ_JBVASJ010000003.1 coordinate 218,461, forward strand.
CGACGCGGACCAATTCGCAGTCTGCAGCTTGCTCGAAAGGCGGCACTTCGGGGAACAACGGCGCGTAGTCGATCTTCACCTGATGCCGCTCGGCCAGAGGTTCGAGCTTCTGCCGAATGGCTGCGCGCAAGACGCTCGGGTCCATACCCGGCAAGGGCCGCAGGTCGAATTCCAGCGAGCACTGGCCGCAAATCCGGTTCGGATTGTCACCGCCGTGGATGCAGCCAAAATTCATGGTGGGTTGCGGCACGCTGAACTGCGGATTGCGGTACTCGCGCTGCCAACGCAGACGCAGCCCTCTCAACTCGCCGATGGCATCGTGCATGGCTTCGAGGGCGCTGTGGCCCAGGCTTGGGTCCGATGAGTGGCCGCTTTGTCCGAGAATATCAATACGCTCCATCATCACGCCTTTGTGCAGACGAATCGGCTTGAGCCCGGTCGGCTCGCCGATCACCGCTGCACGCCCTAGTGGCCGGCCGGCTGCGGCCAGTGCACGAGCACCGGCCATGGAGCTTTCTTCGTCGCAGGTGGCGAGGATCAGCAGCGGCTGCTTGAACGGCTTATCCAGCAGCGGCAGGACGGCTTCGATGGCCAGCGCGAAAAAGCCTTTCATGTCGCAACTGCCAAGGCCAATCCAGCGTCCGTCGACTTCGGTCAGTTTCAGCGGATCGGTCTGCCACAGCGCGCCATCGTACGGCACCGTGTCGCTGTGCCCAGCCAACACCAGGCCGCCGGGGCCGCTGCCAAAACTGGCGAGCAAGTTGAATTTGCCGGGGCTGACTTGCTGGATGTCGCAGGCAAAACCCAGATCGCCGAGCCAGGTCGCCAACAGATCGATCACTGCGCGATTGGATTGATCCAGACTTGGTTGGGTACAACTGACCGACGGCGCAGCGATCAGCGCAGCGAACTGATCTTTCATGGATGGCAAAGGCATGCGCTGACTCCCGACTCCCAAGGTGAGGTCCATCATAGAGCCATCTGCGCCGTGGAATAAACCGTCGCGGCGCGTCGAGGTGGCTTGTCCTGTACACTGCACGGCCTTGGCAGCCACACATTCCCCCGGCTGCGCTCCCGATCCTGGATTTTCCGGCCATGCAGAAAGAAACCGAAATCAAACTCCGCGTCAGCCGCGAAACCCTCGCGGCTTTGCGCGAGCATCCGTTACTGAAAAAACGCAACAAAAGTGGCTGGGAACGCCGTGAACTGATGAACCAGTACTTCGACACGCCGGAACGCGATCTGGCCAAGGCCAAGGTTGCCCTGCGCCTGCGCCGTGATGGCGAAGAAGTGATCCAGACCCTCAAGACCCGCGGTCAAAGCATCGCCGGCCTGTCCGAGCGTAACGAGTACGACTGGAACTTGCCCAAAGCCAAGCTCGACGTGAAAAAACTCGACGGCGAATGCTGGCCGGAACAGTTGGCCGATCTGGACAAGAAAACCCTCAAGCCGATCTTCACCACCGACTTCGTCCGCGAGCGCGCCGAAATCGCCTGGGGCCGTGGCAAGTCCAAAGTAGTCATCGAAGCTGCGCTGGACCTGGGCCACGTGATCGCCGGCAAGCAGAAAGAAGAAATCTGCGAACTGGAGCTGGAACTGCGCGAAGGCGAACCGGCCGCACTGCTGGAACTGGCCGCCGAACTGGCTGCGACCCTGGCGTTGATGCCGTGTGATATCAGCAAAGCCGAGCGGGGCTATCGCCTGTTCGATGCCAACAGCTATTCGTTGAGCCTGCCTGCTCCGAAGCTGACCGCTGAACTGCCGCTGGACGACGCCTTCGCCGCATTGAGCTGGCACTTGCTGAGCAGCAGCCAGCGTCTTGCCGAGCAATATCGTTTCAACGGCCACTGGCGCCTGTTGCAGGATTGGGTCGACAACCTCACTCAATTGCGTGCGCTGGTGGGCAGCCTGGGCCAAGCAGCACCGCGTCAATCGACCCACGACTTGCGCGCCTCGCTGGATGCGTTGCTGGAAGACTGGCGTCCGCTGGTGCAAGCCGGTCAGGACGACGAAGACGTGCGCAAAGCCGCGCCGGAACAATTCGCCGAAGAACTGGAAGACGTTCGCTGGGGCCTGTTCTCGCTGAACACCTCGCGCTGGTTGCTGGCCCGCACATGGGCAGCCGATCGCAACACCCGTGGCAATCGCCAGGGCGCTGCGCAATTGGGCAACTGGTTGCCACGTCTGCTGGCTGATGAAGCCGTCGCCCTGCAACTGTCGCGTTATCAGCAACAGCCGGAAGACCTGGCCGAACAACTGCCGCGTATCGAACGCATCCAGGCCTGGCTGCATTTGGCTCGTGGGGTGCTGGAGATCCCGGAAACGGATCGCCTCTACGGTGAGCTGAAACAGTTACAGCAACTGGCCAACGAGCCGATCACCGATGAATCGCTCGATGCCCGCAAGCAGCAAGCGATTGCAGTGTTCCAGAACCGTGCCTGGAAAATGCTTCTGCGTCTGTGATATCGCCTCGCGGGCAAGCCTCGCTCCTACAAAAGCTGCGCTCATCCCATCACGGTGCGATTGGCACATAACCTGTAGGAGCGAGGCTTGCCCGCGATGACGTCGGCACATCCAACGCAAATCACCTACCTCACCGTTACACCGGCAAACTCGTCGTGGACTTTATTTCGGACAAAGCCACGATCGAGTTGACCTCCTGAATCCCCGGCACCATCGACAGTTTCTCAAAGAAAAACCGCTCGTACGCTTCGATATCCGCCGTCACGATGCGCAACAAAAAGTCCACTGACCCCATCAACACATAGCACTCCAGCACCTCCGGAAAGCCGCGAATCGCCTCGGTGAATTCAGTGAAGTTGGAGCGACCGTGGGCGTTGAGTTTGATCTCGGCGAAAATCTGCGTGTTGAGACCGATCTTCTTGCGATCCAGCAACGTCACTTGCCCGCGAATCACGCCCTCCTCCTTGAGCCGTTGAATCCGTCGCCAGCATGGCGATTGCGACAGCCCAACCTGTTCGGCGATCTGCGCACTGGAGAGCGAAGCATCCTCCTGGAGCAGTGCCAAAATCCGTCGGTCGTAAGCGTCCAGCTCGCTATGCATAAAAAAACCCTCAAAGCCGACAAGCACGAAATACTTAATTCAATTTATGCCTAATTAGTCCAATCATAGATAAGAAATACCCCGAATAGCATGTAAAAATTTCTCCAGTGATTTTGGAGAACGACCATGCCCCCTCTCGAAGCTGTCAGCACCGCCCCAACCCGCGCCGATGTCTGGAACGTCAGCAACGCCCATTGCCGCGTGCACTATCAGCTGCTCGCCGAGGCCGAACCGGATCTGCTGTGTCGGGTGCTCAATCACTTCGCCTTGCAGTTTCTGGTTCCGCAGCAGGTCAACGTGCTGCAACAGGACGATTTGCTGTCGATAGATGTAGTGCTCGACGGACTGAGCTGGCACCGCGCCCAAGTGATCGCTGAAAAATTGCGGAACTTGATCAGCGTCTGTTCAGTGGATCTACAACCTGCTGATTCTTTATGGACTCAGCCCGCGCAAGCGGCTGGCTGAGGCCCGCCAGCAAAAACTCGCAACGCTTGGTTTGGCAATGGTCGAACGGTCGGCTCATCCGGGGACTATTCTTGGCAATCTGTGGTCAGAGGCGCACACCTCTAAACCGCTAGTTGCAGGATCGTTCAAAAGGAACCCGCATGTCCGTTCCCCTCCTCACTCAGGACCGCTGGCTGGATCTCAATGATCTGCTGCGTGAACTGGTCGCTCAGGGCTTTATCAGCCAGGACTCGGCCGAACACGCATTGAGCACCCGACGCAATGCTGCCAACAGCCAGCTCCACCCACTGGAATTCCTCGCCAGCCAACACCTCGACGACCTCAGCCGACCCGGCAAACGGCTCGACCTGGAAAGCCTGACCCTGTGGCTCGCACAGCAGGCCGGTCAACCATATCTGCGCATCGACCCGCTGAAGATCAACGTCGCAGGCATTACTCCGCTGATGTCCTACGCCTTCGCCCAGCGTCACAAGATCCTCGCCGTATCGATCGATCGCGATGCGGTGACCGTGGCCAGCGCACAGCCCTACGTCAACGCATGGGAAGCCGATCTGACTCACGTATTGAGGCTGCCGATCAAGCGCGTGGTGGCCAACCCGGCGGACATTCAGCGTTTTACCGTAGAGTTTTTCAGGTTGGCCAAGTCGGTCAGCGGCGCCAACAACTCTGATCAAAAAATGAACACCCTGGGCAACTTCGAACAGTTGCTCAACCTCGGCGCCAGTGATCAGGAGCCCGACGCCAACGACGCGCACATCGTCAACATCGTCGACTGGCTGTTCCAGTACGCCTTCCAGCAGCGCGCCAGCGATATCCACATCGAACCCCGTCGCGAGCAAGGCACCGTACGCTTTCGCATCGACGGCGTGCTGCACAACGTCTATCAATTCCCACCGCAAGTGACCATGGCCATCGTTAGCCGCTTGAAAAGCCTGGGCCGGATGAATGTCGCAGAAAAACGCAAACCCCAGGACGGCCGGGTCAAGACCAAAACCCCGGATGGTGGCGAAGTAGAGCTGCGGCTGTCGACGCTTCCGACAGCCTTTGGCGAAAAAATGGTTATGCGGATTTTCGACCCGGAAGTGCTGCTCAAAGACTTCGACCAGCTGGGATTTTCTGCGGAAGACCTGCGCCGCTGGCAAGACATGACCCGCCAACCCAACGGCATCATCCTGGTCACCGGACCGACCGGATCGGGCAAAACCACCACGCTTTACACCACACTCAAAAAATTGGCGACGCCGGAGGTCAACCTCTGCACCATCGAAGACCCGATCGAAATGGTCGAGCCGGCGTTCAACCAGATGCAGGTTCAGCACAATATCGACCTGACCTTTGCCAGCGGCGTGCGGGCGCTGATGCGGCAAGACCCGGACATCATCATGATCGGCGAAATTCGTGATCTGGAAACCGCGGAAATAGCAATCCAGGCCGCACTGACCGGGCATTTGGTTCTATCGACGTTGCACACCAACGACGCACCCAGCGCCATCAGCCGCTTATTGGAACTCGGCGTGCCGCATTACCTGATCAAGGCCACGTTGCTCGGTGTCATGGCCCAGCGTTTGGTTCGTACCCTTTGCCCACACTGCAAAGCGCCACTGAGTCTGGGCGAAGACGATTGGCAAACCCTGACCAAACCCTGGCAAGCGCCATTGCCGACCAATGCCCAGCGAGCCATCGGATGCCTGGAATGCCGCGACACCGGTTACCGAGGGCGTGCAGGGGTCTACGAAATCATGTTGCTGAGCGACAACGTCAAAGCGCTGATCAGCCCTGACACCGATCTGCTGGCCGTGCGTCACCAGGCGTTCAAGGAAGGCATGCGCAGCCTGCGACTGTCCGGTGCGCAGAAAGTCGCGGCTGGGTTGACGACCATTGAGGAAGTGCTGCGCGTGACACCGCAGAGTGAGCAGAGGTAACGGCGGGGCCTTTAACCGAACGCCCCCAAACCGGCATGAGCCCTTTTATGTCTCCTGATGATGCAGGTGGCACTAATCGGTTCTTATGCCCATCCCACGCCGCTACAATCAGGCTATTACAGCCTCATTGATTAAAACTTGAACAGGGAAATGTTATGCAGATCGGTAGCGTGCTTTTACTTTTTGTTGGCTTGGTCATCGCGCTTTTGTTCATGGGCTTCAAGGTGGTTCCGCAAGGCTTTCAGTGGACGGTCGAGCGTTTCGGCCGCTACACCAACACCCTGAAGCCGGGCCTGAACATCATCATTCCGGTCATGGACCGCATCGGCCGTAAGATCAACGTGATGGAAAGCGTTCTGGACATCCCGCCGCAGGAAGTCATCACCGCCGATAACGCCACCGTGCAAATCGATGCCGTGTGCTTCTTCCAGGTGGTCAACACGGCCCAGGCCGCCTATGAGGTGAACAACCTCGAGCATGCCATCCGCAACCTGTTACAGACCAACATCCGTACCGTCCTCGGCTCCATGGAGCTGGACGCCATGCTCAGCCAGCGAGACGCCATCAACGAGAAACTGCTGCGTACCGTCGACGAAGCCACGGCGCCGTGGGGCATCAAGATCACCCGGATCGAGATTAAGGACATCAGCCCGCCCGCGGACCTGATGGCAGCCATGTCCGGGCAGATGAAAGCCGAGCGGATCAAGCGTGCGCAAATCCTCGAAGCCGAAGGTCTGCGGGCGTCGGCAATTCTAACCGCTGAAGGTAAAAAGCAGGCGCAGATCCTCGAAGCCGAAGGTGGTCGTCAGGCCGCGTTCCTTGAGTCCGAAGCCCGCGAGCGACAAGCCGAAGCCGAAGCCCGAGCCACTCAGGTGGTATCCGAAGCGATCGCCAGCGGCAACGTGCAGGCGATCAACTACTTCGTCGCACAGAAATACATCGATGCACTGGGAAAACTGGCGTCGGCCAACAACAGCAAAGTCATTCTGATGCCGCTGGAAGCCAGCCAGGTGATCGGTGCTGTTGGCGGCATCGGCGAAATCGTCAAAGCCACGTTTGACAGCAAAAAGGCCTGAGGCGCGACCTATGTGGGCATTCCTGCAACATTTGTCGTTCTGGGACTGGCTGGCGTTGGGCACCGTCTTGCTGATTCTAGAGGTGTTCGGTGCCGGGGGGTATTTGCTCTGGGTCGGCATGGCCGCTGCCGCAGTCGGCGTGCTGACCTTCCTGATTCCAGACTTGTCGTGGGAAGTGCAATTATTGTTGTTCGGCCTGTTATCAGTGCTGACGGCATTGTATTGGTGGAAACGCCAGCGCATCGCTGTCAGAGCCAGTGATCAGCCAAATCTCAATCTGCGTGGCCAGGAGCTGATCGGCAAGACCTTCGTGGTGCATGAAGCGATTGTCGGGGGTCGAGGCAAGATCAAAGTCGCTGACGGTGTCTGGATGGCCAAAGGGCCGGACACGCCAGTCGGCTCCCGTGTTCGGGTGATCGGCCAGGAAGGGGTCATCATCCAGGTAGAACGCATCGATTGAGGGTCATGGAACTCAGTAGGGCTATCAGCATCAAAGGCGCCAGATAACCCAAAGTCGGAGTCACCCATGCGTCTCAAATTAGCTGTCGCCACCCTGGCCTTGCTGTCCCTTCCTGTCGGCTCGGCAATGGCGGAGGACACCTTCTGGCGTAACGTCCTTACCTCAGGTGCGACCACTGGTTCCACCTACCTGACCTCCAGTGATCACAAGCTGGTCATCGCAGCTCAAGACGACGCCAGCAGCTTCGTTGCCAGCGATGGCGGTATTCGCGGCCCGTATCTGGAAGCTGCGATGCAGAAAGTCCGTGCCGACAACCCAGGTTTGCAGGCAACCGATATGGACCTGGCCAACGCAATTTTGGCCAAGAACGCTATCGCGCAAGAGTGATCTGTTGCTCTGCTGAATAAAAAATGCCGCTCCTTCGAGCGGCATTTTTTTGATTCTACAAAGGAGCTCCGTGGCATTTGGAGTAAAGATCGTCCGAACGCGGCCCGAACCTGCGATCTCTTGATCTTCTGGTTCTATCAGCGATAGGCATCCACCGGCACGCAGGCACAGAACAAATTACGGTCGCCATAGACATTGTCGACACGATTCACCGTCGGCCAGTACTTATGGGCCTTGGTGTGAGCGCTGGGCGTCACCGCCTGTTCGATCGTGTAAGGCCGTTCCCAGACTCCGGTGATATCTGCCAGCGTGTGGGGCGAACGCTTCAATGGGTTGTCTTCGGCGGGCCAGTTGCCGTTCTGCACTTGGGATATTTCGGCGCGGATGCTCAGCATCGCTTCGATGAAGCGATCCAGTTCAGCCTTGGATTCGCTTTCGGTCGGTTCGACCATCAGCGTGCCCGGCACCGGGAACGACATGGTCGGCGCATGGAAGCCATAGTCCATCAAACGCTTGGCGACATCCTCTTCGCTGATTCCGGTTTGCGCCTTGAGCGGCCGCAAATCGAGGATACATTCGTGGGCCACCCGACCATTTCGTCCGGTGTAGAGCACCGGGAAGGCACCGCTCAAGTGCTCAGCCAGATAGTTCGCAGCGAGAATCGCCACTTCGCTGGCATCGGCCAGTTGTGGCCCCATCAATGCGATATACATCCAGCTGATCGGCAAGATACTCGCGCTACCCCAGGGCGCCGCGCTGACCGCTCCGTTCTCTGGCTGCGGACCTTCGATAGGCACCACCGGGTGATTGGCGACGAACGGCGCCAGATGCGCCCGCACGCCGATCGGTCCCATGCCGGGCCCGCCGCCGCCATGAGGGATGCAGAAGGTCTTGTGCAGATTCATGTGGGAAACATCGGCACCGATATCCGCCGGCCTGGCCAGTCCGACCTGAGCATTGAGGTTGGCGCCGTCCATATAGACCTGGCCGCCGTGACTGTGGATAACTTCACAGATCTCGCTGATGCCTTCTTCATACACACCATGGGTCGACGGATAGGTCGCCATCAGGCACGACAACTTGTCGTTTGCAGCCTGAGCCTTGGCTTTCAGATCGTCCAGGTCGACGTTGCCGGCATCGTCACACTCGACGATTACCACCTGCATTCCGGCCATCTGCGCCGAGGCCGGGTTGGTGCCGTGGGCGGAAGCAGGAATCAGGCAGATGTTGCGAGCGCCCTGCTGGCGGCTTTCGTGGTATTTGCGGATTGCCAGCAACCCGGCGTACTCACCCTGAGCGCCAGAGTTGGGTTGCATGCAGATCGCATCGAAACCGGTGATCGCGCAGAGCCAACTCTCCAGCTCGCTGATCATCAGTGAATAGCCAACCGCCTGCTCTTTCGGCGCGAATGGATGCAGATTGGCAAAACCCGGCCAGGTGATCGGGATCATCTCGCTGCTGGCATTGAGTTTCATGGTGCAGGAGCCCAGCGGGATCATCGACTGGTTGAGCGCCAGGTCCTTGTTCTCCAGCTGTTTGAGGTAGCGCAGCATTTCGGTTTCGCTGTGATGGGCACTGAATACCGGATGACTCAAATAAGGGGAGCTGCGCAGCAGTTCATTGGGGATGCCAGAGGCCAATGCTTCGGCATCCAGCTGCGTGACATCCAGCCCGTGATCGGCACCGAGAAAAACATCGAACAACCGCGCCACGGTGGTTTCATCACAGGTTTCATCGAGGCTCAGACCCAATTGCCCACGCCCAAGGATGCGCAGGTTGATTTGCGCAGCCTTGGCGCTTTCGATGATCGCCGTCTGACTGCCGCCAACTTCCAGTGTCAGGGTGTCGAAGAAGTGCTTATTGAGGCGCGTAACTCCGTTTCGCTCCAGGCCTGCGGCCAGAATGCAGGTCAACCGGTGGACTCGCTGAGCGATACGTTTGAGCCCTTCCGGGCCGTGATAAACCGCATAAAAACTGGCGATGTTGGCCAGCAGCACCTGCGCAGTGCAGATGTTCGAGTTGGCCTTCTCCCGGCGGATATGCTGTTCGCGGGTTTGCAGCGCCATACGCAACGCCACATTGCCACGCGAGTCTTTCGAAACGCCAATGATCCGCCCGGGAATCGCTCGTTTGTACTCATCGCGACTGGCAAAAAACGCCGCGTGGGGACCGCCATAACCCATGGGCACGCCGAAACGCTGGGACGAGCCGAACACCACGTCGGCGCCCAATTCCCCTGGTGGGGTCAATAGCAATAGGCTGAGCAGATCAGCAGACACGCAGGCCAGTGCCTGTTGCGCGTGCAGATGGTCGATCAGCGGACGCAGGTTGCGGATGTCACCGTGGGTGTCCGGGTACTGCAGCAGCGCGCCGAAAACCTGATGCTTGGTGAGATTATCCACAGCATCAATCACCACTTCGAAGCCGAACCCTTCGGCACGGGTCTGCACCACCGAGATGGTCTGCGGGTGACAGTTTTCGTCGACGAAGAACAGATTGCTTCTGGATTTGGCCACGCGTTTAGCCAGGGCCATGGCTTCGGCTGCCGCAGTGGCTTCATCCAGCAGCGAAGCATTGGCCAGTTCCAGGCCTGTGAGGTCGATGGTCAGTTGTTGGAAATTCAGCAGCGCTTCGAGCCGACCTTGGGCAATCTCGGGCTGATACGGTGTGTAGGCGGTGTACCAACCGGGATTTTCCAGCACGTTACGCAGGATCACCGCCGGCGTCAGGGTGCCGTGATAGCCCATTCCGATCAGGTTGGTCCAGACCTGATTCTGCTCGGCATAACCTCTGAGTTTGGCCAATGCAGCCTCTTCGTCGAGTGCTGGCGGCAGGTCCAGCACGCGATTGAAACGAATGCCTGGCGGCACCGTCTGCTCGATCAACTCGACTCGACTGCCAAGCCCGAGGCTGTCGAGCATGGCCTGCTGCTCGGCAGCATCAGGTCCCAGATGGCGCCGCAGAAAGGCATTGGGGTCTCGCAACTGGCTCAAGGATGGCAACTGGGACATGACGGGCTCTCTCTTAAGTGGCGCTCGGCGTCTATGCAACACGGTCAAAGCAGCATAGCAGTCGATCTTGAGCGCTGACGGTATGGCGCCTTCGGTCAATCCGGATCATCATGCCCAACGTTATCGCGCTAACCTTGGCGAGTTCTCATCAACGCCTCTACCGTCGGACTTTTGGATACTTCAATCATCATGAGTCAACTGCCGTTTCTGCCGTTTTCAAAACCTACCATCGATGAAGCCACGATTGCCGCTGTCGGCGACGTATTGCGCTCGGGCTGGATCACTAGCGGCCCCAAGGTGCAAGCCTTCGAAGCCCAGCTCTCGGAGTACTTTGGCGGTCGGCCGGTACGTACGTTCAACTCCGGCACCTGCACCATGGAGATCGCCTTGCGCATCGCCGGGATTGGCGCCGGCGATGAAGTCATCACCACCCCGATCTCTTGGGTGGCCACGGCTAACGTAATCCTCGAGGTCGGTGCCACACCGGTGTTTGCCGACATCGACCCGATCACCCGCAATATCGATCTGGCGCAGGTTGAAGCCGCGATCACGCCGCGCACCAAGGCGATCCTCCCTGTGTACCTGGCAGGTTTGCCGGTGGACATGGAGCGCTTGTACGCGCTAGCCAAGAAACATGGTCTGCGAGTGCTGGAAGATGCCGCGCAAGCCCTGGGCTCGAGCTGGAATGGCCAACGTATCGGTGCGACCGGTGACTTCGTCTCGTTCAGCTTCCAGGCGAACAAGAACGTTACGTCTTCCGAAGGTGGCTGTTTGGTGCTGAACAACGCCGAAGAGGTTCGTCTGGCCGAGAAATACCGACTGCAAGGCGTTACCCGCACCGGTTTCGATGGGTTGGATGTCGATGTGTTGGGCGGTAAATTCAACATGACCGACGTAGCTGCCGCCATCGGCCTGGGCCAATTTGCTCACATCGACGCTATCACCGCCCACCGCCGTGAATTGGCCAAGCATTACTTTGCCTGTTTCGGCAGCGACTTCGAAGCGCAATACGGGGCTCAGCTGCCGCCTGCCGATTTCACCAACAGCAACTGGCACTTGTTCCAATTGGTGCTGCCGGAGCGCAAGGACGGAAAACCGGCTCGTGCGACATTCATGGAGCAGATGCAGGCGCTGGGCGTCGGCATCGGCTATCACTACCCGCCGATCCACCTGTTGAGCCTGTACCGCGAGCGCGGTTTCAAGGAAGGCATGTTCCCGGTTTCGGAACGGGTTGGCCGTTTGATCGTCTCGTTGCCGATGTTCACCGCGATGAGCAAAAGCGATGTCGAACGTTCGGTGGAAGCAGTAAAGGCGGTGTTGAAGCCTTAAACGCAATCGCGAGCTCGCTCCTACAGGTTCACACCAACCCTGTAGGAGCGAGCTTGCTCGCGATAAATATCGAAGCGTTACTCGCCGATGGCATTCTTGTAGTCGGCAGCGCCGAGCAACTTGTCCAGCTCAGCGGTATCGCTTGGCTCTAGTTCAAAAAACCAGCTGTCGTATGGCGTGCTGTTGACCAGTTCCGGGTTGCTGGCCAACTCTTCGTTAATGGCGATGACTTTACCGGAAACCGGCGAGTAGATATCCGAAGCCGCCTTGACCGACTCGACTACGCCCGCAGCGTCACCAGCGGCAAACACTTTGCCGATTTCCGGCAACTCCACGAACACTACATCGCCCAAAGCTTCCTGAGCATGGTCTGAAATACCCACTTTCACGTTGCCACTTTTTTCCAGACGGGCCCATTCGTGACTTTCGGCAAAACGCAGGTCGACAGGGATTTCGCTCATATTCTGTGTCCTCAAGAAGAAATGTCAGCGGTTGATTGCCCGCCAGAAAAAGTTAGATCAAGGCTTTGCCATGACGCACAAAGGTCGGTTTTACCACCCGAACCGGGTACCACTTGCCACGGATTTCCACTTCTGCACGGTCGGCGGTTGCCATGGGCACGCGCGCCAGTGCGATCGACTTGCTAAGCGTAGGAGAGAAACTACCACTGGTGATCTCTCCTTCGCCAACATCGGCGATGCGAACCACTTGATGAGCGCGCAAAACACCGCGTTCCTCCAGCACCAAGCCGACCAATTTCAATTTCACACCGCCCGCCCGTTCAGCTTCCAGAGCGGTCCGACCGATGAAGTCACGTGTCGCGGGCTCCCAGGCAATGCTCCAGGCCATATTAGCGGCCAGCGGTGAGACATCCTGATGAATGTCCTGTCCGTAGAGATTCATGCCGGCTTCAAGGCGAAGGGTATCGCGAGCGCCGAGGCCGATCGGGGAAATGCCCGCGCCGACCAGATCGTTGAAGAACGCCGGCGCCTGATCGGCCGGTAGAACAATTTCCAGACCGTCTTCACCGGTGTACCCGGTGCGAGCGATAAACCAGTCGCCGTCGGCCTGACCTTCAAAGGGTTTGAGCTGCTGGATCAACGTGCCGCGAGCCTGGGTGACCAATTCGGCAATCTTGTGCCGGGCCTGCGGGCCTTGAATCGCCAACATCGCCAACTCAGGGCGCTCGTGCAGTTGCACTTGGAAAGTGCCGAGCTGAGCCTGCATCCAGGCCATGTCCTGATCACGAGTGGCGGCATTCACCACCAGACGGTAACCGGCCTCGAGACGGTAGACGATCATATCGTCGACCACACCACCGCGCTCATTGAGCATGGCGCTGTACAGGGCACGGCCGGGGCTGTGCAGACGTTCGACATCATTGGCCAGCAAATGCTGAAGCCAGGCCTTGGCCTGGGGGCCGCTGACGTCGATCACGGTCATGTGGGACACATCAAAAACCCCGCAATCGCGTCGCACCTGATGGTGTTCTTCGACTTGCGAGCCGTAATGCAAAGGCATATCCCAACCGCCAAAATCGACCATCTTCGCGCCGAGGGCGAGATGCAGGTCATACAGAGGCGTACGCTGTCCCATGGGTTTCTCCTTCCGGGCGTGGCGAGGGTGCGGACAGGCACTGCGCTGACTGCAAGCCTTTAAAAATGCGGCTTGTAGCAGCTCTCAGTGACCCGACCCAAAGGGTGGACCGCACCGAATGCCGCGCATTGTAGCCGCAAGGTGTAGGACTGGCACCTACCCGATTCGATGAGCGGAGCGTCGGATCAATCCGATGACCGGTAATAGCCCGACCATAACCAGCGTCAGTGCCGGTAGGGACGCCCGCGACCACTCGCCTTCACTGGTCATTTCGAAGACTCTCACGGCCAGCGTGTCCCAGCCGAACGGGCGCATCAGCAAGGTGGCAGGCATTTCCTTGAGTACATCGACGAACACCAGCAACGCGGCACTCAAGGTGCCTGGAAACAAAAGCGGCAGATACACGTTGAAAAACAGTCGTGGCCCACTGACGCCCAAACTTCGTGCTGCTTCGGGCAACGAAGGTCGGATTCGCGCCAGGCTGTTTTCCAGCGGCCCGTAGGCCACCGCAATGAAACGCACCAGATACGCCATCAACAACGCAGACAAACTGCCCAGCAACAAAGGCTTGCCAGCACCACCCAGCCAGGACGACAGCGGCATCACCACTTCACGGTCCAGATAGCTGAAGGCGAGCATGATCGATACCGCGAGTACCGAACCCGGCAAGGCGTACCCCAGATTGGCCAGACTGACACCGGAGCGGATTCCCCGGGTCGGTGCCAGTCGTCGGGCAAAAGCCAGCAGCAAGGCCACGCTGACCGTGATCAATGCCGCCATGGCGCCCAAATACAACGTATGCACGATCAGCCCGGCATAACGCTCATCGAGGTCGAAACGTCCACGCTGCCAGAACCAGACCACCAGTTGCAGCATGGGGATCACAAACGCGCAGGCGAACACCAGACCGCACCAACCACTGGCGGCCAGGGCCTTGAATCCACGCAAGTGATACAGCGCCTTGCTCCGAGGCCGTTCGTTGCCCGCTCGATTGGCACCCCTGGCCCGGCGCTCGCCATAGAGCACCAACATCACTGCTAGCAGCAACAGGCTGGCCAGTTGCGCTGCGCTGGAGAGGCTGAAGAAGCCGTACCAGGTCTTGTAGATGGCCGTGGTGAAGGTATCGAAGTTGAACACAGACACTGCGCCGAAATCCGCCAGGGTCTCCATCAGCGCCAATGCCACACCGGCACCGATGGCCGGACGCGCCATGGGCAGCGCCACGCGCCAGAACGCCTGCCAAGGTGACTGGCCGAGCACCCGTGCAGCTTCCATCAGACCTTTGCCCTGAGCGAGAAAGGCTGTGCGCGCCAGCAGGTAGACATAGGGATAGAACACCAGCACCAGCACCAGGATCACTCCACCAGTGGAGCGTACCCGAGGCAGGCGCAGTCCCATGCCGAACCATTCGCGCAACAGGGTTTGCACCGGACCGGAAAAATCCAGCAGACCGACGAAGACGAACGCCAGTACATAGGCCGGGATCGCAAACGGCAGCATCAGTGCCCAATCCAGCCATCGCCGCCCAGGGAACTCGCAGAGGCTGGTCAACCAGGCCAGGCTGACGCCCAGCAGCGTTACGCCGACTCCGACGCCCAGCACCAGCGTCAGCGTGTTGCCAAGCAAACGCGGCATCTGGGTTTCCCACAGGTGCGACCAGATCTGCTGGTCAATCGACTGCCACGCCAGCAGCAATACGCTCAGCGGCAACAGGACCAGCGCGGCAACGGCAAAGACCAGCGGATACCAACGACGTTGAGCGGGATGGGCCACGAAAAGCTCTCTGGTGGTGGGTGATTTGAATCGATAGTGGTCTGGCGCATACCGCAAAAGATCGCAGCCTGCGGCAGCTCCTACACCGACCGCGTGTAGCCCACTATGTCAGGGGTGTATACAAATCCCGTAGGAGCTGCCACAGGCTGCGATCTTTTGGCAATCTCAACTGCACTGACAATCTGTCAGAAACAAAACGCCCCGCAAATGCGGGGCTCCGTAAACCTGCGACTCAGTTCCAGCCAGCACGGTCCATCAAACGAATGGCTTCGGCCTGACGCTTGCCGGCCACTTCCACTGGCAACGTATCGGGTACGAACTTGCCCCAGCTTGCCACTTCAGCGGACGGAGGCACGCTTGGGTTGGCCGGGAATTCCTGATTGATGTCAGCGAAGATTTTTTGCGCTTCCGGTGTGGTCATCCACTCCACCAGCGCCTTGGCCGCTTGCGGGTGCGGTGCGTACTTGGTCAGGCCGATGCCCGACAGGTTGACGTGCACACCACGGTCGCCCTGGTTCGGCCAGAACAGTTTTACTGCCAGGTTTGGCTTCTGCTTGTGCAGACGACCGTAATAGTAGGTGTTGACGATGCCAACGTCGCACTGCCCGGCGTTGATTGCTTCAAGTACCGCGATGTCATCGGAGAACACGTCGGTGGACAGGTTGTTGACCCAACCCTTGACGATTTCTTCGGTCTTCTCTGCGCCGTGGGTCTCGATCAGAGTGGCGGTTAGCGATTGGTTGTAGACCTTCTTAGCCGTGCGCAGGCACAGGCGACCTTCCCACTGCTTGCCAGCGAGGGCTTCGTAAGTGGTCAGGTCAGCCGGTTTTACCCGGACAGTGGAATAAGCGATGGTCCGCGCGCGCAGGCTCAAACCGGTCCACTGATGGGCGGACGAACGGTATTGAAGCGGAATGTTGGCGTCGATCACCTTGGAGGTAAACGGCTGGAGAATGCCCATCTGCTCGGCCTGCCAGAGGTTACCGGCATCGACCGTGAGCAGCAGGTCGGCGGTGGCGTTCTCGCCCTCGGCCTTGATCCGCTGCATCAGCGGCGCTTCCTTGTCGGTGATGAATTTCACCTGGACACCGGTTTTCTGGGTGTAGGCATCGAAAACCGGCTTGATCAGCTCGTCGATCCGCGAGGAGTAGACCACTACTTCATCGGCCGCATGGACGGTGCTGCCGATCAGTGTGAGTGCCAGGGCAGTCAGTAGACGCTTCGGTGCCAACATAGGAGCGGTCTCTCGAAATCAAATTGAGGCGAAATGATAGTGACTCACATTTAGCATCTCAACCGAACACTCCGCGGAGGAGTTACGAGATGTTGCACAAGCGTGGGGGGTGAATGTTCCGCCGCCATCGCGAGCAAGCGAAGGTTTCAGGCCTTCGCCAACTCCGGCAGATCCCCAGTCAAGCCAAGAGCCTGACGCACAAACAGCGCCTTGGCTTCAGGCATTTGATCTACCATCTTCAACCCGGTATTACGCAACCAGCGCAGCGGCAGGGGATCGGCCTGGAACAATCGTTCGAAGCCTTCCATCGCCGCCATCAATGCCAGGTTGTGCGGCATGCGCCGGCGCTCGTAACGGCTGAGCACGTTGACATCTGCCAGGCGCTCACCACGGCGGGCCGCTTGCAGCAACACTTCAGCCAGCACAGCGGCATCGAGGAAACCGAGGTTGACGCCCTGTCCGGCCAACGGGTGAATGGTATGAGCGGCGTCGCCGATCAGCGCCAGGCCTTCAGCCACATAGCGCTTGGCATGGCGCTGACGTAGCGGTACGCAGAGTCGCGGGTCAGCGCTTAACACTGTACCCAGTCGACCTTCAAAGGCACGTTCCAGCTCGCGACAGAAGCCTTCGTCGTCCAGCGCCATCAGGTGTTCAGCCTCGGCCGGAGTGGTTGACCAGACAATCGAGCACCAATCGTGCTGACCGTCGCGCTCCAGCGGCAAAAAGGCCAGTGGACCGTTGTCGGTAAAACGCTGCCAGGCGGTCATCTGATGGGGTTTGGCACTGCGCACGCTGGTGACGATGGCGTGATGCAGATAATCCCACTCACGGGTCGCGCAACCAGTCAGACGGCGAACCGCCGAGTTGGCACCATCCGCCGCGATCACCAAGGGCGAACGAAGCATGCGACCGTCGGCCAGGGTCAGCAGCCAGTCGTCGCCGGAGCGGCGCATCTGCTCCAGCCGCGCATTGGCCAGAAGGCCCATATCGCAATCATGCAATCGTTCGAGCAAGGCATCCTGCACCACCCGGTTCTCGACGATATGCCCCAGCGCTTCGGCGTGCACACTGGCCGCCGAGAAGTGGATCTGCCCGGTGCCGCTGCCGTCCCAGACCTGCATTTCGGCGTAGGGGCTAGTGCGACGTTTGACGACTCCCTCCCAGACACCCAGACGTTCGAGGATCCGCTGGCTGGCGGCCGATAAGGCACTCACCCGTGGCTCGAAAGGCGCCTGAGGATCGAAGGGTTTGACGCTCAATGGGCTGCCGTCGAGCAGCAGAACCTCCAGCCCGCTGCCCTGTAACGCCAGCGCCAAAGCACTCCCGACCATTCCGGCCCCGACAATCAGCAGATCTGCGCGCATTTCCATGCTTTAAGCCTGTCTCGCTTGCGGCTTGAGCCGCACGTAAAGGGTTTTATCGACCCGCGCCACCAGCGTGCCGCTGACGTCATGAATCTCGAAACGTTGGATCAGCCACTTAAGCATCAGGACGCGTGCCCAGGCCCATGGCCTGTCGGGCGAACCAACGCTTGGCTGGCGGTAGCAGATCGAGGCCGAGCAGACCGATGTTGCGACCCAGCGAGACCAACGGCTGCGTGCTGCCAAACAAACGGGTGACCTGATCGGAGAAGCCGACGGTCAGTTGCTGATCCAGTCGTTGCCGCTCCCGATAGGCCTGCAAGGTAGCGAAGTCGCCCGGCACGCTCTCGCTGGCCAACAACGCATCGGCCAACGCCTGTGCATCGCGCAGGGACAGGTTGAAACCCTGACCGGCAATCGGATGCAGGCTGTGGGCCGCGTTGCCTAACACTGTCAGGTGGGGACGAACCTGCTCTTCGGCCTCCACCAACGTCAGCGGATAGAGATGCCGCGCACCCACCTGTTTGAGGGTCCCAAGGCGATAACCGAAGACACCCTGCAACTCACTGAGGAAGCTGCGTTCATCAAGGCTGGCCAGGCGCTGAGCGTCCATACCAATGCGGGTCCAGACCAGCGCACAGCGGTTATCCGGCAGTGGCAGTAAAGCCATCGGCCCGTCATCGGTAAAGCGTTCGAAGGCCATACCGTTATGGGCTTCGCTCGGGGTAATGTTGGCGATCAGCGCGCTCTGGTTGTACGGACGCTTTTTGACGCCGATACCCAACTGCTCGCGCAAACCGGAACGACCGCCATCGGCCAGCACCGCCAAGTCGCACTCAAGGGTGGTTTCATCGTTAAGCGTCAGGAGATAGCCGTCTTCAAGCGGCTCCATGCGCGTCACTTCAGCCGGACAACGCCAACTGATCACATCCTTGTCCAGCCCTTGCCAGAGGCATTGACCGAGCCAGGCGTTCTCCACCACATAACCGAGCGCTGGAACGCCCTCCTCCATGGCCGACAAACGCGCAGTGGAAAACCGCCCGCGATCGGAAACATGGATCTGCTTGATCGGCTCGGCGCGACGGGAAATCTCCTGCCATACACCAAGGCGCTGATAAATCTGCCGGGCACCGAAGGACAACGCCGAGGAGCGGGCGTCATAGCTCGGTTGATAAGTGTCACCGGGGGCAAAAGGTTCAATCAGTACGATCTTCCAGCCGCGGGCCTTGGCCCCCGCCTGCAAGGCCAGCGCCAGGCTGGCACCGACCAGGCCGCCACCAATGATTGCCAGATTGACTCGACTCATGCCGCTTGAGTCCGGGCAGCGGCCATCAGTGCTTCGATCTCGGCCACCGTTTTCGGTGCACCGTTGGTCAGAATTTCACAACCCTGCTTGGTCACTACCACGTCATCCTCGATGCGCACGCCAATGCCGCGCCATTTCTTCGCCACGTTCTGATTGTCCGGTGCGATGTAGATGCCCGGCTCGACCGTCAGCGCCATGCCGACTTCCAGCACCCGCCATTCACCGCCGACCTTGTATTCACCGACGTCATGCACATCCATCCCCAGCCAGTGGCCGGCGCGATGCATGTAAAACGCCTTGTAGGCTTCGCCGGCGATCAGTTCATTCACCTCGCCCTGCAACAAGCCAAGTTTCACCAGTCCCGCCGTGATCACCCGAACCGTGGCTTCGTGCGCCTGGTTCCAGTGCTTGTCAGGTGCGATTTCGGCAAACGCCGCTTCCTGGGAGGCCAACACTAATTCGTAGATCGCTTTCTGCTCAGGGGAAAACTTACCGCTTACCGGCCAGGTCCGGGTGATGTCGCTGGCGTAGCAGTCGATCTCGCAACCGGCATCGATCAGCACCAGATCACCGTCCTTGAGCACCGCGTCATTCTGCTGGTAATGCAGGATGCAGCTGTTGCGCCCAGAGGCGACGATCGAGCCATATGCCGGCATTTTCGCCCCGCCTTTACGAAATTCGTAATCCAGCTCCGCCTCCAGGCTGAACTCATGCAAACCGGCACGGCTGGCCTGCATGGCGCGAACGTGGGCTTGCGAGGAAATCCGCGCGGCTTCGCGCATCACCTTCACTTCTGCCGCCGATTTATACAGACGCATGTCGTGTAGCAGATGATCCAGAGCAACGAATTCGTTCGGTGGCTGGGCGCCGAGGTGCGCTTTAGAGCGGATCACGTTGATCCAGTCCATCAGGTGGCGGTCGAATTCCGGATTGCTGCCCATGGCCGAATAGACCCGGTCGCGACCTTCAATCAGGCCCGGCAGGATGTCGTCGATGTCGGTGATCGGGAAAGCGTCATCAGCGCCGAAGTCGCGGATCGCGCCTTCTTGCCCTGCGCGCAAACCGTCCCACAATTCACGTTCGGCGTTGCGTTCACGACAGAACAAAACGTATTCGCCATGCTCACGACCGGGCATGAGCACAAGCACCGCCTGAGGCTCGGGGAAGCCGCTGAGGTACTGAAAATCGCTGTCCTGACGGTAGACGTGCTCGACATCACGGTTGCGGATCGCCACGGCGGCGGCCGGCAGAATCGCGATGCTGTTAGGTTCCATCTGCGCCATCAGCGCCTTGCGGCGGCGTGTGTATTCCGATTTCGGGATATGAATCATGGGCAGATGGATTTCCCTATCAAACAATTAATGCAGCGACGGCTTTACAGCAGGCTCAGTCGGCTTCTTGGTCTCGGTGAACAGCAGCAGAGGCGCGACTCGCAGATATTCCATGACTTCCATGTAGTCACTTTCGCCGTCGTCGGACTCCTCCAGGGCGTCTTGCACCTGAGCGATGGCTGCAAGGTCTTGCAGGACTTCGGTGGCTTCAGCGCTCAAAGCGTTGTCGCGGTAGGTCAGACCGAAGCCGGTGAGGAAACCCTGGCACCACTGGCCCAAGGCCTCGGCACGCTCGGCCAGCGGCGCGTCATCGGACGGCAACAGCAGAACAACGGTCATGTCGTCGCTGGTCAGTTCGCCTTTGACCATCTCCTGCAGGCCGATCAAGGCGTTGCGGACGTTGTCTTCAGCAGGGCTGCCAAGCAGTTCGGCAGCATCGCTGAGCCAGCTATCGGCTTCAAAACCGGCGCCGGCGCAACTGCGGCCTAGCAACAGGCCATGCAGTTCGGCAGGCGAGACAGGATGGCCGCTGGTGTTGAGCAGTGTGGCGAACGCGTGATACGGGGAATTTTGAATGGGCATGGGCTGCTAGGCGCCAAGCGGCGCAATGTCTAGAATGGAGGCCTTGTATCGTAGCATCGGCAGACGCGCCAAGACTATCAAGGCCGCCAACTCGTTTGCTTAGGGTCTGTTGACGTATGGTGACGACCGCGACGGATGCCCACTTGGCGCAGGGCAAGGCGCGAGGAGCGTGGTTTGGTTGTTCCAAATAAGTTCCGAGCAACGCAGCCCTGCGCCAAGTGGGCTCCGTCCCTTCGGGTTGCGCGCCAACTTGCGCGAGGCTGCGTTGCGGGATTTGCCAAGGGAACAACCATTGGCGGCATCCCGCGCCTTGCCTCGCACAAGTTGGCACAGCAACGCGGTTCGTCACCAAACGTCAACAGACCCTAGCCAGTGCCATTCATCAGACAAATCCAGTGGAACCCTATGGAAGACACCGACCTGCAAGCACTGATGGCCAGATTCGAACTGCTAATTAGCCGAGTCGAGCAACTAAAGAGCCAAAATGGACTCTTATTAGCTCAGGAAAAGACCTGGCGCGAGGAACGCGCGCACCTCATTGAAAAAAACGAAATCGCCCGGCGTAAGGTCGAATCGATGATTTCGCGCCTGAAGGCCCTGGAGCAAGACTCATGAGTTCAAGCAATAGCGTTACCGTGCAGATCCTCGACAAAGAATATTCAATCATCTGCCCCCAGGAAGAACGCAGCAACCTGGTGAGCGCCGCCCGCTACCTGGACGGCAAGATGCGCGAAATCCGCAGCAGCGGCAAAGTCATCGGGGCCGACCGCATTGCCGTGATGGCCGCGCTGAACATCACCCATGACCTGCTGCATAACCAGGAACGCTCTGAAGTGCAGGCCAGCGGCTCGACCCGCGAGCAGGTACGCGACCTGCTGGAACGCGTCGATCTGGTGCTCGCCACCGATCCGGATGTCAGCAAGAGCTGATTCCTGAGGGTGGTTGCGGTATACTCGCACCACTCCCTGGGGTGCTTGCCAGTTGGCGATGTCCCTGAGCCGATTCGCACTACCCTGGAGGTTGCACGTTGGGCCGGTGTGCATGTCCGCTAGACGGAAAGCCTTAAGGCCTACTGCATCTTCCACCTTGAACTTTCGGGTTCAAGGGCTAAGTCGACAGCGGTTCATCCGGGGAGCCTGAATTCCAATCCAATGCCAGTTATCCAGACTGGCATTGGCTTTTAACGAGTACGCCATCCTGCCGCGCTCGATCCTGATCAGCCAGAATCCATGACCGAACCTGCGCCGCTATCCCGCCCGCAACTTCGACGCATGCTGCGCAAAGCCCGCCGCGAACTCACTCCCAGTGAACAACGCGAGGCGGCCCGCGGGCTTTATCGACAACTGGCACAGCACCCGCTGTTTCGCCGGGCCAAACATATCTCTCTTTATCTACCTACAGACGGTGAAATCGATCCGCGCCTGCTGCTGCGCGCCGCTCAGCGCCGGGGCAAGGTCACCTATCTGCCGGTGCTCAGCGCCTGGCCACAAACCAAGATGGTGTTCCAGCGTATTTGCCCCGGGGAAAAGTTACGGCCCAACCGCTTCCGCATTCTCGAGCCACGGGTCAACTCGGCTCGACAACGCAAGGTCTGGGCGCTGGATCTGGTGTTGTTACCGCTGGTTGGTTTTGATGAATTCGGTGGGCGTCTGGGGATGGGCGGTGGCTTCTATGACCGCAGCCTGGCGTATCTGGCGCGCCGCAAAACCTGGCGCAAGCCAACGTTGCTGGGGCTGGCCCATGAATGTCAGAAGGTCGAACGACTGGCTCAGGCGAGCTGGGATGTACCGCTGCAAGGAACGGTCACGGACAAGAAGTGGTATTTCGCCGAATAGACGCCACTTGAGTCAGCGGCGTCCGGTGAACACTATCAGCGTTTGAAGGACTTCTGTTGCTGGTGCTGTTGCTGAGCAACTTCAATCGGTGCATCGGTCTTATTCGACCACAAGCTCTGCGCATAACCTGTGGTCACGACGCCCAAACCGAACAAAATAACCAAAATCCAGAGTAAATCCGGTTTGCGTTTCATCGATTGCCCCCCTTCAGGCATATCACACACGATGACAGCAACGGTTTCCGATATAGGCCGTGCAGCAGCGTCAAGCTTAGAAGGCCGGCATTCTGCGGTAACGTGAACCGACACGCAAACGCTGGCGTCAACCGACTGTCGGTTTGTCATAAAATTGACCGACAACTTGCCCAATCCCCCTCCAGGAGCAAAAAGATGGCCTATTGGCTAATGAAATCCGAGCCGGAAGAACTCTCGATCAAAGGCCTGGAGAAACTCGGTGAAGCGCGCTGGGACGGCGTTCGCAATTACCAGGCACGTAACTTTTTGCGAGCCATGGCGGTGGGCGACGAGTTTTTCTTCTATCACTCCAGCTGCCCTGAGCCAGGGATTGCCGGGATCGGACGAATCGCCGAAGCGGCGTACCCGGACCCCACGGCTCTTGAGCCCGAGAGTGTTTATTTCGACCCGAAGGCCACACCAGAGAAAAATGCCTGGAGTGCGATCAATGTCGCTCACGTCGAGACATTTCCTAAAGTGCTGAAACTCGACTATCTGAAACAGCAAACGGCACTGGCAGAGATGCCGTTGGTGCAGAAAGGCTCGCGACTGTCGGTGATGCCGGTGACGGCTGAGCAGTGGGCGGCGGTGTTGGCGCTTCGTTGATCGCGGCGCGGAGCACGGCTTGCCGGCGATGGCGGTCTTGGGGCCGCTATCGCGAGCAAGCTCGGCTCCTACAGGATCCAGCATTACTGGATAATCAAATTGTTGAACAACAGATCATCAACCATCGGCTTGCCGGTTTCGTCGTTCATCACTTGCTGAGTTTGCTTCAAGGCTTCCTGGCGGAGCTTTTCCTTGGCTTCGACGTTACTCATAGACTCGGTGGTTTGCTGGGAAAACAGCGCCACCAACTGATTGCGGATCAACGGTTCGTTGGCCTTCACCGCTTGTGCCGCTTCATCTCCCGTCACACGCAAGGCCACGTCGGCTTTGAATACCTTGAGTTTCGGGCTGCCATCCAGACCGTAGTTGCCAACGAATGGCGGGCTCAGGCTGATGTAGCCGACTTTCGGTGCTGCACCCTCTTTGGCTTCTTCAGCCATCGCCGCCATCGGCAGAGACAGGGCCAGCATCAACATGATCCACGCTTTCACAATTCGCTCCTTATCCGGTTTGCGGCCTAGCATAACGACCCGCCTGCGCGAGCCCAAGCACAAGCTTATGGCTGACTATCAGGGCGGGGCATGCTCGTTGACCGCTTGACTCACACACCTACACTTATCGGCCATCACTCCCAAAGGAATAGCCCTGATGAAAGCCGTGCTGTGCAAAGCCTTCGGCCCTGCCGAAACGCTGGTGCTGGAAGAAGTCGCCAATCCTCAAGCGAAGAAGAACGAAATCGTGCTGGACGTGCACGCGGCCGGGGTAAATTTCCCGGACACGCTGATCATCGAGGGCAAGTACCAGTTCAAGCCACCCTTCCCGTTTTCACCCGGGGGTGAAGCGGCAGGCGTGGTCAGTGCGGTGGGCGAAAAGGTCAGCCATCTCAAGGTCGGCGACCGGGTCATGGCGCTGACTGGCTGGGGCAGCTTCGCCGAGCAGGTCGCGGTACCAGGCTACAACGTACTGCCGATTCCTGCGGCCATGGACTTCAACACCGCCGCCGCGTTCAGCATGACCTACGGCACCTCGATGCATGCGCTCAAACAACGCGCCAACCTGCAACCCGGCGAAACCCTGTTGGTACTCGGCGCTTCCGGCGGCGTCGGCCTCGCTGCAGTGGAAATCGGCAAAGCCCTGGGCGCTCGCGTCATCGCCGCCGCCAGCAACGCAGAGAAACTCGCCGTCGCCAAGGCCGCCGGTGCCGATGAACTGATCAACTACACCGAATCCAATCTGAAAGACGAAATCAAACGCCTGACCGACGGCCAAGGTGCCGACGTCATCTACGACCCGGTCGGCGGCGACCTGTTTGACCAAGCCATCCGCGCCATCGCCTGGAACGGCCGCCTGCTGGTAGTCGGCTTCGCCAGCGGACGCATTCCCGAACTGCCGGTGAACCTTGCGCTGCTTAAAGGCGCAGCAGTCGTCGGCGTGTTCTGGGGTTCGTTCGCCCAGCGCCAACCGCAGGATAACGCAGCGAACTTCCAACAGTTGTTCGGCTGGTTTGCTGAGGGCAAGTTGAGGCCATTGGTGTCGCAGGTTTATCCGTTGGCACAAGCGGCGAATGCCATCAATGATCTCGGCCAGCGCAAGGCGGTTGGCAAAGTGGTTGTGCAGGTTCGTTAAACAGATGCCCCTTTACTGGGAGAAGGACACGTCCCTTACTTACCTTTAAGCGTGAAGCGATCGCTTAATGCGAGCCTGAATGGCAGCGCTTGAGTCTTGCCTCCAGATTTCGGTCTGGCATGGCGTGGCTACGCAGGGCGTTGACGGTTTGCTCGACATAATCGCGAGTAGTGCCGTAGCGCCCGCAAGCGCTGGCGAATACCTGGCTCAGCACGCTATCCGGCAAGTTGCCGGCGTAGCTGGGCAGGTGCCGTTCCAGCACAAATCCCAAGGCTTGAACCTGACTTCCATCTTCGAGACGGCAGCTAAGCCAGTGGGGGCGATAGGACGGGAACGGCATCTCACGCTGCCAAAGTGCGTATAGCGAGGCTTCCAGCTGTTCTTCCGGCAGCCGATAGGCGAAGCCGCTGCACGAGCCGCCGCGATCCAGACCGAACACCAGCCCAGGCAACTCCGGGGTGCCACGGTGCTCGTGGGACCACAGATACAAGCCGCGATGATAGCCATGCACTCGCCCGCGCACCCGCTCGACCGCCGAGCATTCAGGACGCCAGATCAATGACCCGTAGGCAAATAACCAGACTGGCCCGCCTTTGTGCCGGGCCATGGTGGCTTGCATCGAGCTGAGCAATTGTTCGTGAGTCAGCTGCGCACCCAGATCGAGCCGCGGAGGGTAAGCCAGATTCAAAAAAGCAGATTCAATGGCTGTCATGGCGAATGATGTTCGGCCCCACAAGTATTACAAGATGTAAGTAAGATTAACGTAATAGAACATATAGCAGTAAACGTAAAACGAAAAGTGCTAAAGGACGTATGACCCTTCTATATCAAGGGCTACACCCATAAAAGAGCCAGATATATAGCCTAATACTCTTTTTGGAGTTCCTTAAATACCCGAATGAAATATGCATAAGCCTTGCTTCCATTCAGAATCAACGGTCACTTAACAAATCTTTCTGACGTATTCGTCTGATACCCTGCCGCCCCCTTCTTTGAATGCAGGCGTATAGCAGCCTCCACAGGCGCAAGCCGAATTGCCCAATAGAGGTCGCAAGATGAAAAACCTACGAATTAACTGTCTGCTGTTACTGGCGCTGGCCACC
Source organism: Pseudomonas sp. F220 (assembly GCF_057813935.1). Lineage (NCBI taxonomy): Bacteria > Pseudomonadati > Pseudomonadota > Gammaproteobacteria > Pseudomonadales > Pseudomonadaceae > Pseudomonas > Pseudomonas sp. F220. The sequence goes on from NZ_JBVASJ010000003.1 coordinate 244,761, forward strand.
CCGGCGCTGGCAGTAGAAAACCCGACTCAAAAAGACCAAGGTTCCTGGTACCTGCAAACCAGTCTCTACACCAAGCACTATTCGCCAGACCCCGACCATAATAACAATCAGGACCTGATTGGCCTTGAACGCGATGAAGCGTCCGGCTGGTTGTTTGGTGCAGCGACTTTTCGTAACTCGTTCAGTCAACGCTCGTATTACGCCTACGCTGGCAAGCGCTACGAGAGTGCCAACTATCCGGTGTATATAAAGCTGACCGGTGGATTACTCCAGGGCTACAGCGGCGAGTACAAGGACAAGATTCCGCTCAACCACTTCGGCGTAGCGCCCGTGATCATTCCATCACTGGGCGCTCATTACGGCCCGGTCGCCGCCGAGCTGGTACTGCTCGGCTTCAACGCGGCCATGATCACCGCCGGCGTGCGTTTCTAGGCAGGGTCACTCGCTTGCGGCCGGGGCGCGTAGGCGAAGACGTCCGCGCGCATCTGGTGGGCGTCCATCCCGGCATTGACCAACGCATCCAGGGTGCCATAAACCATCGCCGGCGAACCGCTCGCATACACATGCAGGGATTTCAGGTCAGGGAAATCCTCGCAAACCGCCTCGTGCAACATGCCGCAGCGCCCTTCCCAACCGCACAGATCGCTGACGACCTTGTGCAGAAACAGGTTGGGCAGCTTCAGCCATTCATCCCAATGTTCGATCTGATAGAAGTCTTCCGGTCGCCGCACGCCCCAGTACAGGTGCACCGGATGCTTGAAGCCCTTGGCCCGACAATGTTCGATCAGGCTGTGGATCTGCCCCATGCCGGTACCCGCAGCCATCAACACCAGCGGACTGTCAGGCAACTCGGCCAAATGCGTATCGCCGAATGGCATTTCGATCCGCACCATGCGATTGCGCTGCAACTGCTCGATCAAGCCAAGTGCACTGGCTTCGCGCGCCAGCACATGAATTTCCAGATCTCGCCCCGAGTGTGGTGCCGAGGCCAATGAGAAGGCAGATTTTTCGCCATTCTCACGCTCGATCAGCAGGTACTGCCCGGCGTGATAGCGCGGTGGCTTGCCCGCCGGTGCCCGCAGTCGAACCCGCCAGGTATCACCGCCAACGTCTACGCACTCAGTGACCTGACACGACACACTGCTCACCGGCAGCTCTCCCAGCGCAAGGACGCCATCCCACAGCACGATGCAGTCTTCCAGCGGCTCTGCTATGCAAGTGTAGAACTCGCCGTGGTCGCGTACATCACCTGACTGCTCGACCCGACCTTCGACCAGCAGCGCGCCACACACGTGGCAATTACCATTGCGACAGCTCTGCGGGCATTCGTAGCCCAAGCGCCGTGCTCCATCGAGAATCCGCTCGCCGGGCACTATCTCAAGCACTGCTCCGGACGGCTGCAAGGTTACACGCATCAATCTATTCCTAACTGATTCCAGATGGCATCGACCCGGCGGGTGACCGCCTCATCCTTGACGATAACCCGGCCCCACTCGCGGGTGGTTTCACCAGGCCATTTATGCGTGGCATCGAGCCCCATCTTCGACCCCAGGCCTGAGATCGGCGAGGCGAAGTCGAGGTAGTCGATCGGCGTGTTGTCGATCATCACCGTGTCGCGCTTGGGGTCCATGCGCGTGGTGATGGCCCAGATCACGTCGTTCCAGTCGCGTGCGTTGATATCGTCGTCAGTGACGATAACGAATTTGGTGTACATGAACTGTCGCAAAAACGACCAGACACCGAGCATTACCCGCTTCGCATGGCCCGGGTACTGCTTCTTCATGGTCACGATGGCCATGCGGTACGAACAACCTTCGGGCGGCAGGTAGAAGTCGGTGATCTCGGGGAACTGCTTCTGCAGGATCGGCACGAACACTTCGTTCAAGGCCACGCCGAGAATCGCCGGCTCATCGGGCGGGCGACCCGTGTAGGTGCTGTGGTAGATCGGCTTGATTCGGTGGGTGATGCGCTCGACAGTGAACACCGGGAAGCTGTCGACTTCGTTGTAGTAGCCGGTGTGGTCGCCATATGGACCTTCGTCGGCCATCTCGCCCGGGTGGATCACGCCTTCAAGGATAATCTCGGCGGTCGCCGGGACTTGTAGGTCGTTGCCACGGCACTTCACCAGCTCAGTACGGTTGCCGCGCAGCAAACCTGCGAAAGCGTACTCGGAGAGGCTGTCCGGCACCGGCGTGACCGCACCGAGAATGGTCGCAGGATCCGCACCCAGCGCTACAGAAACCGGGAACGGCTGGCCCGGATGCTTCTCGCACCACTCACGGTAGTCCAGCGCGCCACCACGATGGCTCAACCAGCGCATGATGACTTTATTGCGGCCAATGACCTGTTGGCGGTAGATGCCAAGGTTCTGCCGGTCCTTGTTCGGGCCTTTGGTAACCGTCAGGCCCCACGTGATCAGTGGGCCGACATCGCCAGGCCAGCAGGTCTGCACCGGCAACATGGCCAGATCGACGTCATCACCTTCGATGACCACTTCCTGACAGACCGCGTCTTTGACGACTTTCGGCGCCATTGCAATGATCTTGCGGAAGATCGGCAGCTTCGACCAGGCGTCCTTCAAACCTTTCGGCGGCTCTGGCTCTTTCAGGAAGGCCAGCAGTTTGCCGATTTCCCGCAGTTCGCTGACCGCTTCGGCGCCCATGCCCAAGGCAACGCGCTCCGGCGTACCGAACAGGTTGCCAAGTACCGGAATGTCATAACCCGTCGGGTTTTCGAAGAGCAGGGCCGGGCCTTTGGCGCGCAAGGTGCGGTCGCAGACCTCGGTCATTTCCAGCACTGGGGACACCGGAACCTGGATGCGCTTAAGTTCGCCGCGCTTTTCCAGGCCGCTGATAAAGTCGCGCAAGTCGCGATACTGCATGCGTGAGCCTCGTTTTGGCCGTGGCGTTCGGGGGCATGAGTTTAGCGCCGAACCCACCTGTTCAGAATAGTGACCTGCCAGATCATCAATGGTCAGATAGCAAAAAGCCGGGTTTCCCCGGCTTTTGCTTGCCTGATCGATTTACTTGCGTTTCATCGACAGGAAGAACTCATCGTTGGTCTTGGTCTGTTTCAACTTGTCGACCAGGAACTCGATGGCCGCGACTTCGTCCATCGGGTGCAGCAGCTTGCGCAGGATCCACATGCGCTGCAACTCGTCGTCAGCGGTCAGCAACTCTTCACGGCGGGTGCCGGAACGGTTGATATTGATCGCCGGGAAGACGCGTTTTTCAGCGATCTTGCGATCCAGAGGCAGTTCCATGTTGCCGGTGCCTTTGAATTCTTCGTAGATCACTTCGTCCATCTTCGAGCCGGTTTCAACCAGCGCGGTGGCGATGATGGTCAGCGAGCCGCCTTCTTCGATGTTTCGCGCAGCGCCGAAGAAACGTTTCGGTTTCTCCAGGGCATGAGCATCGACACCACCGGTGAGGACCTTGCCGGAGCTCGGGATCACGGTGTTGTAGGCACGAGCCAGACGGGTAATGGAATCGAGCAGGATCACCACGTCTTTCTTGTGTTCGACCAAGCGCTTGGCCTTCTCGATCACCATTTCGGCAACCTGCACGTGGCGGGTTGGCGGCTCGTCGAACGTCGAGGCAACCACTTCGCCGCGCACGGTGCGCTGCATTTCGGTTACTTCTTCCGGACGCTCGTCGATCAGCAGAACGATCAGATGAACTTCCGGGTTGTTCCGGGCGATGTTCGCTGCGATGTTTTGCAGCATGATCGTTTTACCGGCTTTCGGCGGAGCGACGATCAGGCCACGCTGGCCTTTACCGATTGGTGCACACAGATCGATCACGCGGCCGGTGAGGTCTTCAGTGGAACCGTTGCCGGCTTCCATCTTCATCCGCACAGTCGGGAACAGCGGGGTCAGGTTCTCGAAGAGAATCTTGTTTTTCGCGTTCTCTGGACGATCGTAGTTGATCGTATCGACCTTCAGCAGGGCGAAATAACGCTCGCCTTCCTTCGGAGGGCGAATTTTGCCAACGATGGTGTCACCGGTGCGCAAGTTGAAGCGACGGATCTGGCTCGGCGAGACGTAGATATCGTCTGGGCCGGCGAGATAGGAAGCGTCTGCAGAGCGGAGGAAGCCGAAGCCGTCCTGGAGAATCTCCAGCACGCCATCACCGGAGATTTCCTCGCCGCTTTTAGCGTGCTTTTTGAGCAGGGAGAAAATCACGTCCTGCTTGCGCGAACGGGCCATATTTTCTATGCCCATCTGTTCGGCCAATTCGAGCAGTTCGGTAATCGGCTTTTGCTTGAGTTCAGTCAGATTCATATAGGAATGACGTAATCATTTATGGAGGGGGGGAAATTAAGCTTTTGGCTTAATGAGGCCGCGCCGCAGAGAAGGCGACAGGATCGCGTACTAATCGAAAAGGAGAGCGTCGGCGACGGCTTGCAGGGGGCAATGGAGAAACCAGTGCGGGGCCGAATGTACCACCTGTGTTTCAGAGCGTCTAGCCCTGAATCATGAAAAAGCCCCGCAATTTGCGGGGCTTTTTTACGACGATTAGATATTGGCGTCGAGGAATGCAGCAAGCTGCGACTTCGACAGCGCACCGACCTTGGTGGCTTCGACGTTGCCGTTCTTGAACAGCATCAACGTCGGGATACCACGCACGCCATGCTTGGCCGGAGTTTCCTGGTTTTCGTCGATGTTCAGCTTGGCGACGGTCAGTTTGCCGGCGTAGGTGCCAGCGATTTCGTCCAGAACCGGGGCGATCATTTTGCAAGGGCCGCACCATTCAGCCCAGTAGTCAACGAGCACAGGGCCAGCAGCCTGAAGTACTTCTGCTTCGAAGGTAGCGTCGGTGACGTGCTTGATAAGATCGCTGCTCATGGATGTCTCCGGGATTGTAAGCAAAAAAAAACGTTGCCCATCATAGCCGCCCTTCCCCCGTTCAGGAAGCCGAAGGTGATTGACTCTCACTATGGTGACGCATGAGTTTGGGTATAGCTCAACTCAGGACGTCGTGGGAGTCACGATGGCAATCCCGGTGCGCAGGGCGGCGTTACGCACGTGTTCCTGCATGGCCTTTTGCGCGGCACCAGATGCACGACGAGCCAATGCACGCAGGATTTTTCGGTGTTCCTGCCAGGTTTCCATGGCGCGTTCGGGCCGGATGAACGGTAACTTCTGACTTTCCAGAAAGATCTCGGCGCTGGTACTGAGAATGCTCAGCATCGCCTGATTGCCGCTGGCCAGCAGGATTCGCTGGTGAAACTCGAAATCCAGCCGCGCCGCTGCGTCGAAATCTTCAGCACGCAGCTCGTTGCGCATGGCCTCGACATTGTCCTCCAGAGCATCCAGTTCATCCGCCGTCAGCGTCACCGCCGCCAAACCAGCCGCAAAACCTTCCAGGGCATAGCGCAACTGGAAGATATCCACAGGCGATGCCTGGGCCGCGAAGGGCCAGGACAAACCCGACTCGCTGCGAGGCAAGTCAATGAGCGACTGCACGAACACACCTTTTCCCGGCTGCACACTGATCACCCCCAACGCGCTCAAGGACGACAAGGCCTCACGCAACGAGGCCCGGCTAACACCCAGTCGCAACGCCAGATCCCGCTGTGAGGGCAGCATATCCCCCGGCCCGAAGCCTTGTTCGAGAATCAGTTTTCGAATGGCTTGCAGGGCCACTTCGGGTACGGCTCGGGAGATCGAATTCATGTTTTTTTCAGAGAGATCTGGCCAGTGACCGGCTAGTTGTAAAGCTATTGGCGACTCACGGCAAGTCATGCCCCAAGCGGGTTCAGGCCTGCCGGACGACGCTCGATAACGGGGCAAAAAGCGCTTCAACTGTTCAGACCAGTAAGACCGATAGAGCCCAGACAAACCCGGCTCGCCAGCACATTTCGAGGCGGCTGGCATGGGCTGTGCAGTGTCTGAACGCAGAAATCACTTCCCTGAATTCGGAGAATTGCCATGACCCAGCGTTGCAGCGCCCTGCTCACTGCCCTGTTTGCCAGCCTGATGCTGAGTCAGGTGCCCGCCCATGCCGACGGTCTGGAAGATGTCGTCAAACGCGGCACCCTCAAGGTCGCCGTGCCGCAGGACTTCCCGCCCTTCGGCTCGGTCGGGCCGGACATGAAGCCCCGCGGCCTGGACATCGACACCGCTGCGCTGCTGGCCGAGCAGCTCAAGGTCAAACTCGAACTGACCCCGGTCAATAGCACCAACCGGATTCCGTTCCTGACGACCGGCAAGGTCGACCTGGTGATTTCCAGCCTCGGCAAAAACCCTGAGCGCGAAAAAGTCATCGACTTCTCCCACGCCTACGCGCCCTTCTATCTCGCGGTGTTCGGCCCGCCCGATGCGGCTATCGGCACCCTGGACGACCTGAGAGGCAAAACCATCAGCGTCACCCGTGGCGCCATCGAAGACATCGAACTGACCGCCGTGGCCCCACAAGGTGTGACCATCAAGCGCTTCGAAGACAACAACTCGACCATCGCCGCCTACCTGGCCGGCCAGGTTGACCTGATTGCCAGCGGCAACGTGGTGATGGTCACCATCAGCGAACGCAACCCGAAGCGTATTCCAGCCCTGAAGGTGAAACTCAAGGACTCGCCGGTCTACGTCGGCGTGAACAAGAACGAGCCGGCGCTGCTGGAGAAGGTGAATCAGATTCTGGCCACGGCGAAAACCGACGGCAGTCTGGAAAAAAACTCTCAGAGGTGGCTCAAGCAGCCGCTACCGGCTGATCTCTGATCGCTGTCACGGAGGTTAGCCATGGCTTATCAGTTCAACTTTTTACCGGTACTGGAAAACACCGGGCTGCTGCTGCGTGGAGCGCTGTTCACCCTTGAGCTGACGGCCATTGGCGCGATGCTTGGAGTCAGCCTGGGGATCGTCGGCGCAGTGGTTCGAGCCTGGCAGATCAAACCGTTCGCAGCGATATTCGGGGTGTATGTCGAGTTGATCCGCAACACGCCGTTTCTGGTGCAGCTGTTTTTCATCTTCTTTGGTCTGCCATCACTCGGCGTGCAGATTTCCGAATGGCAGGCCGCCGTGCTGGCGATGGTGATTAACCTGGGCGCCTACTCCACGGAAATCATTCGCGCGGGCATTCAAGCGATCCCGCGCGGCCAGCTTGAAGCGTCGGCGGCTTTGGCGATGACTCGTTTCGAGGCTTTTCGTCACGTCGTGCTGCTACCGGCGCTGGGCAAGGTCTGGCCGGCGCTAAGCAGCCAAATCATCATCGTCATGCTCGGCTCGGCGGTGTGTTCGCAGATCGCCACCGAGGAACTGAGCTTTGCCGCCAACTTCATTCAATCGCGCAACTTTCGCGCCTTCGAAACCTACACCCTGACCACGCTGGTTTACCTGTGCATGGCGCTGATGATTCGCCAATTGCTGAACTGGATCGGCCGCCGGTATATAGCAAGAAGCAGCGCGAGGAACAGCCAATGAGCGAGTTCACGTTCCTGGACATCGTGCGCAACCTGCTCACCGGCCTGCAGTGGACCCTGGCACTGTCGTTGGTGGCATTCATCGGTGGCGGACTGATCGGCTTGCTGGTCATGACGCTGCGAATCTCCAGCAAGGCTTTCCCCAGTGCATTCGCCCGCACGTACATCGAACTGTTCCAGGGCACGCCGCTGTTGATGCAGTTGTTTCTGGTGTTCTTTGGCGTGGCGCTGCCGGGGCTGGATATCTCGCCGTGGCTGGCAGCAGCGATTGCCCTGACGCTGTTCACCAGCGCCTATCTGGCGGAGATCTGGCGCGGCTGCGTCGAATCGATTCCCCATGGCCAGTGGGAAGCCTCATCGAGCCTGGCTCTGACGCCGCTTGAACAACTGCGCTACGTGATCCTGCCGCAAGCCTTGCGCATTGCCGTGGCACCAACGGTGGGCTTTTCGGTGCAAGTGGTCAAAGGCACTGCGGTGACCTCGATCATCGGTTTCACCGAACTGACCAAGACCGGCGGCATGCTCGCCAACGCTACCTTCGAGCCCTTCATGGTCTACGGCCTGGTGGCGCTCGGTTACTTCTTGCTCTGCTACCCCTTGTCCCTCAGTGCGCACTACTTGGAAAGGAGACTGCATGCCCCTGCTTAGAATTTCCGCCCTGCATAAATATTACGGCGACCACCATGTGCTCAAAGGCATCGACCTCAGTATCGAGGAAGGTCAGGTCGTTGCGATCATCGGCCGTAGCGGCTCGGGCAAAAGCACCCTGCTGCGGACCTTGAACGGACTGGAGTCGATCAACGACGGGGTGATTGAGGTCGACGGCGAATACCTGGACGCCGCTCGCGCCGATTTGCGCAGCTTGCGACAGAAGGTCGGGATGGTGTTTCAGCAGTTCAACCTGTTCCCGCACCTGACCGTCGGCGAAAACGTGATGCTCGCGCCGCAGGTGGTGCAGAAAGTGCCAAAGGCCAAGGCTGCCGACCTCGCGCGACAGATGCTTGAACGGGTCGGCCTCGGAGAAAAATTCGATGCGTTTCCAGACCGCCTGTCCGGTGGCCAGCAACAGCGCGTGGCGATTGCCCGGGCGCTGGCCATGTCACCCAAAGTGTTGCTCTGCGACGAGATCACCTCGGCTCTGGACCCGGAACTGGTCAACGAAGTGCTCAGCGTGGTCCGACAACTGGCCAAGGATGGCATGACACTGATCATGGTCACCCACGAAATGCGCTTCGCCCGTGAGGTGGGCGACAAGCTGGTGTTCATGCACCAGGGCAAGGTGCACGAGGTTGGGGATCCGAAGATTTTGTTCGCCAATCCCCAGACGGCGGAATTGGCGAACTTTATCGGGACAGTCGAACACGCGGTCTAAAGCTTCTGTGGTCCCTGCCAGTCGGCTTTCGCGGGCAAGGACTAGGCGTCCGCTATCCTGTAGAAGCAGAGGGGGGGGCGCCTAGTCCTTGCCCGCGATCGAGTGCGAAGCACTCGCAGGTTTAATCGACCTTTACAGTGAGCCACATCAAAAGATCGCAGCCTTCGACAGGTCCGCGTTGGCGTCAGCGGTTGATCGTGGCAGGATGACAAGGTTATCGACCGAGACCCTTTAACCATGCCGCAATCCCAAGCCATTAATCTTTCTCTGATCGCCGCTATCGACCTGGGCTCCAACAGCTTTCACATGGTCGTGGCCAAAACCCAGAACGGTGAAATCCGTATTCTGGAGCGGCTCGGCGAGAAGGTTCAGCTGGCCGCCGGGATCGACGAAGAGCGTCAGCTCACCGAAGAATCCATGCAGCGCGGGCTCGATTGCCTGAAGCGTTTCGCTCAACTGATCATCGGCATGCCCCCCGGTGCGGTGCGGATCGTGGGCACCAACGCCCTGCGCGAGGCGCGTAACCGTGGCGAATTTATCCGCCGCGCCGAAGAAATCCTCGGCCACCCGGTAGAAGTCATCTCCGGCCGTGAAGAAGCGCGCCTGATCTACCTCGGCGTTTCCCATACCCTCGCCGACACCCCTGGCAAACGCCTGGTAGCCGATATCGGCGGCGGCAGTACCGAATTCATCATCGGCCAGCGCTTCGAACCGCTGCTGCGTGAAAGCCTGCAAATGGGCTGCGTCAGTTATACCCAGCGCTATTTCCGCGACGGCAAGATCACCCCGGCCCGTTACGCCCAGGCTTACACTGCGGCGCGGCTAGAGATCATGAGCATCGAACACGCCCTGCATCGCCTGACCTGGGATGAAGCCATCGGCTCCTCGGGCACCATCCGCGCCATCGGTCTAGCCCTCAAGGCCGGCGGTCACGGTACTGGCGAGGTCAACGCCGATGGGCTGGCCTGGCTCAAACGCAGGCTTTTCAAGCTCGGCGACGTCGAGAAAATCGACTTCGACGGTATCAAACCGGATCGCCGGGCAATTTTCCCTGCCGGCATGGCAATTCTCGAAGCGATTTTCGATGCCCTCGAACTGCAACGCATGGACCACTGTGAAGGCGCTCTGCGCGAAGGCGTGCTCTATGACCTCCTGGGACGTCATCACCACGAAGACGTCCGTGAGCGCACCCTCAGCTCGCTGATGGAGCGTTACCACGTCGACCTGGAACAAGCGGCACGGGTTGAGCGCAAGGCACTGCATGCTTTCGATCAGGTGGCGACGGATTGGGACCTGGACGACGGAGTCTGGCGCGAACTGCTGGGCTGGGCGGCCAAAGTCCATGAAGTCGGGCTGGACATCGCCCACTACCAGTATCACAAGCACGGCGCCTACCTGATCGAGCACTCCGATCTGGCCGGCTTTTCTCGCGAAGACCAGCAAATGCTGGCGCTACTGGTCCGTGGCCACCGACGCAATATTCCCCGGGACAAGTTCGCCGAGTTTGGCGATGAAGGCATCAAGCTGATTCGCCTGTGCGTATTGTTGCGTTTTGCGATTCTGTTCCATCACATCCGCGGCACCCAAGAGATGCCACAAGTCACGCTGCTCGCCCACGGCGACAGTCTGGATGTGCTGTTCCCGGAAAACTGGCTGGACGAAAACCAGCTGACTCAGGCCGACTTCGCGCTGGAAGCGGAGTGGCTGACCCGAGTCGGCTTCGTGCTTAACGTGCGCTAATCAAAAGACTGCAAAATACCCCGTAGGAGATCCGGTCAGCTCTGAAAGATGTGTCGATACCCGTGTTCCCCGGACTGCCCTTAAGTAGGGCTATCCGGGAGAAAGCGTCCTGTCTCAGCGTACGCTAAGCACCGGGTTGCTCAGGCGCTCGAGCAGAGTGGCCTGGGCACTGCGAGGGTTCTGGTTGCCGGTCGGCGTGTTGCGAATGTAACGGCCGTCCGACTGCAGGCTCCAGCTGTGGGTGTTATCGGTGAGATAACTTTCCAGCTCTTTCTTGACCCGCAGAATCAGCTTCTTACCCTCGACCGGGAAGCAAGTCTCGACGCGCTTGTCGAGGTTGCGCTCCATCCAGTCGGCGCTGGACAGGAACATCTGCTCTTCGCCACCATTGAGGAAGTAGAACACCCGCGTGTGCTCAAGGAAGCGACCGATGATCGAGCGCACATGAATGTTGTGCGAAACCCCGGCAATACCCGGTCGCAGGCAGCACATGCCACGTATCACCAGATCGATACGCACCCCGGACTGACTGGCCTTGTACAGCGCGCGGATGATCTTGGGATCGGTCAGCGAGTTGAACTTGGCGATGATGTGCGCCGGTTTGCCGTCGAGGGCGAACTGGGTTTCCCGGGCAATCATGTCGAGCATGCCCTTCTTCAGGGTGAACGGCGCGTGCAGCAGCTTCTTCATGCGCAGGGTCTTGCCCATGCCGATCAACTGGCTAAACAGTTTGCCGACGTCTTCACATAGCGCGTCATCAGAGGTCAGCAGGCTGTAGTCGGTGTACAGACGGGCGTTGGCCGCGTGGTAGTTGCCGGTACCCAAGTGTGCGTAACGGACGATCTCCCCGGCTTCGCGACGCAGGATCAGCATCATCTTGGCGTGGGTCTTGAAGCCGACCACGCCATAGATCACCACCGCGCCGGCGGCTTGCAGGCGGCTGGCCAGCTGCAGGTTGGACTCTTCGTCGAAACGCGCACGCAATTCGATTACCGCAGTGACCTCCTTGCCGTTACGCGCGGCATCGACTAACGCATCGACGATCTCCGAGTTCGCGCCGCTGCGGTACAGGGTCTGACGGACCGCCAATACATGCGGATCCTTGGCGGCTTGACGCAGCAGGTCGACCACTGGAGTGAACGACTCGAATGGGTGCAGCAGCAGGATGTCCTGCTTGCTGATCACACTGAAAATGTTCTCGCTGTTCTGCAACAGCTTGGGAATCTGTGGCGTGAACGGCGTGTATTGCAGCTCTGGATGGCTGTCCAGACCGGTGATACTGAACAGGCGCGTCAAGTTGACCGGACCGTTAACCCGATACAACTCGGTCTCATGCAGGTTGAACTGCTTGAGCAGGTAGTCGGCCAGGTGTTTTGGGCAGGTGTCGGCCACTTCCAGACGCACCGCATCACCGTAGCGACGCGAGAACAACTCGCCACGCAGGGCGCGGGCAAGATCTTCTACATCTTCGGTATCGACCGCCAGGTCAGCGTTTCGGGTCAGACGGAACTGGTAGCAACCCTTGACCTTCATGCCCTGGAACAGGTCATCGGCGTGCGCATGGATCATCGACGACAGGAACACGTAGTTGTCGCCGGTACCGCCGACCTCTTCCGGAACCTTGATGACCCGCGGCAACAGACGCGGCGCAGGGATGATCGCCAGACCGGAATCGCGACCGAAGGCGTCGATACCCTCAAGCTCAACGATGAAGTTCAGGCTCTTGTTCACCAACAACGGGAACGGGTGCGTCGGATCAAGACCGATCGGCGTAATGATCGGCGCGATCTCGTCACGGAAATAGCGGCGTACCCAGGTCTTGAGTTTGGTGGTCCAGTAGCGGCGTCGAATGAAGCGGACCTGATGTTTCTCCAGCTCCGGCAACAGAATGTCGTTGAGGATCGCGTACTGGCGGTCGACGTGACCGTGTACCAGTTCGCTGATGCGCGCCAGCGCCTGATGCGGTTGCAGACCATCAGCACCGGCCTGTTCACGGGCGAAAGTGATCTGTTTCTTCAGACCGGCCACGCGAATCTCGAAGAACTCATCCAGGTTACTGGAGAAGATCAGCAGGAACTTCAGCCGTTCCAGCAACGGATAGGACTCATCCAGCGCCTGTTCCAGCACGCGGATGTTGAATTGCAGTTGCGACAGTTCGCGATGGATGTACAGGCTGCTGTCATCCAGGCTGGGAATCGCGATCGCCGGCACCGCTTGCTGCGGCTCGACCACTGCCGGCGACGGGGCTTCCAGCTCCGGCAGGGTTTCGACGACTTGCTCGACCACAGGTTGAGCGTCTTTTACTGCAACTTCAGTGAGTCCTTCGGTATTCATCACGTGTTCCTGGGAGGGCTATTTTTGCTCTCGTAACAATTGAGCAGCACGAACGGCAAAGTACGTCAGGATGCCATCAGCGCCTGCACGTTTGAAAGCGGTCAGGGATTCAAGAATAACCCCTTCGCTCAACCAGCCATTCTGGATCGCCGCCATGTGCATGGCGTACTCACCACTGACCTGATAGACAAAAGTCGGCACCTTGAATTCAGCTTTGACCCGAAAAAGAATATCCAGGTACGGCATGCCAGGCTTGACCATGACCATATCCGCGCCTTCTGACAAGTCGGCGGCCACTTCATGCAGGGCTTCGTTGCTGTTGGCCGGGTCCATTTGATAGGAAGACTTATTGGCCTTACCCAGGTTCAGCGCGGAGCCGACAGCATCACGGAACGGGCCGTAATAGGCGCTGGCGTACTTCGCCGAATAGGCCATGATCCGTACATTGACGTGATCGGCCAGTTCGAGGGCCTCGCGGATCGCCTGGATCCGACCGTCCATCATGTCCGATGGCGCGACCACCTGAGCACCGGCAGCAGCGTGGGATAGCGCTTGTTTGACCAGTGCATCGACAGTGATGTCGTTCTGCACATAACCTTCTTCATCGAGAATGCCATCCTGCCCGTGGGTGGTGAACGGGTCTAGCGCCACGTCAGTGATCACACCCAGTTCAGGGAAGCGCGCACGCAACGCGCGGGTCGCACGCTGGGCGATGCCATCCGGGTTCCAGGCTTCGGCGGCGTCGAGGGATTTGAGCTCAGGCGGCGTCACCGGAAACAGTGCCAACGCAGGGATCCCCAACTCGACCCACTTGGCGGCTTCTTCGAGCAGCAAGTCGATGGTCAGACGCTCGACACCCGGCATCGAAGCCACCGACTCGCGACGGTTTTCACCGTCCAGCACAAAAACTGGAAGGATCAGGTCATCAACAGTCAGAACGTTTTCACGAACCAGGCGACGCGAAAAATCATCACGACGGTTGCGACGCAGGCGGGTAGCAGGAAACAAACGATTGGCAGGGGTGAAGCTCACGACAGACTCCTGAGCCCGCGCTGGCGGACGAGTGTGACAGTTATAAGCGGTCATTATGACGAACGAATGACAGTTGTGCTTACCCCTGTGACTGGTAGCCGCAGCCATTGTCCTTGTAGGAAATGTTCACGTCGAGACACATTTCGATACTTTCCTGAATGTGTCTGAAGGGGTAGGCTGCGCGTTCATTTCGCCAGCATCCAGACAATGCTCCAACAATTTCTTCAGGATTTCGGCTACTTCGCCCTTTTTCTCGGCACGTTCTTCGAAGGCGAAACCATTTTGGTTCTCGCAGGCTTCCTCGCGTTCCGCGGATACATGGATATCAACCTGGTGGTCGTCGTGGCCTTCTTCGGCAGCTATGCCGGCGATCAGCTGTGGTACTTCCTGGGGCGTAAACACGGCCGCAAATTGCTCGCGCGCAAACCGCGCTGGCAAATGATGGGCGATCGGGCGCTGGAGCATATCCGCAAGCATCCTGACATCTGGGTGCTGAGCTTTCGCTTCGTTTATGGCTTGCGCACGGTAATGCCAGTGGCGATCGGCCTGTCCGGTTATCCACCGGGACGCTATCTGCTGCTCAACGGGATTGGCGCCGCCGTCTGGGCCACAGCCCTGGCTGCGGCGGCTTACCATTTCGGCGCGATACTCGAAGGGATACTGGGCAGCGTCAAAAAATACGAGTTGTGGGTACTGGGCGGGCTGTTACTGCTCGGCTTCGTCCTATGGCTGCGTCGCCGCTTCAAGAATGCCCGCCTCGCCAAAAAAATCTACGAAGATGAACTGGTCAAAAAGGCCGAACACGCCGAACACGCCAAAACCAGCAAACCTACAACGCCAGTCGAGTGAGTCGGTTTCTACAGCAGTAGAGGCCGATGCCACTGAGCAAGCTGTAACTGAGCAGGCCGACCCAGCCCACCGCGCTGGCCGGCCAAAGCCCTAGAATCGGCGCCAGCCACACCCGTGGCACGCTCAACGCCAGGTGCAACAGTTCCAGCCTGAACGCCCACGGGCGATTCTCCAGGGCCACGCCCAGCACAAACAAACCAAACGCCATGTAACTCCAGCCCAGCACCAGCGCGGCCATCGGCAAGCTGTCGCCCAGCTTCAGCAGATAGCCGCCGACAGCTCAATCACGGCCAGATGCTTCAAGGCAAAAGCGTAGGTGATCAGCCCTACACCTTTGGTCAAAAGACCGGTTGTCGTCGACAACACCCCGGTACTTAGGCTGTTGATCGCGTCCGCCACGCGATAGTTATTCACGCCATACCAGCGGTCAGCCAGTAACTCGACGGCTATCAGCACAAAGAAAAACGGCACTGCATAAAGGATGAAGTTCATGACGCGACCTGATCAGAATCGTTACCGAACGATTAGGTGTAGTTGCCCCATAACCCTATGGCAACGAGTGACAAATTAGTGGACATTTAACGCCATGAACCTGGAGAAAACCCCATGAGCAAAAAAGTTGCAGTGATTCTTTCCGGCTGTGGTGTCTATGACGGCGCCGAGATCCACGAAAGCGTGCTTACCCTGTTACGCCTGGATCAGCGCGGTGCGCAGGTGCAGTGCTTCGCCCCGAATATCGCCCAATTGCATGTGATCAACCACCTGACGGGCGAAGAAATGCCCGAGTCGCGTAACGTACTGATTGAATCGGCGCGCATCGCCCGTGGTCAGGTAAAGGATATTCGCGAAGCCGATGCCTCCGACTTCGACGCGCTGATTGTGCCCGGCGGTTTCGGTGCGGCGAAAAACCTCTCCAACTTCGCCATCGAGGGTGCCGGTTGCAGCGTCCAGCCAGAAGTACTGGCCCTGACTGAAGCCTTTGCCGAAGCCGGTAAACCGGTCGGGCTGATCTGCATCTCGCCAGCGTTGGCCGCAAAGATCTACGGCCCGGGCGTGATCTGCACCATTGGCAACGATGCCGATACGGCCGCAGCGATGAACAAGATGGGCGCCAGCCATGAAGAATGCGCCGTTGGCGACATCATCGAAGACAAGGCACGTAAACTGGTCAGCACTCCGGCTTACATGCTCGCGCAATCCATCAGCGAAGCGGCTTCGGGGATTAACAAACTGGTGGACCGGGTGCTGGAGTTGACTCACGAAGACGATGCGTAAATTGATCATTCCCACGCTCCCGCGTGGGAATGATCACTCATCAACGATCAAGCTTTTCGCATCAGCCGCGTCAGGATCCGATCCAGAGAATTGGCGAACGCCTGCTTCTCACGTTCGCCATGGGGTGGCGGGCCGCCACCCATCTGGCCCTGATCGCGCAGGTCAGTGAACAAGTTGCGTACCGCGAGCCGATCGCCCATGTTCTGCGGGTCGAATTCCTTGCCGCGCGGATCGAGGGCAGCGACGCCCTTCTTGATCAAACGATCGGCCAGCGGCACATCACTGCAAATTACCAGTTCGCCGGGCACCGCGTGTTCGACCAAATAATCATCGGCCGCATCCGGGCCGCTGGGCACCACGATCAGTTTTACACAGGCATAGCTCGGCTTGAGCTGGCTCTGCCCCGCCACCAGCACCACTTCGAACTGGCGCTTTAATGCAAACTTGATTATTTGATCCTTCGCCGCCTTGGGGCAGGCGTCAGCATCGATCCAGACACGCATGTTTTGTTTCTTCCTCTAAAAGCTTCGCGGGCAAGCCTCGCTCCTACAGAACAGTACCAACCGTAGGAGCGAGGCTTGCCCGCGAAATGAGCGCAGCGAATGCCTTAAGAAGCTTGCAACCGCCGCTTCTCTGCCATGCGGCTACGACTGTAAAGCACGATGATCGCGAAAATCGCCACGGCCTGGGCACTCAGCGAATAAGCATCAGCGTGGATCCCCAGCCAGTCGAAGTCAAAGAATGCCACCGGACGGGTGCCGAAGATCCCGGCTTCCTGCAAGGCTTTGACGCCATGCCCGGCGAAGACCACCGACAGCGCGCATAACAACCCGGCGTTGATCCCGAAGAACAACGCCAGCGGCAGTTTCGCCGAACCGCGCAGAATCACCCAGGCCAGACCGATCAATAGCACCAGCGCCGTCGCGCCGCCCGCCAGCACGGCGTTGTGACCGGCCGGGCCGGCCTGCAGCCAGAGGGTTTCGTAGAACAGGATCACTTCGAACAGCTCACGATAAACCGAGAAGAATGCCAGCATCGCAAAGCCGAAACGTCCCCCGCCGCTGACCAGGCTGCTCTTGATGTAGTCCTGCCAGGCCGCCGCGTGTCGGCGGTCGTGCATCCACACGCCGAGCCAGAGCACCATGACGCTGGCGAACAACGCCGTCGCACCTTCGAGCAATTCACGCTGGGCGCCGCTCACATCGATCAGGTAAGCCGCCACCGCCCATGTCGCCAGACCGGCCACCAGCGCCAACCCCCAACCGATGTTGACGCCGCGCACTGCCGATTGCTGGCCGGTGTTGCGCAGGAACGCCAAGACCGCAGCCAGCACCAGGATCGCTTCCAGGCCTTCGCGCAGCAAAATCAACAAACCGGAGATATAGCTCAGGGACCAGCTCAAGCCATCGCTGCCCAACAGATCGGCGGATTGCTTCAACTTGGCTTTCGCGGCATTCAGGCGCTGCTCGGCCTGGGCCACCGGCAAACCATCCTGCAACGACTGACGGTACGCCATCAGGGATTTTTCAGTGTCTTTACGCACGTTGGCGTCGACGTTGTTCAGGGAACTCTCGACCAGCTCGAAACCTTCCAGGTACGCCGCTACCGACAGGTCATAGGCCTGTTCGTGATCGCCCGCGCGGTAGGCTGCGAGACTCTTGTCCAGCGTCGTTGCGGTGTAATCGAGCAACTGCGCCGGACCTCGCTTGACCTGCGGCGGCTGAGCGCGCTGGGCACGGAAAGTCGCCGCTGCTTCAGGGCCTTCGGCGGCCAGTACTTCATTCGGGGTCTGGCGGGCCAGATCAGCTAGGTTGAAGCGTTTCTCGCTTTTCGCCGCAGCCGGGGCAGCGCTGAAGCTCGCGATGTAGGTCGCCAGATCCCAGCGCTGGCGGTCATCCAGTTGATCGGCGAAGGACGGCATGTCCGTACCTTCAATGCCCAATCCGAGGGTGTTGTAGATCGCATAAAGGCTCAAGCGATCAATCCGATCAGCATCGCGCAGGTTGGCCGGTGGCGGCGTCAGACCGACGCCAGCAGGGCCGTCGCCAGCACCTGTACCGCCGTGGCACACAGAGCAATGCTGGGCATACAGCGGTGCACCACGAGTCGGGTCTGGAGTGATGATCGGCGCCTGGCTGACTTCATAAGCCACTGCCAGTTTGGCCCCCAGCTGTCGCGCCTGACGGCTGACAATGGCACCGTCCTGGCGAGCAGTGATGGCGGCGCGCAGGCTGCTGACACCCTGCTCCAGCTCGGCCTGTTCCGGTTTGGTCGGCAAGGCAACGATCAGTCCTTGCAGAACGCTCAGAAACTCAAGCTGCTCGCGATATTCGGACTCATCAATGACCTTCCCCGCCTCGACCGTGGGTGGGTAATCCGCACCAATGTAGTCGAGCAAATGCAGCGCCTGTGGAGCGCCTTCCTCGGTATTGGCCAGCAGATTGAAGCTGCATAACGCGAACACCGGCAGCACCAGCCAGGCCAGGAAACGGGACGGGGCAGTCATGAATAAATCTCAATTGAAAATACGAAGTAATACATTGTTCACTTCAAATGAGTTTCACTCAAGCCTTGTCATCCACTCATGCCTGAAACCCAACCGCAGAAAAAATCTCCGAAGCCCTTGCCACTCAAGGCGTAGAACCGCTTTTTAGCGATCACAAACAATGTAATAACGCTTCAGTATCGCGTCGGCCAAAGCCCTAAAAGCCCTAAAAGTTGAATGACGTCTGGCCGCGGACATCGCTTCAAAGGTCATTCAAACGAAAAAGGCGCCCTTCAAGGGCGCCTTTTTGTGAGCGAAGCTTTTAAACCGCCGCGCGGCGAATGGTCGCCAGCAACCCGGCTGCGCCGATGAACAAACCAGCAAATGTGCGATTCATGCGGCGCTGCTGCTTGGGCGTACGCAGCAGGCGCAGCACCTTTGAAGCAAGACCGGTATAACCCGCCATCACGATCAAATCGACAATGATCATGGTCACGCCGAGGATCAGATACTGCGCCGCCAGAGGCGCGTGCGGGTCGATGAACTGCGGTAACACCGCGAGCATGAACACCAGCGCCTTGGGGTTGCTGATATTCACCAGAAAACCACGGAATACCAAGGCCAGTGGTTTGCCGATCGGCCTGATCGCCGCGTCGTCACTCATATCGCTCGGCAGCGCGCGCCATTGCTTGACTGCCAGGTAGACCAGATAGGCCACACCAAACCATTTGATCGCGTAGAAGGCTGTGGCCGAGGTCGCGAGAATTGCACCGACACCTGCGGCAACAATCGCAATCTGCATCGCCAAGCCCAATTGGAGGCCCAAGGCGTTCCAGTAACCGCGCCAAAAACCGTACTGCAACCCGCAGGACATCGACGCAATGGCCCCGGCGCCAGGAGAAAGACTGATCACCCAGCAGGCGGCAAAAAACGCCAGCCATGTTTCAAGCACCATCGCACACCTCACTCAGACTCGTTATAGGTGTCTAAGCTAATGCGCCTTTTGGCGGATGACTATCAATTTTTTGTAGGACAGATGACCGGCACAGCCCCTTGTAGCCGCTGCCGGAGGCTGCGGTTACAGGTTGCTCAGCTGCCTGGCAGTTTTTCGCTGGAGCTCAGCGGCAACACATCACTGCCACGCCAGCGGCGCACGGAACGCTGGAAGAACAGACTGTTGGGGACTTGTACCATGGCGCTGCCGGTGCCGGCTTCAGCCGACTCGATCAACGTGGTGTAAAGCAGATTGATCGCCACCACCCGGCCTTTGACGCCAGGCTTATCGATGGTGTCGACCAGTTCGACCACATCACCCAAGCGAAACGGCCCGACGGTGAAGATCAGAATCGCGCAGAGCAGATTGGACAGTACGCTCCACATGGCGAAGAACGCCACCGCAGCCACCGCAACAAACCCCGACAATGCAGTCCAGAGCACTGTCGCCGAGACGCCAAGGCGCTCCAGCACAAAGATCAGCGCGCTACCCATGATCAGCCAACGCAAGCCGCCACGCAGCGGCATCAGCAATTGCGGCGGGAATGGGTAGCGCTCACCCAGATTGGTCAGGCATTTGGCCACGAAGCGCTGGGTCAGATAACCGGCCAGCAGAATCAGCAGAATTTGCCCACCGAGTAACAGCGGCTCAATCCATACGGCTGGCAGCGGCAGCTTGAACGCCTCCATCAGGACAGCGCCTCTAGCTCCGCCTGCATGTTTTCCAACAGCTCCAGCGACTCCATCCAGGTCTCTTCCAGCTCGGCCTCGCGAACCTTCAGCCTGGCCTGCTCGGCCAGCAGATCTCGCAGTTCGTTCTTGCGCGCCGGTTCGTAAATATCACTGTCGCCGAGGCTGGCATCGATCTTCGCCAGTTTCTCGTGCAGCTTGCCCAACTCAGCTTCGAGCTTGTCGGCTTCACGCTTATGCGGCGCCAATTGCTGACGCAACGCAGCAGCGGCCTGACGCTGAGCCTTCTTGTCGGTCTTGTCCGGGTTCACTGGCGTGTTACTGACCGGGGCATTGCGCTGGCGATAGTCCACGAGCCAGCGGGTGTAGTCTTCCAGGTCGCCGTCGAACTCTTCGACCTTGCCGTCCGCCACCAGATAGAAATTGTCGGTGGTGCTTTTGAGCAAATGACGATCGTGGGAAACCACCAGTACCGCACCGCTGAACTCCTGCAACGCCATGGTCAGCGCCAGGCGCATTTCCAGGTCCAGGTGGTTGGTCGGTTCGTCGAGCAGCAACAGGTTCGGCCGGCCCCAGGCGATCAACGCCAGTGCCAGACGGGCCTTCTCGCCACCGGAGAAGTTCAGCACCGGCTCATCGATACGTGCACCACGGAAGTCGAAACCACCGAGGAAGTCGCGCAGGGTCTGCTCGCGCTCGGTCGGTGCCAGGCGCTGCATGTGCAGCAACGGGCTGGCCTTGGAATCCAGGGAGTCAAGCTGATGCTGGGCGAAGTAGCCGACCACGGTGTTCTCGCCACGGGTCAGGCGACCGGACAATGGTTCGAGCTCGCCGGCGAGGTTTTTGATCAGAGTCGATTTACCGGCACCGTTGGGCCCGAGCAAACCGATGCGCGCGCCCGGAGTCAGTTGCAGCTTGACCTTCTCCAGCACGGCCCGCTCGCCGTAACCCAGTCGAGCATCGGAGATATCAATCAACGGGCTGGAGATTTTGTGCGATTCGCGAAAAATGAAGTCGAATGGCGAATCGACATGGGCAGCGGACAGCTCTTCCATGCGCTCCAGCGCCTTGATTCGGCTCTGGGCCTGGCGGGCCTTGGTGGCCTGGGCCTTGAAGCGGGCGATGTAGCTTTCCATGTGCGCACGTTGCGCCTGCTGCTTCTCGTAGGCCTGCTGTTGCTGGGCCAGACGTTCGGCACGGGCACGTTCGAAGGCGCTGTAGCCGCCGCGATAGAGGGTGATTTTGCGCTGATCGACGTGAGCCACGTGATCAACCACAGCGTCGAGGAAGTCCCGGTCGTGGGAGATCAGCATCAATGTGCCGGGATAGCTTTTGAGCCAGTCTTCGAGCCAGATGATGGCGTCGAGGTCCAAGTGGTTGGTCGGTTCGTCGAGCAGCAGCAGGTCCGAGGGGCACATCAATGCCTGTGCCAGGTTCAGACGCATCCGCCAGCCACCGGAGAAATCTCCGACCTGACGATCCATCTGATCGTTGGTGAACCCCAGACCGGCCAGCAGCTTGCGCGCCCGGGCGTCGGCGGTGTAACCGTCGGCGCTGTCGAGTTCTGCGTGCAGGCGGGCCTGAGCGGCACCGTCATGGGCTGCTTCGGCTGCGGCGAGGTCGCGTTGCACCTCGCGCAGGCGCAGGTCACCATCGAGCACGTAGTCGACCGCGATGCGATCGAGGGTGTCGATCTCCTGGCGCATGTGGGCGATGCGCCAGTCGGCCGGCAAGAAGCAGTCACCCGAGTCCGGGTGCAGATCCCCCAGAAGCAAGGCGAACAGGCTCGATTTGCCGGCGCCGTTGGCACCGATGAGGCCGGCTTTGTGGCCGGCGTGCAGGGTCAGCTCGGCGTCTTCTAGCAGACGTTGCGGGCCACGCTGTAAAGTCAGGTTCTGAAGTCGAATCATAATGGCGGCGGAGTCTACCAGCTTCGCTCGCAACTGGCGCGAGTAGCACTATGTCCTCTGACCTGTGGAGCTCCACCCTCACGACCTACGCCCGTCCCGGCGTCGAAGGCGCGTGCCTGGAAATGCAAGCAGCGGGCGCCAATGTCTGCCTACTGCTGTGCGCGGTCTGGCTGGGCCAACGAGGTGTGGCGTGCAATGCACAACGCCTGCAGCAACTGCATCAGCAGGCCGGACCGTGGCATGACGATGTTGTGCAACCACTCAGGCAACTGCGTATGCAATGGCGCTCAATGGCCCTTCAGGATGTGCAACTGAATATTCTGCGCGAACGCGTTAAAGCGCTGGAGCTCGAAGCGGAACGGCAATTGTTATTGCGTCTGGAGACGACGGCGCGAGACTGGCCGGAAGATGAGGCAAAGGATTTACCTGCCTGGCTGGAAGGATTGGCGGCGAAAGCCGCCAGCCTGAACCGCGACGCGCTGAATAAACTACGCGTCGCGGTAACCGGGGCTTAGGAAGCGCTGGTTGGGGTGGTGGCAGAAGTTGCTGTCGTTGTAGCAGGAGACGCTGCCGGGGTGCTTGCGGTTGGCGATGCGACTGAGGCGGGTGCTGGAGTCGCTGGCTTGGCCATAACTAGAGCCGTTGCTGGTTTAGTGGCGGCGACCGGCTTTTTCACTGCTGGTTTTGCAGCTGGCTTGACAACAGGTTTGGCCGCGGCTTTTGGTGCTGCGGGTTTGGCTGCCGGTTTTGCGGCAACTTTGGCAGGCGCTTTAGCAGCAACTGGTTTCGCAGCGGCAGGTTTGGCGGCAGGTTTGGCAGCGGCGGTTTTAGCAGCAACCGGTTTGGTTGCAGGTTTCGCAGCTGCTGTTTTGGCCGCTGGTTTTGCAGCCGTCGCTTTCGCGGCAGCGGGTTTAGCGGCAGGTTTAGCGGCAGCAGTTTTTGCAGCTGCCGGTTTGGCCGCGACAGGTTTCGCAGCAGTCGACTTAGCAGCTGGTTTGGCAGCGCTGGCAGCGACTGGTTTTTTCACCGCAGGTTTTGCAGCAGGTTTGCTCGCAGCTTTAACCGGTGCCTTGGCGGCTGGTTTGGCAGCGGCTTTTGCAGGTGCCTTGGACGGCGCTTTAGCTGCAACCGGTTTGGCCGCTGGCGCCTTCGCCGGGGCAGCGGCAGGTTTGGCGGAGCGCAGGGTCAACGCCTTGCTGACAGCTTCTTTCACGCGACCAACACCTTGGGCCAGCTTCAGGCTTTCCTGGGCATCGCGCTTGAGCTGAAGAATGTAGGTGCGGGTTTCGGATTGACGACCCTTGAGTGCATCAAGCAGATCTTCAAGCTCCGTCACTGCATCCTTGGCTTTGGCTTGTGCCTTGGCCTTTCCGGCCGACGCAGCGTCCTGCAATTTGGTACGGGACTTGTGCAGTTTCTCCTGTGCTTTTCCACGCTGTTTTTCCAGCTTGGCGAGCAGTT
The DNA here is from genome assembly GCF_057813935.1 of Pseudomonas sp. F220. Classification (NCBI taxonomy): domain Bacteria; kingdom Pseudomonadati; phylum Pseudomonadota; class Gammaproteobacteria; order Pseudomonadales; family Pseudomonadaceae; genus Pseudomonas; species Pseudomonas sp. F220. The sequence continues at coordinate 268,321 of NZ_JBVASJ010000003.1, forward strand.
TTTCAGCATCAGCCAAAGCTTGGGAACAAGCATTTTCCAAATGTTCGAGCAGACTGCCCGAGAGCTGTTGGAGTAAGTGCAACGGAGTATTTACTGGCTTCTTATTGGCCGACATGGTTTACCTCCTGGCTGACGTGAGTGCGGCTCATACTAGACCTCTGCTGCTACCGCCGCTAGGGCATCTTGACAGTATCGAATGCTCTACGTTGCAGCGAATTGAAAATGTTCTTCGCGCGCTTGAAAGTTGCTCAGCCGTCAGCACGTTCGCACTGGCATAATCCCTCGCATCTCAGGCCGGAGAGTGCCCATGTCGCGTTACCTTTTTTTATCGTTATGCGTGTGTTTTTCTTTGGCCCAGGCCGCTGAAAAAATCAAAGAAAATGACTCCCACGACCTCGCTTACAGTCTCGGCGCAAGCCTTGGCGAACGACTGCGCCAAGAGGTTCCCGATCTTGAAATTCAAGCGTTGGTGGACGGCTTGCAACAAGCCTATCAAGGCAAGCCATTGGCACTCAAAGAGGAGCGAATTGAACAGATCCTTGCCGAGCACGAAGCTCAAGTCACAGAAAAATCGGCTCTACCGCAAAGCGAAGTTGCCCTCGAAACGGAGCGTCGTTTTCTCACAGCTGAAAAAGCCAAGCCGGGAGTTCGCGAGTTGGCGGATGGAATTCTGCTGACCGAGCTGATGCCTGGCAACGGCCCAAAGGCAGGACCAAACGGCAAAGTCCAGGTTCGCTATATCGGTCACCTGCCCGACGGCACCGTGTTCGATCAGAACAATCAGCCGCAGTGGTTTCGCCTCGACAGCGTGATCAATGGATGGCGCAGCGCATTGCAACAGATGCCTACCGGTGCGAAATGGCGATTGGTCATTCCATCAGCCCAAGCGTACGGCGCCGACGGAGCGGGCGACCTGATTGCGCCCTTCACACCACTAGTCTTCGACATTGAGTTGCTCGGTGCCACTGGCTGAGCAATAGCACAAACGAAAAACGGCGCGCATAGCGCACCGTTTCGGGGATCTTTTTCGCTAAAGCGAAACTCAGGCCTGAGCCGGAGCCTCTTCTTTGTGAGCCGTGTGTAGCACTTCGATCAGACAATCTTCCAGTTCGAAGCGTTCATGCAACAGGCCGCCCAGCTCTTTGAATTTTTCCGCAACGCACTTTCCAGCGTCACAAAGATCATTGAACGCCAACAACTTCTCGGTGATCACATCGATGCGGGGGTAAATCGTCTCGGCCAACTCCAGCCCACGTTTGTCACCAAACGCCTTTGCTTCGCCGGTCAGCTGTTCGTAAATCTCGAAATGGCCGGCCGAAACATAATCGACCAGAGTTCCGCAGAACTCCTGCAATGGCTTGCGGTTCTCGGCTAGCGCGTCTGGCTTGGCGCCGAGAGCATCATAGGCCCGAACCAGTTCGTGACGCTCCTGCAACCAACGATCGATCAGCAGATGCACTCCACCCCAGCGTTCCTGAGCATTCTGACAACTTTCGAGCATGGTCTCTCTTCCCTTAAGGGTCGTGCCGCCCTACACCCGCCGCAAGCCTTGAAAGATCAAGATTCGGCCAAGCAGAACGCCACCGAACAACATAATTCCAATAACACGTGCGGGCCAGATTATGCCCGCGCGACAACGGCTTCAAGGTACGCAGGAGATAAAGTTCATACAAGCGTTTAATCTTGAACGGTATCGCAGAACGACGACCGTCACCTGGCGGCCATCCGGTACGTGGAACGCAGAACGTGCAGAAGCTGAAAAATGCCCAGGATCAACATCCCGACGAAGAACAACAGGCTCCATTCGGGAAGGCTCATATCAAACAGCGTCCATGAAATCTGTGCGCAATCCGCGGCCCCCTGGAAGGCTTGTTTCAACGCATATAGCCAGGGCATGTCCCCAAGCATGCACTCAGGGCTGGGCGAACACGTCAACCACTGTTCCGGCGCTGCACTTTGCCGCAATACATGACGCCATGCGGTGACCATTCCGCCCAGACAACTGAGTACGCTCAATAGCCAATACACGTAACAACCCGAGCGCTTTGGCCCATGCACGGCTGCAATCAGGCAAGTGGCCGTGAACACGACCAGAAAGAACCGCTGCACGATACACAGCGAGCAAGGTTGGAGCCCGACCGCATACTCCAGATACAACGAAGCACCCAAGGCCAGAGCGCCTGCAATGAATGCCATGAAGAACAAGACGCGTGAGGGGGCCAAAAGCATGGCTTATCCGTAACAGAAGAGACAGACAGTTACGGTAGAGGAAAGCGCTCAACCCTTTCAAGACAGGTCGTAGCGGACACATCCTCAAGACCGTAAGGAATTTCCGACAGAAAAGAGAAGATTGAGTGTAGCCCCATGTAAGACACAGCCATTACGGACAGCCATGCACAGAAAAATCTGTCTCATCTGAACGGCTGCCCCCCACCCTTCGCGCAAGAGCCAGCCATCCATGGCGCGCCTTACACGCGAGCCGGAACCGGCAGAGGTGAAGCCAGCAAGCGTTCGTCCAAAAGACCCAGACCTTCCTGAAAGAGCTGATTGCTGCGCTCGGTGTCACCCAGTTGAGCCAACAACCGTGCAAGCTCGGCGCAGGCCTCTGGATTGCGCTGCACACGCAAACTGCTCTCCAGATAATCACGCGCCTTGCCCCACAGACTGCTCTGCAGGCACAGACGACCGAGGGTCAGCAACAGGCCTGAATCCGCCGGGTGATCCTTCAACCAACTCTCAGCGATTTGCAATTGCCGCGAAGGATCGCTGCCACGAAGCAGCCCATAGAGCCGGGCCAGATGGCTGTCGTATTTGCGCTTGAGCGCACTGCGTAGAATCTCTTCGGCCTCAACTTCTGCGCCCAGTTGGCGCAGCTGTTCGGCGTACGCCATCACCAGTTGCGGCTCCTGGCGTTGAGCGGAAGTCAGTTGCTGCCAGGCACGATTGAGTGACTGCAATCCGACCGCGCCATTTTCTTCTCGTTGGGCTGCCAACGTGAGATTTTCACCCCAGGCTCTACGCTCCAGTTCGGCCAGTTCAGCGGGCGGCAGCACCTTGTCTTTGCGCAGCTCCGGCAACAAACGAATCACTGCCGACCAATCACCTCGCTGCTGATGCAGGCGCTGCAACTGACGCAGGACCTGAACGCTGCGCGGATGGCGCTCATGCATGACTTGCAGTGTAACAAGCGCGCTTTCCGTATCATTCCGGTCGGTCTGCAGCTGCGCGTGGCTCAAGGCAATCGCCAACTCGGCCTGAGGTTGGCGCTCAAGAGCACGCTCAAGCAAGCTGTCACTTTCGTCATAAAGGCCCTGTTCGTTCGCCGCTCGCGCAGCACCGAGATAGTACAGTAACGGCTGACGCTCAGCTTCGGCGGCGCGAAGCAAATGCCGTTGAGCGCTGGCCCATCGACCTTCAGCGAGGTCCATCTGGCCTTGCTCGATCGCCAGTTGCACACGGCGACTACGGTTGCGTCGCGACCATGGATTGACCACTCCACCGGACGTTGTCACCAACTCGATCAGCACCTTCACACCCCAGACCACTAGCCAGATAACTGCCAACAGCGCCAGGGTCGCCCACAGGCTCGACTCATAGCGGAAGCTCTTGTAGGCAATCAGGACATAGCCTGCGTGCTCGGCGATTGCCAGCCCCAGTAACGCAGCAGCGGCGATAACCACGAACAGAATCACATAGACGCGCTTCATGGGCTGGTCTCCTGCGCAGTGTTCGCGGCAGGCTTGGCGGAAGTTTTCACCGATTCTTCGGCACTCAGATTACGACGCTCCAGGTAGGCCTGGACCGTGCTCAACGTCGTCGTCAGATCAGGGGTGATCACCGTAACCGGCTGCTTGCTCAACTCGACGACACGCTCAAGCATCACTTTGCTTTGCGGGTTGTCCTGGTTGAAGTTGTTTTTGAGAACATCCCGGGCCTCAGCCAATGCCTGGGTATAAACCGGTGCCTGCCCATTCAGCGCAGCCCACTGCGCCTGCTCGAGAGCCAGGCTGAGCGCCAGACGTACCTGGGTCAGGCTTTGCCCCGCCAACAGCGGTCGAATGGTCTTGTCGGCATTGAAGTCGATGCGGATATAACGCGAGACTTCATCCCACCACTGCGCCCAGCGACTGGCACCATCGCCATCAGAAGTCAGGCCCAACAGCGAATCGCCGCGGTCCTGATACTCGGGTGCCAGTGCGCTGAGTTCGACCACCTGATCACGCAAGGCTCCCAGCTGCAGAAACAACCCGGTACGGTCCGGCTGCTCGGTACTGCGCAGCGCCGCAAGGCTTTTCGCCAACTGCTCGCGGGCAGCGAAGGAGCCGGGGTCATTCTGTTCGCGAAGGATCTCGTCGGCGCCTTGCACCAACGCCTGTGCACTGCTGATATCTTGCAACGCCGACAGGCGAAGGCTGGCCAGACGCAGCAAGTGCTCGGCTTCGGCCAGACGCCAATCCTTGCGGCTGGCGCCCAAAACGGTTTCCAGTCGCTGACTCAAGCGCTGCTGATCGCCCTGCAACTGGGCCACCAAACGTCGCCGACTTTCCAGCTCCTCAGCAGCAGGCAATTGCTCCAACTGCGCGGTCAGACGCTGCTCACTGAGTTTGAGGGTTTGAGCCTGATCGCCAAGCGCCTGCAACTGCCCAAGCTGCTGCTGGTTATTAGCTTGCAGGCTGTGAACCTGCCAAATCCCCCAACCGCCAGCGGCGACGCCCGCAGCCCCCAACAACAAGGCCAAAATCACCAACCCATTGCCTCGGCGTTGCGGGGCAATGGTCGCAGGTTCAGTCGGCGCTTCGGGCACTGGCTGGATTTCATCTTTAGGCAAGGTTGTTTCGCTCACGTATCCATCCTTTGCGTTAGAGAACGGGCACGGGTTGCTCCCGTAACGCCGTTAGCAAAGCCGCGGCACTGGCACCGCGACAATCCACAACTTTTTTGGCCCCGGCAGCGCGCGCCATCTCAGCGACCCGAGGGCTTGGAACAAACAACGGTAACCGCGCCAACTCGGGCCAGGCCGCTCCTGCCAATTGATGCAGGTGCGCAAAACCCTGTCCACTGCTGACCACCAGGCCGTTCAAGCGTTCCGCGGCAATCCGCTCAGGCAACGCCGCGGGGAGATACTGTGGCAGGCAGCGACGATAGAGCTCCAGATAATCGACACTAGCACCTTGCTCGCGTAAACGCTCAGCCAGCAGCTCGCGTCCACCCTCACCCCTGAGGATCAGTACCTGAGCGTCAGGCCGCGAGATAGCCTCGCGCAACTGTGGCAGTTCAAGCAATGCCTCGCTGTCATCTCCCGCCTGGGGGTTACTCACATCAAGACCGTAATCAGCCAAAATTTGCGCGGTGGCCGCTCCCACGCTGAACCAGCGCTGGATCGGTGGCTGCGGCCAGTACTGGTCGATCAGATCCACACCCAGCCGGGCAGCAGGTTTACTGACAACAATCACCGCACAATAGCGATCCAGGTCGAGAATCATGGCGCGTTGTGCGCCAGAGACTGGCAACGCCTCGATTTCCAGCAACGGCAAGCTGCTGCTGAAAACCCCGACCTCCGCCAGGACTGCGGCCAGCGCTGCTGACTCATCCGCGGGACGAGTCAGCAGCAGGCGCCAGCCCTTCACTCTTCGCCGGCCTCGCCGTATACCGCTTGCAGAATGGCATCGGCCCCCTGGGCCAGCAGGTCTTCAGCCACTTGCACGCCCAGTGCCTGCGCCGCGCTTTGCGGGCCACGAGCCTCGGCGCTCAGCAGCAGACCACCCTTCGGATCTCCGACCAGGCCGCGCAACCAGATTTGCTCGCCTTCGAGCACCGCGTAGCAGGCGATCGGCACTTGGCAGCCGCCATTCAGGTGTTTGTTAAGAGCACGCTCAGCCGTGACCCGAGTGGCGGTGTCCTGATGATGCAGAGGCGCGAGCAGGGCATGTATTTCGGTATCGGCGCTGCGGCATTCGATACCGACTGCACCCTGACCGCCCGCCGGTAGGCTGTCGTCGACACTGATCGCGGAGCTGATGCGATCTTCGAAGCCCAAACGAATCAAGCCAGCGGCCGCCAGAATGATTGCGTCGTACTCACCGGCATCCAGCTTGGCCAGACGAGTGTTGACGTTGCCACGCAGGAAACGGATGTTCAGGTCAGGTCGACGGGTCAGCAACTGAGCCTGGCGACGCAGGCTCGAGGTGCCGACCACGCTACCATGGGGTAAGTCATCAAGACTGACGTAGGTATTGGAGACGAACGCATCGCGCGGGTCTTCGCGCTCGCAGATGCAAAACAGACCGAGGCCTTCAGGGAAGTCCATCGGCACGTCTTTCATTGAGTGCACGGCGATGTCAGCTTCGTGTTCGAGCAGGGCGGTTTCCAGCTCTTTGACGAACAGGCCCTTGCCACCGATTTTCGACAGCGGTGAGTCGAGCAGCTTATCGCCGCGACTGACCATAGGCACCAGCGTCACGAGCAGGCCAGGATGGGCCGCCTCCAGACGGGCTTTGACGTATTCGGCCTGCCACAAGGCCAGAGCACTTTTGCGGGTAGCGATGCGGATTTCGCGAGAGGACATGGATCAATCCGTACTGAATAGATACGGCAGATAATAACATCTCAGCCAAATCAGCTTTGACTTGAATCAGAAACTGCGCGGCCTCCCTGCCTCGCCTACCTGGCGTCGGGGCGTGGGATCCGCGCGCAAGCGCCGGACTAAAGCTGCTGCATCATCTTGCGCACGCCGGCGACATGACGTCGACTGACGATCAGGGCATCGCCATTGAGACCTTTGAGAAACAGCTGAAAATGCCCAAGGGGCGTTCGCTGCAAACGCTCGATTCGCTCGCGGGCCACCAGCGCGTTGCGGTGGATCCGCACAAAGCGTTCGCCAAATTCGTCTTCGAGGGCCTTCAGCGGTTCGTCCAACAGGACTTCGCCGCCTTCATGGCGCAAGGTCACGTATTTGTGATCGGCAATGAAATAGACAACCTGATTAAGGGGAATCAGCTCGATGCCTTTTCGGGTACGTGCGCTGATGTGGCTGCGCGGACCATTCCCGCTTTCTGCTGCCGGGCGGGTCAGGGCAGCGAGCTGGACGCGGTTGGGTCGCTCAGCCTTTTTCAGCGCTTCGAGCAGAAGCTCGGCGCGTACAGGCTTGACCAGATACCCCACCTCACTGACCTGAAAAGCCTCCAGGGCAAACTCGTCATGGGCAGTACAAAACACCACCGCTGGTGGTGTTTCGCGTTCACACAGCCTGGCGGCCACTTGCAAGCCGTCGAGGCCAGGCATGCGGATGTCGAGCAACACGACATCCGGCTTAAGGCTGTCAATCAGGGCAAGCGCCTCTTCGCCATTGGTGGCGCTCGGTTCCAGGACACTGTAACCCTCGAGCTCGCTGACCATACGGCTCAGTCTCTCGCGGGCCAGGGGTTCGTCATCAACGATCAGGACATTCATATAGCGCTGGATTCCTGCGTGAGTCTCGCACAAGGATAGCGTAGACAGGTGACGTGACATCCGTCACGGCGATCCACGCTAAGACTAGCGCGAGGGCCAAAAAGTGCCCTTCGTCGGACACCTATATTTACCAGTGTCCGCTGACTACCACTCGAAGCCCGTTCTGGCGCGGCATCGTCGTTGGGATTGCTGATACACAATACGAACACTCCCTCTTTATAGCTGGCTTCTACTCTGACCGCATCGTCGTCGATTCGCGACGCGACGCGACGCGACGCGACGCCCTGAATCAGAGCCTTTTCCCACAACGGTTGCAAGGTCAGTTGCGCGATTGGCAAATCATCTGCATTTACGCTGATCCTCTAGTCCAACTGTAGACGCTCGCCAAGACGACATTGATCAATCGACAAATATCGTTTTGTCAGCGCAAGCTCATCACGTCAAAACACCGAGCCTCCTGGCTCGCCAGATTTGCCCGGAACAGATCGCAAGGGTCGGCATCGCTGCTCGGTCAGATGCGGGTTGATCGCCAGAGTGGCAATACGCCACGTACCCAGTCTCTGCGCACGCGGGTTCAACGGCAAGGCGCCAAGTGTCCCTTGGAGAAATAAAAAACGTATCGACCAGTGTCAACGACAGGATTGGCAACCCTGTTATTATCCGCGACAACTTTTCACGCCATCTTCCTTCAGCAAATCACGAGCGAATTCATGAGCACTGACAAGACCAATCAGTCCTGGGGCGGCCGCTTCAGTGAACCCGTCGACGCCTTCGTCGCCCGCTTCACCGCCTCCGTCACCTTCGACCAGCGCCTCTATCGCCACGACATCATGGGCTCGATTGCCCACGCCACGATGTTGGCCAAAGTCGGTGTACTGACCGATGCCGAGCGCGACAGCATCATCGATGGCCTGAAGACTATCCAGAGCGAAATCGAAGCCGGTACGTTTGACTGGCGCATCGATCTGGAAGATGTGCACATGAACATCGAAGCCCGCCTGACTGACCGCATCGGCGTCACCGGCAAGAAGCTGCACACCGGTCGTAGCCGTAACGACCAGGTGGCGACCGATATCCGCCTGTGGCTGCGTGATGAAATCGATCTGATTCTGGCGGAAATCACTCGCCTGCAAAAAGGTCTGCTGGAACAGGCCGAGCGCGAAGCCGGCACCATCATGCCTGGCTTCACTCACCTGCAAACCGCGCAGCCCGTGACCTTCGGGCATCACTTGCTGGCTTGGTTCGAAATGCTCAGCCGTGACTACGAGCGACTGGTTGACTGCCGCAAGCGCACCAATCGCATGCCATTAGGCAGCGCCGCACTGGCCGGTACTACGTACCCTATCGACCGCGAGCTGACATGCAAGCTGCTGGGCTTCGATGCCGTCGGCGGCAACTCGCTGGACAGCGTTTCCGATCGCGACTTCGCTATCGAATTCTGCGCTGCCGCCAGCCTGGCGATGATGCACCTGTCGCGTTTCTCTGAAGAGCTGGTGCTGTGGACCAGCGCGCAATTCCAGTTCATCGATTTGCCTGATCGTTTCTGCACCGGCAGCTCGATCATGCCGCAAAAGAAAAACCCTGATGTCCCTGAACTGGTCCGCGGCAAGAGCGGCCGGGTATTCGGCGCGCTGATGGGCCTGCTGACCTTGATGAAGGGCCAACCACTGGCTTACAACAAGGACAACCAGGAAGACAAGGAGCCGTTGTTCGACGCCGCCGATACGCTGCGCGATTCGCTGCGGGCCTTTGCCGACATGATCCCGGCGATCAAGCCCAAGCACGCCATCATGCGTGAAGCGGCTCTGCGCGGTTTCTCCACTGCCACAGACCTTGCCGACTACCTGGTGCGTCGCGGCCTGCCCTTCCGCGACTGCCACGAAATCGTCGGCCATGCCGTGAAGTACGGCGTGGAAAGCGGAAAGGACCTGGCGGAGATGAGCCTGGAAGAACTGCGCAAGTTCAGCGACCAGATCGAGCAGGACGTGTTTGCCGTTTTGACCCTGGAAGGCTCGGTCAATGCGCGTAACCACATCGGCGGCACCGCACCGGCTCAGGTCAAGGCGGCGGTGGTTCGCGGCCAGGCGTTACTGGCTAGCCGCTAAAAGCATCGTCGGAACGCCGCCCGGAGCGAGCTTGCTCCGGGCGGCGTTCCGACGATGACTGACTCAAAAGCGTTACAAAACCTACTTCTTACCCGCAATCATCGCCAGGAACTGCGGCATCGCCGCGTCTTTGTCTGCTGCGATCCGCTGTGCATGCGGCGTCTGCTCCAGACGCTCAAGCAGTGCTTTAGCTTCCGGCAACCCGGCCAGAAAATCCAGATCGAACAGCTTTTTGCCGACCGCACAGGCCAAGCTGACGCTGTAGAGAAAATACAGATCCGCCACGCTCAAACTGTCGCCCGCGACATACGGCGCGAACTTGCCATGTCGACCCAGCGAAGCAAATCCCAGCAACAGCTCCGCCTTGGCTTTTTCCTTGATCGCCTCAGGCACCGGCATGCCAAAGAACGCCTCGGCAAAACACGCGCGGGCCGGTAACTCGATGTACAGCTCGATTTCCTTGGCCAGCGCCAGCACCTGAGCCCGCTGAAACGGATCACTCGGCAGCAGTGCCGGGCCTGGCTGGGTTTGTTCGATGTACTCAAGGATTACGCTGGTTTCATTGATGAAACCTTGCTCGACACCCAGCACCGGGACTTTTCCGCGCGGGCTGATGGCGAGTGCTTCCGGGCTTTGACCGGGATAAAACGGCACTTCTTCAAACGGCAGTCCCTTCTCCAGCAACGCCAGCTTGACCATGTTGTAGTAGTTGCTGACTGAAAATCCATAAAGCTTGAGCATCACAAAGCCTCCAGGCCGTGTAGGGGTTGGCCGCTCAAGTTATAGAACTTCAGCGCAAGTCTGACCAGCAGCATCAAATCGCTTAATGCAGTTAAACTGGCCGCCTTTCCTTGAGGAGCCTGCCATGAGCGAGCCAACCCCCGGCACCAACAATGACGACAACGACGAAGAAGATTTCACCGAAACCACTTTGATCGAAGCGATCGAGAACCAAATTGAAAGCGACAATCCGCCAGCAGCCAAGGCGACGCTCAACAAACTGACCCTGGTCGGCTACGAACGCGAAGAAATCCTGCAACTGATGGCCCATGTGCTGGCTGTCGAGATCGATGCGATCCTCGAAGAGGACCGTGCGTTCAATACCGAGTGGTACGAGGCTGCGCTGCGAGCATTGCCGGAGTTGCCGCCGGAGAAGAAGTAAGTCGTCCCCCCTATCGGACTGGCTTTTTGTGGCGAGGGGGCAAGCTCCCTCGCCACAGATTCTGCGGTGCATCAGATACACCGCAGTCCCACAGGGTTGCCGATCGGTCCGGCATTTCTCCAGACCCGGACTACACTATTAGCCACCCTGCTGCCGCACGCCCCATGGGGTGATGCTGTCCCGGGCAAAAAAAGCCCTCAGTCAACACTAGACAGGCTGCATGAGTGCGGTCACCTTAGAGGTGCTACCGTCTAATTCCTAGAAAGTCTGGAGTCCTTATGTCGCTTACCCCTGAGTTGGTTGCCGAACTGGAAATCCTTGCACTCTTCAACCTGGACAGTTCCCAGGAAGGTCTGAAAATTCATCAGACCGCTGCCCCGAAAGCCATCGCTGCTGCACAACGGCTGTTCGACAAAGAACTGATCACCCAAACCGATGGTGGTTATCTGACCAGCCTGGGTCGGGACGCCGCTCAGCATGTGCAAACATTGCTGACTATTCTGACCGTTCAAGAAACCGCATAAAGACCAGCGCATTGCCCACGGGATCCCCCCTAATGGATTCCGCGGGCACACTGTCGCCACGCGCTAAAGCCCTGACGTCAAAAAATAAAATTCAGCTTAAAGGTCGAAGCCTCGACGCTGTAAACTGCGCACCGCCCTGAGACCTCCCACGTTCGAGCTTCGCGAGCCGGTTTGAGTTGAAATGACCCGCACCCACGAAATACGCCCCGACCTGGACGAGGGAATCGATCGCAAGGTTCTCAGCCAGCTGCGCGCGCGTTTTCTGAAACTCAACGAGGGCCGCATGGCCCGTGCGATGGAAGGGTTGTCGCCACGCCAGCAAGTGGTTTTGACCTTGTTGCCGCTGTTCTTTCACGTCAACCATCCGCTGTTGCCGGGTTACGTTTCAGGCAGCACACCGGCCGGGCTGTCGAATTTCGAGCCAGACCCGCAGGCCCTCGCCGAAGCTCAGCGCCTGACCCGCTCCTTTTCCTACAAGACTCGCCACGGCAATCCGCCGCGGCCGATCCATGGACTGTTTCTGATGGGCAGCCTGGGCACACTGGCCCAGGCCGACCAAAGCGATATGGACGTATGGGTCTGTCACGCACCGGACCTGAGCGAGAGCGAACTCGCCGAGCTGCGCAAGAAATGCCAGCTACTGGAAACCTGGGCCACCAGCCAAGGCGCCGAGGCTCACTTCTTCCTGATCGACCCGAGCCGCTTCGTGCGTGGCGAACGTGACACCCAATTGAGTTCGGATGACTGTGGCACCACTCAGCACTATTTGCTGCTCGATGAGTTCTACCGCACAGCCATCTGGCTGGCCGGGCGTACACCGCTGTGGTGGCTGGTGCCGGTTTACGAAGAACCGCGCTACGACCAGTACACCCATACGTTGCTGTCGAAACGCTTTATTCGCGCCGATGAAACCCTCGATCTTGGCCACTTGGCGCACATCCCGCCCGGTGAGTTCATTGGTGCAGGGCTCTGGCAGTTGTACAAGGGCATCGAGTCGCCCTACAAATCGGTGCTCAAGCTATTGCTGACCGAGGTCTACGCCAGCGAACACCCTAAGGTCCAATGCCTGAGCCTGCGCTTCAAGCAAGCCGTGTTCGCCAACCACCTCGATCTTGATGAGTTGGACCCTTACATCGTGGTCTATCGTCGCATTGAGGAATACCTCAAGGCTCGCGGTGAGCCGGAACGCCTGGAACTGGTACGCCGCAGCCTGTACCTGAAGGTCAACCGCAAGCTCACCGGTAATACTGCCCAGCGCAACACAAGCTGGCAGCGCCTGCTGCTTGAGCGCCTGGCCCACGAATGGGGCTGGGATCAACGCCAACTGGCGATGCTCGACAGTCGCAGCCAATGGAAAGTCCGTCAGGTCAGCGCCGAGCGCCGGGCGCTGGTCAGCGAGCTGAACTACAGCTATCGCTTCCTGACTCAGTTCGCCCGCACCGAGCAAACCGTCAGCCTGATCAACAAGCGTGATCTTAATGTCCTCGGCCGACGACTCTATGCGGCCTTCGAGCGCAAGGCCGACAAGATCGAGTTCATCAACCCCGGCATCGCACCGGATCTGGCCGAAGACACCCTCACGCTGGTGCACGCGCCGAACAAAAAAGAATCGGGTAAAACTCAGTGGGGGTTGTACAACGGCAGCCTGACAGCCCTCGAATGGGAACATTTCGCACCGATCAAGCGCAGCCGCCAATTGCTGGAACTGCTGACCTGGTGTCACCGCAATGGCGTGATCGACAGCAGCACTCGCCTGGCCTTGCATCCCGGCACCAGCGACCTGAGCGAGTTCGAACTGTTCAACCTGCTCGGCAGCCTGCAACAGAGCATCGTCCTGCCGCTGACGAGCGTCGCCGAAGAACCGTTACTGCGCGCCAGCGTGCCGAGCGAAGTGCTGATTCTGGTGAACGTCGGTGTCGATCCACTCAAGCACCACCGCGACTTGAACATCCTGATGACCACCGAGCGCACCGACTCCCTGAGTTACGCCGGTGTCCGGGAAAACCTGGTACTGACCCTTGATCAGGTCACACTCAATAGTTGGAACGAAGTGCTGGTCAGCCGCTTCGACGGCCCTCAAGCGCTGCTCGACTGCGTGCGCGATTACCTCAACAACCTGCCCGGCGGGCTACAACAACCCACGTTGCGGGTTCGTTGCTTCTGCCACAACCGCGCACAGTTCATCGCCCGGCGAGTCGAAGAGATCCTCGACACCGCGCAGAACCTGTTGTTGAGCAAACTCAATCATCGCTACCTGATTCAGGTCCAGCAGCACTACCACGTGTTGGAACTGGTACCCGGCCAGGTCAATCATGTCGCCCTCGCCACGCTGCCGGCGCTGGTCGATTACCTGGGCGAAGAGCGGGCAAGCTACAGCCCGCTGCACCTGGACCTGATGGCACTGGAAGACCACGACCTGGCGCTGGTCCTGCCGATGGGTCAGCCCGATTGCATTCAGGTGTTCTACCGGATCAACGAATACCACGCCGACCTGTACGTGCTGGATGAATTCAATGCCCTGTGGCAGCAGCGCTTGCCCTACCACGACGAGCAAAGCCTGCTGGTGCCGCTGCAACGTTTCCTGCAATCGATCCAGTACCGGCGCGACGCCTTGCTGCCGATGGACGTCGCCCAGCCGCTGAGCCTGGACACCTTGTATTACCAACTGCTGCCCTCCGGCCCTGTACGGGCGCGTCGGGTCGAAGCTCGGCCAGCGCCGCAAACCCCGGTCAACAAACCGTTCTACGACGTGCAGGCGATTGTCGGCAAAGCCGCACCGGGACAGGTGCAGGTCACGTTGTATTGCAATCAGCGGGAATTTTCAGAGCTGGAACATGGCGACCGACTGTTCAGCGTGGTCGCCCGGGAAATCGTCGAGCAGCGCCGTGAAACCGAACGCTATCGCTGCTACATCACCGACCTGGACCTGTCGGGCCTGCTCGGTGATGGTCAGAGTTCAAGCATTTTGTATTTGCGCTACAAGGCTGACCTGGAGCGCGCATTGAACGAGGCGCTCGAGCAGGTCTGACGAGCTTATTCCGGAAAGTGACCGCCCTCGGCCGGCTGCGATTCAACTTCCAGCAGGGTCAGTTTGAGCGTCTTGCCGCCCGGTGCTGGCCAGTCGATGTGCTGACCCACCTTCAGGCCGAGCAGCGCGCTGCCGACCGGCGCCAGAATGGAAATCTTGCCTTCGTCAGCATTAGCATCCTTCGGATAAACCAGCGTCAGGTGATAGTCCTTGCCGCTGCCTTCTTCGCGGCAATGCACACGGGAATTCATGGTCACGACATCGGCGGGTACTTCATCGTGACCGACCAGGGTATCGGCGCGATCCAGTTCGGTTTGCAGCGCGATAACGCCCGGCAGCGTGTCATCCAGGCTGTCGATCAGGCGCTCCAGACGTTGCACGTCCAGACGGGTAAGGGTGATTGAAGGTACGGTCATGATTTGGGCAGACTCCTTTCTTCTGCACAGAAAAAGCAAAACCCCGCCAGAAAAAGGCGGGGTTTTCACGAGCCTCGATGGGTTGAGGCGTATCTGGACACTATCACAGCTCAATAAATATACAAGTGAGGGGCGACGACACACTTTTGTAGCAGCTGGCGAAGCCTGCGTTCGGCTCGGGCCGCGTTCGGACGCAGCAGTCGTGGGATCAGGCGATACGGTGTATCAGGAGTACCGAGCATTCAGGTTTACGACTGCTGCGCAGCCGGACGCAGGCTTCGCCAGCTGCTACAGGTCGCGTGAAGGCGTCAGGTGGCGGTCTTGCGCTGCGCCGCCTGGGCGCAAATGACACGACGCCGATCGTCGTCTGCCGAACGCCACTCGCGGATGTCTTCGACATGGCGAAAGCAACCGAGGCAGACCTTCTGCTCATCCAGCCGGCACAAACTGATGCACGGTGAGGGCACGGCCGGGCTGACGTTGCTATACAGCGGCTTGGCCGCACGCACTGGAGCAGATTGGGTCACGACTTCAGAGACCTTCGAAGTCGAGCTTCGCATCAGCCTGCTCAAGGACGATGCGCTCCAGCATTTCGCCAAGCTGCTCTTCGCTCTTGTCGCACATCCAGCGCTCGCTTTCTTCGTCGTAGTCGAAGTGGAAACCACCGGAGCGCGCAGCCAGCCACAACTGACGCAAGGGTTCCTGTCGGCTGAAGATTACCTGGCTACCATTTTCGAACTCAACGGTGAGCACACCGGCCGAGCTCTCCAGATCAACATCCAGTTCGCTGTCATCGAAAATATCTTCCAGCGTCTGTTGGGTGGCATCGACCAGATCGTGGAAACGGGCTTCAGTCAAACTCATTGCAGGAACCTCAAAAAGTGTCTACTCACGCTTAAGCGCCGCAAGATACGGGCGCGTCCGGGCGAATGCAAAGGATACCGATCAAGCGCCCGGCAGTGGCATAAATTATCCTCCGAGGCACGTCACAGCCCCCGCCGGACGGCCAGCCGCCCGCATAGGCAAGCTGTCGGGTGGCCGGTATACTCCGGCGCAATTAACGCATTTTCAAGGATTTCGCCATGAAGCGCCTGATCTCTTCCCTTGCTGCGCTCGTCGCGGTTGCCTGCCTTGTTACTGCCTGTGGTCAAAAAGGCCCGCTGTATCTTCCCGATGACAGCAAATCCCCTGAAGACCAAGCGAAGTCACAATCGAAATCGAAATCGCAGTCGCACCAGCACGACACTTACTAAGGGAACACCATGGACGCTTTTAACTACCGTGACGGCGAGCTGTTCGCGGAAGGTGTAGCCCTGTCCGCCATCGCCGAGCGCTTTGGTACACCGACCTACGTCTACTCCCGAGCGCACATCGAAGCGCAATACCTGGCTTTCGCCGACGCCCTGAGCGGCATGCCGCACCTGGTCTGCTTCGCGGTCAAGGCCAACTCCAACCTGGGTGTACTGAATGTCCTGGCGCGTTTGGGCGCTGGTTTCGACATTGTTTCCCGTGGTGAACTGGAGCGTGTTCTGGCCGCTGGCGGCCAGGCTGACAAGATCGTGTTCTCCGGTGTTGGCAAGACCCGTGACGACATGCGCCGCGCTCTGGAAGTCGGCGTGCACTGCTTCAACGTCGAATCCACCGATGAGCTGGAGCGCCTGCAAGTGGTGGCCGCCGAGCTGGGCGTTCGCGCGCCGATCTCGCTGCGGGTCAACCCGGACGTCGATGCTGGTACCCACCCGTACATCTCCACCGGTTTGAAAGAGAACAAATTCGGCATTGCCATCGCTGACGCCGAAGACGTGTACATCCGCGCCGCGCAATTGCCGAACCTTGACGTGGTCGGCGTCGATTGCCATATCGGTTCGCAACTGACCAGCCTGCCGCCGTTCCTCGACGCCCTCGACCGCCTGCTGGCCTTGGTCGATCGTCTCGGCGATTGCGGGATCTACCTGCGCCACATTGATCTTGGTGGCGGCCTCGGCGTGCGTTATCGCGATGAAGAGCCGCCTCTTGCTGCGGACTACATCAAAGCTGTGCGTGAACGCCTGGAAGGTCGCGAACTGGCCCTGGTGTTCGAGCCGGGTCGCTTCATTGTGGCCAACGCTGGCGTGCTGCTGACCCAGGTTGAATACCTCAAGCACACCGAACACAAAGACTTCGCCATTGTTGACGCGGCCATGAACGACCTGATACGCCCGGCGCTGTATCAAGCCTGGATGGACGTCACGGCAGTCCGCCCGCGCGATACTCAGGCTCGTGCCTACGACATCGTCGGTCCGATCTGCGAAACCGGCGACTTCCTCGCCAAGGATCGTCAGCTGGCGCTGGAAGAAGGTGACTTGCTCGCCGTGCATTCGGCCGGAGCCTACGGTTTTGTCATGAGCTCCAACTACAACACTCGCGGTCGTTGCGCCGAAGTGCTGGTAGATGGCGATCAGTCTTTTGAAGTGCGTCGCCGCGAGACGGTAGCCGAGTTGTTTGCTGGCGAAAGCCTGCTGCCGGAGTAAGACCATGCTGCTGCGTTTTACCAAGATGCACGGCTTGGGCAATGACTTCATGGTCCTCGACCTGGTCAGCCAGCACGCGCACATTCTGCCCAAGCACGCCAAACAATGGGGCGATCGGAACACCGGCGTCGGCTTCGATCAACTGCTGATCGTCGAAGCGCCGAGCAACCCGGACGTGGACTTCCGTTATCGGATCTTCAACTCCGACGGTTCCGAAGTGGAACAATGCGGCAACGGTGCGCGCTGCTTCGCGCGCTTCGTGCTGGACAAACGCCTGACCGCAAAACGACAGATCCGCGTCGAGACCAAAAGCGGCATCATCGAACTGGATATCCGCAGCGACGGCCAGATCAGTGTCAACATGGGCCCGCCGCGCCTGGTTCCGGCCGACATTCCATTCCAGGCCGATGCTCAAGCCTTGAGCTATCCGGTCGAAGTCGACGGCAAGACCGTCGAGCTGGCTGCAGTGTCCATGGGAAACCCGCACGCGGTGCTGCGCGTGGACGATATCAACAACGCGCCGGTACATGAACTGGGGCCAAAAATCGAAAACCACCCGCGCTTCCCGGCACGGGTCAACGTCGGTTTTCTTCAGGTCATTGACCGCCAACGCGCGCAGTTGCGCGTCTGGGAACGAGGCGCTGGGGAAACCCAGGCCTGTGGAACCGGCGCCTGCGCAGCAGCAGTGGCCGCGATCAGCCAGGGGTGGATGGATTCGCCACTATTGATCGACCTGCCCGGCGGGCGCCTGTCCATTGAGTGGGCCGGCCCCGGCCAACCGGTGATGATGACCGGCCCGGCAGTGCGCGTATACGAAGGACAGGTGCGTCTATGAGTGAGCGAAATCCATGACCGATCAGCCTCAGGTTCCAGCCCAACAGCCCGACGAATCCCCTTCCGAAAGCCTTGAGGCGGCGGCAATTGCCGCGTACCTGGAGGCTCATCCGGATTTCTTCGTCGAGCACGAAGAACTGCTCATGGGATTACGCATCCCTCATCAGCGCGGCGACACCATTTCACTGGTCGAGCGCCAGTTGAAGATGCTGCGCGAACGCAATATCGAGATGCGTCATCGCCTCTCACAACTGATGGACGTCGCTCGCGACAATGACCGGCTATTCGACAAGACTCGCCGGCTGATTCTCGCGCTCATGGACGCCAACAGCCTGGAAGACGTGGTGATTTCAGTCGAAGACAGCCTGCGACAGGACTTTCAGGTGCCTTTTGTCAGTCTGATTCTGTTCAGCGACAGCGCCTTACCGGTCGGCCGCTGGGTCACCAGTGCCGAAGCGCAACAAGCCATCGGCGGCTTGTTGTCGGAAGGCAAAACCGTCAGTGGCAGTCTGCGCGAGCACGAACTGGACTTCCTGTTCGGCGAAGAACAGCGCAAGCAAATTGGCTCCACGGCCGTCGTCGCCCTAAGCCACCAAGGCCTGCACGGCGTCCTGGCCATCGCCAGCCGTGATCCGCAGCATTACAAAAGCTCGGTGGGCACGCTGTTCTTGAGCTATATCGCTGAGGTTATGGGCCGCGTACTACCGCGCATCCACAACTCTCTACGCTCGGTACGCTAACCGTGGAACGACAATTGGACGCCTACTGCGCTCACCTGCGCAGTGAGCGCCAAGTGTCACCTCATACACTGGAAGCCTACCGCCGCGACCTGAACAAAGTGCTGGCGTACTGCGAGAAACAGCAGATTTCAAGCTGGGCCACGCTGGATATTCAACGCCTGCGTAGCCTGATCGCCCGCCTGCATCAGCAGGGCCAGTCCTCCCGCAGCCTGGCGCGCCTGCTTTCCGCGGTTCGCGGGCTCTACCACTACTTGAACCGCGAAGGCCTCTGCGACCACGACCCGGCCAACGGTCTGGCACCCCCCAAGGGCGAACGTCGGCTACCCAAGACCCTCGATACCGACCGCGCGCTACAACTGCTCGACGGCGCTGTCGAGGACGACTTTCTAGCCCATCGTGATCAGGCGATTCTGGAGCTGTTCTACTCCTCCGGCCTGCGCCTTTCGGAGCTGACCGGGCTCAATCTCGATCAGCTCGATTTAGCAGATGGCCTGGTTCAAGTCCTCGGTAAAGGCAGCAAGACCCGGGTTCTGCCCGTCGGCAGAAAAGCGCGGGAGGCATTGCAGTTGTGGTTGCCACTGCGCGCCCTGACCAACCCGGCAGACGACGCAGTGTTCGTCAGCCAACAGGGTCGACGCCTGGGACCGCGAGCCATCCAGCTGCGCGTTAAAGCCGCTGGTGAGCGCGAACTGGGGCAGAACCTGCATCCGCACATGCTTCGGCACTCTTTCGCCAGTCACTTGCTGGAGTCCTCGCAAGACCTGCGCGCAGTGCAAGAGTTGCTCGGTCACTCGGACATCAAGACCACACAGATTTACACTCATCTGGATTTCCAGCATTTGGCGTCGGTCTACGACAGCGCCCATCCTCGGGCCAAACGCAACAAAGGCGGTGAGCAATGACGATCAAACTGATCACTTTCGACCTCGACGACACCCTGTGGGACACCGCCCCGGTCATCGTCAGCGCGGAAGCGGTACTGCGCGAGTGGCTGGCGGAACGCGCGCCGGATCTCGGCGGCGTGCCCGTCGAACACCTCTGGGCGATCCGTGAGCGGGTCCTGAGCAATGAGCCTGGCCTCAAGCACCGGATCAGCGCCTTGCGCCGCAAAGTGTTGTTCCACGCCCTGGAGGAAGCCGGTTACGCCCATCAGCAAGCGTCGGAGCTGGCCGATCAGGGCTTTGAAGTGTTTTTGCATGCGCGGCATCAGCTCGAGATCTTTCCCGAGGTACAACCGACCCTTGAAGTCCTCGCCAAACACTACACCCTGGGGGTAGTCACCAACGGCAATGCTGATGTCCGCCGCCTGGGCCTTGCCGACTACTTCAAGTTTGCCCTTTGCGCGGAAGATATCGGTATTGCCAAACCGGATTCGCGTCTGTTTCACGAAGCTTTGCAGCGTGGTGACGCGACAGCGCAAACCGCCGTGCATATCGGTGACCATCCTGGGGATGACATTGCCGGCGCGCAGCAAGCGGGGCTAAGGGCGATCTGGTTCAACCCTGGCAACAAGGCCTGGGAAGCAGAGAAACAGCCGGATGCAGAGATTCGTAGTTTGACCGAACTGCCAGAGCTGTTGGCGCGCTGGAACAAGTAATCCTGTAGCAACACGAACCGTAGCAGCTGCCGAAGGCTGCATTCGGCTGCGGAGCAGTCGCAATCCGGACACCTCGTTTTTCCCGCTTTATCAGCGTAAGGCATCTACGACCGCTTCGCGGCCGAACGCAGCCTTCGGCAGCTGCTACGAAGAGCACTCTCCCCCATACTTTCCTTTCACCCATGAAAAAGCCCGCAGCGACGGCGGGCTTTTTCAGCAAGCAAGTACCAGGCGCGCTTAGATAGGACGGCTGCCGTACTTGTTGTCAGGCTTCTTTGGTGGATCAGCCACCACGTTGGCCTCGACTTCCTGCACTTTGCCGCCTTTGGAGAGAAACTCCTCCATAGCGCGCGCCAGAGCATCACGCTCTTTGTTCTTGGCTTCGACGCTCGGCAGCTCATCGACTGAAATAGCAGCCTTGGCTTTGCCTTTAGCGGTCGGAGCAGGCGCATCGCCGCCATCGTCGTCAGCGACGTCTTCGGCCGCTGCTTCTAGACCTTCTTCGGTCTCGTCTTCGTCACCTACTTCGAGGTCGTCGTTTTCCAGATCATCGTCGCTCATGTTCTACCTCATGACTTGCGAAAAGCAGATTAGTTATAGCCCAGCTTCGCCCACTGTCGAAGGCCGCCGGAAAAAATTCATCATCCACTGGTAACCAGCGGCTTATGCCCCATCACCGTGCAAGGTGGCGAGGACTTTACGAACACCGCCATGATCACGATGCTCGCCTAGATAAACACCTTGCCAGCTACCTAACGCCAGTTGACCTGCCGTAATCGGCAAACTCAGCTGACAGCCAAGCAAGCTGGCCTTGAAGTGCGCCGGGAGATCATCCGCGCCTTCGTCCTCATGTTCATACCCGGCCATGCCTTGTGGGATCAGCCGATTGAAAAATTGTTCAAAGTCGCGACGTACCGCCGGGTCGGCGTTCTCGTTGATGGTCAACGACGCCGAGGTATGCTGCAGCCACAAATGCAACAGACCAACCCGACATGCCTTCAGTTCAGGCAGGCCGGCGAGTAACTCGTCCGTTACCAGATGAAAGCCCCGAGGCCTTGCCCGCAGGGTAATCAGAGTCTGTTGCCACATACAGTTCTCCGCACATTCGGGGCGCATTCTAGCGCGCTCTGGGAAAAAACAAAGGCCCTAATATTCCTTCCATCACGTAAGCCATTGGCCGCAGAAAAACACCCGTCGTAAACACGGCCAAAGCTGTAAGAAAAAACCTTTCAGCTGCTTCTTCAATGACAAAATCCGGACAAAAAAATGCCCGGCAAGCCGGGCAAGATTTTTATGCGCGTCTTACAAGTTGTAGCCGCGTTCGTTATGAAGTGCCAGGTCGATGCCGACAGCCTCTTCTTCTTCCGTGATACGCAGGCCCATGACAGCGTCCAGGACCTTAAGAATGATGAAGGTGGCGATTGCGGTGTAGATCACCGTGAAGCCCACGCCTTTGCATTGAATCCAGACTTGTGCGGCGATGTCGGTAACGGTGCCGAAGCCACCCAGGGACGGTGCAGCAAACACACCGGTCAGGATCGCGCCGAGAATACCGCCGATGCCGTGTACGCCGAAGGCGTCCAGGGAGTCGTCATAGCCGAGTTTGCGTTTCAGCGTGGTGGCGCAGAAGAAGCACACCACACCCGCTGCCAGGCCGATCACCAGAGAGCCCATCGGGCCTACGGTGCCAGCGGCCGGAGTGATT
This sequence comes from Pseudomonas sp. F220, assembly GCF_057813935.1. Taxonomy (NCBI): domain Bacteria; kingdom Pseudomonadati; phylum Pseudomonadota; class Gammaproteobacteria; order Pseudomonadales; family Pseudomonadaceae; genus Pseudomonas; species Pseudomonas sp. F220. Next base: position 290,391 of record NZ_JBVASJ010000003.1, read on the forward strand.
GCCACCAGACCGGCGACCACACCCGAAGCAATACCCAGTGCACTTGGTTTGCCGTGAGTGAGCCACTCAGCGAACATCCAGCCCAGCGCAGCGGCGGCGGTTGCGATCTGGGTAACCAGCATCGCCATACCGGCAGTGCCGTTGGCCGCAGCGGCGGAACCGGCGTTGAAGCCGAACCAGCCGACCCACAACATCGCGGCACCCATGAGGGTATAACCGAGGTTGTGCGGAGCCATCGGCGTGGTCGGAAAGCCTTTGCGCTTGCCCAATACCAGAGCCGCAATCAGACCGGCCACACCGGCGTTGATGTGCACCACGGTGCCGCCCGCGAAGTCGAGCACGCCCCAGTCGCCCAACAGCGAACCCGGACCGCTCCAGACCATATGCGCGATCGGCGCGTAAACCAGCGTGAGCCAGAGACCTGTGAACACCAGCATCGCGGAGAACTTCATCCGTTCAGCGAACGCACCGACGATCAGCGCCGGGGTGATGATCGCAAAAGTCATCTGATAGGTGACGAACACCGCCTCAGGGAACAGCGCCGCAGGCCCGGTAATACTGGCAGGCGTGATGCCGGCGAGGAAGGCCTTGGCGAAGCTGCCGACAAAGGAGTTGAGGTTGACGACGTTGACTTCCATCCCCGTGGTGTCAAACGCCATGCTGTAGCCATAAATGAACCACAGGATGGTGACCAGACCGGTAATGGCGAAGCACTGCATCATCACGGAAAGAACGTTTTTGGAGCGAACCATGCCGCCGTAAAACAGCGCGAGGCCGGGAATCGTCATGAACAGCACGAGGGCAGTAGAGATCAACATCCAGGCGGTATCGCCGGAGTTGAGGACTGGAGGCGCCACCGGATCTGCCGCCATGGCCAGGCCGGGCATTACGATGGACAACAGGGCTCCAAGCCCTGCGAATTTACGCAGAGTCATATTGTTTTCTCCTGGGGCGTTGGGTTTGTGGCGGCTTAGATTGCGTCGGTATCGGTTTCGCCGGTACGGATGCGAATCGCCTGTTCCAGATTGACCACGAAGATCTTGCCATCACCGATCTTGCCGGTATTGGCTGCCTTGGTTATCGCCTCGATAACCCGGTCAAGATCCTTGTCGTCAATGGCGACATCGATCTTCACCTTGGGCAGGAAATCGACCACGTATTCCGCGCCACGATACAGCTCGGTGTGACCCTTCTGCCGACCGAAGCCTTTGACTTCAGTAACGGTAATGCCCTGCACGCCGATCTCGGACAGCGACTCGCGTACATCGTCCAACTTGAACGGCTTGATGATGGCAGTGACTAGCTTCATGAAAACTCTCTCCCGAATTGGTGGACTTGCCCCAGGAAAACAAACCCGGCTCAAGTCTAAGCGCAGTGCCTGGCTTTGTAACGCATCGTTGGCCCTGCTCGGCCATCCCGACGCCCGCTAACCACTCCTGACGAAACACTTCCCCCGTTCCGCCCGGCGCACTGCATTCGTCACAGCGACTGCATCAGTGCATGGGTTACCAACGACTAAGCAGAAAGCTTGCCATCTCGTGAAAACCTACTGATTTCAATCCCTTGGTCGCTGCCGCAAGCGTCTCTTCACAATCTCTGCAGCAGATCCGCACAACAACGGTGCGCGACTGCACGCCAACATGCGCGAAAAACGTGCATCCCTGCCTGCGCAATTGACTATAGACACTGCGTGATACACTGCCGACCATCTGTTTCCAGGACACCTACCATGCTCGCGCCCAAAGACCTCCTCGACGCCCTGAGCGGCCATGCCTCCCGCCTGCTCAGCGGCGACGCCCCGCTGCCACGCACCGAAATCGAAAGCCAGTTCAAAGCCCTGCTTCAAAGCGGCTTCAGCAAGCTTGATCTAGTGAGCAGAGAAGAATTCGACAGTCAGATGGTGGTACTGGCGCGCACGCGGGCTCGGTTGGAGAGTCTTGAAGCAAAGGTGGCGGAGCTTGAGGCGAAGTTGGCACCGCCTGCGGAATAAAGTTGCCGTCGACCCACAGGTCCCCGCTCATCCTGTGGGAGTGTGGCTTGCCCGCGAATGACTGCGCTGCAGTCACCTTCTCACGTGGGCTGATACATCCTGTCTGGATTCAATCGCTGTAATCCTCCAGTTTCTACTCTTCGCTCAACTATCCTTCCAAAGCCGCAGGAAGCGGCTCTCGCACCATCAAGGAATGATCTATGTCTCTGGCCATCGTCCACAGCCGCGCCCAGGTGGGCGTGGAAGCGCCTGCAGTTACTGTCGAAGCTCATCTGGCGAACGGTTTGCCCTCTCTGACATTGGTGGGCTTGCCGGAAACGGCCGTCAAGGAAAGCAAAGACCGGGTGCGCAGTGCAATTCTCAATTCAGGCCTCGATTTTCCGGCTCGTCGAATAACGTTGAATCTCGCTCCCGCTGACTTGCCAAAGGACGGCGGGCGCTTTGACCTGGCGATTGCCTTGGGAATTTTGGCGGCCAGCGTACAGGTCCCAACATTGACGCTGGACGATGCGGAGTGTCTTGGGGAGCTGGCGTTGTCTGGCGCCGTACGGCCAGTGCGAGGGGTGCTGCCGGCGGCGCTCGCCGCACGCGATGCCGGGCGCATGCTAGTGGTGCCACGAGCCAATGCCGAAGAGGCTTGTCTGGCTTCGGGGCTTAAGGTGATCGCGGTCGATCATCTGCTACAAGTGGTCGCGCATTTCAACGGCCATACGCCTATTGAACCTTTTGTTTCCAGCGGCTTGCTGCACACGAATAAACCTTATCCCGACTTGAGTGAAGTTCAGGGGCAAATCGCCGCCAAACGAGCGCTGCTGATCGCCGCGGCAGGTGCGCATAACCTGTTGTTCAGCGGCCCGCCGGGCACCGGTAAAACCCTGCTGGCCAGTCGTTTGCCCGGTTTGCTTCCACCTCTGGATGAACATGAAGCGCTTGAGGTCGCCGCGATTCAGTCGGTCGCCAGCCATGTACCGCTGAGCCACTGGCCACAACGGCCGTTTCGCCATCCTCACCACTCGGCATCCGGCCCGGCGCTGGTGGGCGGAGGCTCAAAACCGCAGCCAGGGGAAATCACCCTCGCCCACCATGGCGTGCTTTTTTTGGACGAATTGCCTGAGTTCGACAGAAAGGTTTTGGAGGTTTTAAGAGAGCCCCTGGAGTCCGGCGAAATTGTCATTGCCCGAGCCCGAGACCGGGTACGTTTCCCCGCACGCTTCCAATTGGTGGCTGCGATGAATCCCTGCCCGTGCGGCTATCTCGGCGAGCCCAGCGGACGTTGTCGCTGCACACCGGAACAGATTCAGCGCTATCGCAACAAACTCTCCGGCCCTCTGCTGGATCGCATCGACCTGCACCTGACCGTCGCCCGCGAAGCCACTGCGCTCAACCCCACGCAGCAACCCGGCGATGACACCGCCAGCGCCGCCTTACTGGTGGCCACCGCTCGCAGTCGGCAACAACGGCGTCAGGGTTGTGCCAATGCCTTCCTCGACCTGCCAGGCCTGCGCCAACACTGCAAGTTATCCACAGTCGACGAGCACTGGCTTGAGACGGCATGCGAACGGCTGACCCTGTCTTTGCGGGCCGCGCATCGACTGCTCAAGGTGGCCCGCACGCTGGCGGACCTTGAGCAGGTTGAAATGATCAGTCGCAGTCATCTGGCTGAAGCGCTGCAGTATCGGCCGGCAGCCAGTTAAACCGTTGTCATCCCTTTAGAAGATCCACCAACGGCGTCTGCCGCACTTCGGTTCGCGTCCATGTCGAGGTTGGCGGAATCCAGCGAGCGATGGGCGAAAACGGTGCTGCCACTGATCACAACCTGGCTTCAGCTCAGGCGCTCGACGTCTGGAAGCTCCATCGCCTGGACTTCGCCCTGAAGAAAATCGCTGAGCCTGCGCAAACGCTCACCTCCGGGACGGGTTTTCGGCCAGACCAGGTAATAGTTCTCTCCACTGGCGACGGCAGTCGGCCACGGCAGACTCAACCGCCCTTGAGCAACATCTTCGGCCACCATCAGCAAATCGCCCATGGAAACACCGTAGCCACGGGCAGCGGCAATCATGCCCAGTTCCAGTGTGTCAAAGACCTGGCCGCCCTTGAGCGACACCTGTTCAGAGAGGCCCATGCGCTCCAGCCAATTGCGCCAATCGCGACGGTCCGGCGTCGGGTGCAGCAGCTCGGCGCGGGCCAATCGCGCGGCGTCCCATGGCTGATCGCTCAACAGGTTCGGCGCGCCCACCGGGATCAGTAGTTCGGGGAACAGATAGCTGGCCTCCCAATCCGGCGGAAAATGCCCGTTACTCAGCAGCACCGCGCAATCGAAGGGCTCCTGATTGAAGTCCACGGAATCGACATCCATCCAGGCGCTGGTCAGTTGCACCTCGTTACCCGGCTGCAAATGCCGAAAACGACTGAGGCGCGCCAGCAGCCAGCGCATGGTCAAGGTTGACGGGGCCTTCATGCGCAGGACGTCGTCTTCGGCGCGCAAGGTATTGCAGGCTCGCTCCAGCGCCGAGAAACCTTCCCGTACCCCGGGTAGCAGCAGACGCGCGGCCTCAGTCATTTGCAGATTGCGGCCGCTACGTTGAAACAGGCGGCAGGCGAAATGCTCTTCCAACGTGCGAATGTGCCGGCTGACTGCGCTCTGGGTAATCGACAACTCCTCTGCCGCACGGGTAAACGAGCTATGCCGCGACGCCGCTTCAAAAGCGCGCAAGGCGTAAAGAGGAGGAAGACGACGGGACATGAGGAAAGCTCCTATAGCGTGAGATGAAAAACCCTACCAGAATCACCGCAGCATGAGTTTTTATCATGCCAGCAATCGTTTTTATCCCTTTGTGCATACGCCTGAGAGCGCCGAGAATCAACCCTTCCTCGTTCCTCTGAATAATCGAGTGTGATGATCATGCAGCATCCAGCACGTATCGAACTCCGGGCCATCCTGCGGCTGGCTGGGCCGCTGATCGCCTCGCAGTTGGCGCACATGCTGATGGTGCTCACCGACACGCTGATGATGGCCAAAATAAGCCCTGAAGCGCTGGCCGGTGGCGGTTTGGGCGCCGCCAGCTATACATTTGTGTCGATCTTCTGCATTGGTGTGATTGCCGCAGTCGGGACCTTGGTCGCCATTCGCCAGGGCGCAGGCGACATTGAAGGCGCCACCCGCCTGACCCAGGCCGGGCTCTGGCTGGCTTGGCTGATGGCGCTGGTGGCCGGTCTGCTGCTGTGGAACCTCAAGCCCGTTCTGCTGCTGTTCGGCCAGACTGAAACCAACGTTCACGCGGCCGGTCAGTTCCTGCTGATCTTGCCGTTCGCCCTGCCCGGCTATCTGAGCTTCATGGCCTTGCGTGGATTCACCAGCGCCATCGGCCGCGCCACACCGGTGATGATCATCAGCCTCGGCGGCACCGTGGCCAACTTCCTGCTCAACTATGCGTTGATCACCGGCATGTTCGGTCTGCCGAAGCTCGGTCTTATCGGGATTGGCCTGGTCACGGCGATTGTCGCTAATTGCATGGCACTGGTGCTGGCCTGGCATATCCGTCGGCATCCGGCCTACGACGCTTATCCGTTGCGTCAGGGTCTATCGCGGCCAAACCGCCAGTACCTGCGCGAACTATGGCGTCTGGGGCTGCCAATCGGTGGCACCTATGCGGTGGAAGTCGGCCTGTTTGCGTTCGCCGCGCTGTGCATGGGCACCATGGGCAGCACGCAACTGGGGGCGCATCAGATCGCCCTGCAGATTGTCTCTGTGGCGTTTATGATTCCGGCGGGTATTTCCTACGCGATCACCATGCGCATTGGTCAGCACTATGGCGCCGGGCAACTGCTCGATGCACGCCTGACCGGTCGGGTAGGGATCGCCTTCGGTGGGGCCGCGATGCTCGGTTTCGCCATGGTGTTCTGGCTGTTGCCGAACCAGCTGGTGGGGCTGTTCCTCGACCAGAACGACCCGGCCTTTCGCGACGTGATCAATCTGGCCGTGAGCTTGCTGGCGGTAGCTGCCTGGTTCGAGCTGTTCGATGGCACGCAGACGATCGCCATGGGCGCAATTCGCGGGCTCAAGGACGCCAAGACCACCTTCCTGGTTGGTCTGGGTTGCTACTGGCTGATCGGCGCGCCAGCCGCGTGGTTGATGGCCTTTACCCTCGGCTGGGGGCCGACTGGTGTCTGGTGGGGGCTGGCGCTGGGGCTGGCCTGTGCGGCGGTGAGCCTGACGCTGGCGTTCGAATGGAAGATGAAGCGGATGATCAAACGCGAGCCGCCAGAGCCGGAGCTGCAGTTTCGGGTGGCTCAGCCGGATTAGATCGCATTGAGTTCGCAGGCGGTCGTTGTGGGAGCGGGCTTGCTCGCGAAAGCGATGGTCGCTTAGCGCATTCGTCGCCTGAGATGACGTCTTCGCGGGCAAGCCCGCTCCCACACTCTTTACGCTTGGATCACCGACTGTTGGCTGGTGCCGAACTTCAAGTATTCGACCAACTCAACCAACGGCAACGGCTTGCTGATCAGGTAACCCTGAACCTGATCGCAACCGAAGCCACGCAGTAATGCAAGCTGCTCCGGTGTTTCGACGCCTTCGGCCACCACTTCAAGGTTGAGGTTGTGGGCGAGGTTGATCATCGCGTGGACCAGTTTGCGGTTCTCTTCGCGCTGCTCCATGCCACCGACAAAGCTTTTGTCGATCTTCAGCAGCGCAATCGGAAGGCTGTTGAGGTGCACGAACGAAGAGAAGCCGGTGCCGAAGTCGTCCAGTGAGAAACGCACCCCCAAACGGCCCAGCGCATCCATGGTCTGCTTGACCAGATCACTGCGACGCATCACCGCGGTTTCCGTCAGTTCGAATTCCAGCCATTGCGCCTCAACGCCACGTTCGGCAATCAGTCGGCTCAAGGTCGAGAGCAACTGACTGTCCTGAAACTGCCGGAACGACAGGTTGACCGCCATGTGCAATGGTGGCAGGCCACGCTCGCGCAGGGCCTGCATATCCCGTAGGGCGCGGGAAATCACCCAATAACCGAGTGGCACAATCAAACCGCTTTGCTCGGCCAGCGGTACAAATTCGCTCGGTGGTAACAGGCCTCGCTCGCCATGTCGCCAGCGTACCAACGCCTCGAGGCCAACAATCTGCCCGTCATCAAGGTTCAACCGTGGCTGGTAATGCAGTTCCAACTCATCACGACGCAAGGCACGACGCAGTTCACTTTCGAGATCGGCGAGGCTTCGGGCGTTGCGATTGATGCGCTCATTGAAGATGTGAAAGGTGCAGCCCTGGGTGCTTTTGGCCTGCTGCATGGCGATATGCGCGTGCCACATCAGCGGGTCGGCACCGGCCCGGGCGCGGGCATAGGCAATACCCAGGCTGCAGCCGATCAGCAGGCTTTCGCCATCGACCCAATAGGGTTCGGACATGGCTTCGGTAATGCGCTCAGCCATCCACTCGGCACGCTGCGGTGCACGGCGGGTATCGATCAGCAAAGCAAATTCATCGCTGCCCAAGCGCGCCAGTTGATCACCGGCCTCCAGCTGGCTTTTGAGCCGCGAGACCACTTGCAGGATCAGCCGGTCGCCGGCCTGATGACCGAGGGCATCGTTGGCGTGACGAAAGTTGTCGAGGTCCAGGTGGCCCAGCGCGAGACCACGGCCTTCATTCTCGGCAAGACGGGCTGCCAACAAGGTCTGAAAACCCTGGCGATTGGCGATGCCGGTCAGCGGGTCCTGTTCAGCCAAGCGTTGCAGGGTGTTTTCCAGCACACCGCGTTCGCGAACGTGGCGCAGGCAACGGCGCAAGGTAGCGATATCCAGCACATCGCGGACCAACCAGTCGCTGACACCGTCCGGCGCAACAACCGGCTCATGCTCCAACAGCAATACCGTTGGCAAACTGCAGCGACCCGGAGCGGGTTGCAGTGCTGGAATCGTCAACAACACCGCCGTGCGGTCGTCATCGAACAAACTACTGACTGACTCCCAGCTCGGCGCACTGATCAGCACAGCCGAGCTCCCCATCGGAGCCAGACACTCGCGCAACAACGCTGCCCACGCTGGCTCTTCGGCCAGTAGCAGCAAACGCAAGGGTTCGACAGGCGTAGACAAGCTAACTCCCTAGACGCTGCAAAAGATGTTGGCGGCGGCCATTATGACGTGCTGATAAACAATGCCAAATGCTACTGATTATCAAACGCAAACTTATACCACTCAAACACAAACATTAGACGCAATTTCATTGCGCATCCTGCGGGAAAGTATCAAAACCGGCAAATTTAGATCGAGTGTTGCGTCACAAGTCGCAGAGGAGCAGCAGAATCTTTCCAGCCTGTTAAAATGCCCGCCCATTTCGCAAGCGACTTCCGTCCCCGTCATGTCCCGACTCAATCCCCGGCAGCAAGAAGCCGTGAACTACGTCGGCGGCCCTCTTTTGGTGCTCGCCGGCGCAGGCTCCGGCAAGACCAGCGTGATTACCCGAAAAATCGCCCATCTGATCCAGAGCTGCGGCATCCGTGCCCAGTACATCGTCGCCATGACCTTTACCAACAAGGCAGCGCGGGAGATGAAAGAGCGAGTCGGCAGCCTGCTGCGCGGCGGCGAAGGTCGCGGGCTGACCGTGTGTACGTTCCACAATCTGGGACTGAACATCATCCGCAAAGAACATGCGCGGCTGGGCTACAAGCCAGGGTTCTCGATTTTCGACGAGACCGACGTCAAATCCTTGATGACCGACATCATGCAGAAGGAATACTCGGGCGACGACGGCGTCGACGAGATCAAGAACATGATCGGCTCGTGGAAAAACGAGTTGATCCTGCCGCCCGAAGCCCTGGAAAACGCGCGCAACCCCAAGGAACAGACCGCAGCCATCGTCTACACCCACTATCAGCGCACGCTCAAAGCCTTCAACGCGGTGGACTTCGACGACCTGATCCTGCTGCCGGTAAAACTGTTCCAGGAGCACGCTGACATCCTGGAAAAATGGCAAAACAAAGTCCGCTACCTGCTGGTGGACGAATACCAGGACACCAACGCCAGCCAGTATTTGCTGGTGAAGCTGCTGATCGGCAAGCGTAACCAGTTCACCGTGGTTGGCGATGATGACCAGTCGATCTACGCCTGGCGCGGCGCACGCCCGGAAAACCTGATGCTGCTCAAGGACGACTATCCGTCCTTGAAAGTGGTGATGCTCGAGCAGAACTACCGCTCCACAAGCCGTATCCTGCGCTGCGCCAACGTGCTGATCTCGAACAACCCCCACGAATTTGAAAAACAGCTGTGGAGCGAGATGGGGCACGGTGATGAGATCCGCGTGATCCGCTGCCGCAACGAAGACGCCGAAGCCGAACGCGTGGCCGTGGAACTCCTCACCCTGCACCTGCGTACCGACCGGCCATACAGTGATTTCGCGATTCTTTATCGTGGTAACTACCAGGCCAAGCTGATCGAGCTGAAGCTTCAGCATCACCAGATCCCCTATCGTCTGTCCGGTGGCAACAGCTTTTTCGGACGTCAGGAAGTGAAAGACCTGATGGCCTACTTCCGCCTGCTGGTGAACCCGGACGACGACAACGCCTTCCTGCGGGTGATCAACGTCCCACGCCGGGAAATCGGCTCGACTACCCTGGAAAAGCTTGGCAACTACGCCACTGGGCGCAAGATCTCGATGTACGCCGCCACCGAGGAAATCGGTCTTGGCGAGCATCTGGACAGCCGCTTCACCGACCGCCTGGCGCGCTTCAAACGCTTCATGGACCGCGTGCGTGAGCAGTGTGCGGGAGAGGACCCGATTTCCGCCCTGCGCAGCATGGTCATGGACATCGATTACGAGAACTGGCTGCGCACCAACAGTTCCAGCGACAAAGCTGCTGACTACCGCATGGGCAACGTCTGGTTCCTGATCGAGGCGCTGAAGAACACCCTGGAAAAAGACGAAGATGGCGAGATGACCATCGAAGACGCCATCGGCAAACTGGTCTTGCGCGACATGCTCGAACGTCAGCAAGAAGAGGAAGACGGCGCCGAAGGCGTGCAGATGATGACCTTGCACGCCTCCAAGGGCCTGGAATTTCCCTACGTGTTCATCATGGGCATGGAGGAGGAAATCCTCCCTCACCGCTCCAGCATTGAAGCCGACACCATCGAAGAAGAACGCCGTCTGGCCTACGTCGGAATTACCCGAGCCCGCCAGACTCTGGCCTTCACCTTCGCTGCCAAGCGTAAGCAATATGGCGAGATCATCGACTGTGCGCCGAGCCGCTTCCTCGATGAACTGCCGCCGGACGACCTGGCCTGGGAAGGCACCGACGACATCCCTACCGAAGTCAAAGCCGTTCGCGGCAATACCGCATTAGCGGACATACGCGCGATGTTAAAGCGCTAGAATCGATTACTTTTTAACCGAACACTTTTTAACAGAGCTCAGGCGCACAAGGCGTCAAAAGAGGGAAGTTCCGTGGAAGCACTGCACAAGAAAATTCGCGAAGAAGGCATCGTGCTTTCCGATCAAGTCCTGAAAGTCGACGCCTTTCTGAACCACCAGATCGACCCGCAATTGATGAAGCTGATCGGCGACGAATTCGCCACGCTGTTCGCAAATTCGGGCATCACCAAGATCGTCACCATCGAAGCCTCAGGTATTGCTCCGGCGATCATGACCGGCCTGAATCTCGGTGTGCCGGTGATTTTCGCCCGCAAGCATCAGTCCCTGACCCTGACCGAAAACCTGCTGTCGGCGACCGTGTACTCGTTCACCAAGCAGACAGAAAGCACCGTGGCGATTTCCCCACGACACCTGACCAGCAGCGACCGCGTGCTGATCATCGATGACTTCCTGGCCAACGGTAAGGCCTCGCAAGCGCTGATCTCGATCATCAAGCAAGCCGGCGCCACAGTGGCAGGCCTGGGTATCGTGATCGAGAAATCGTTCCAGGGCGGCCGTGCTGAACTGGACTCGCAGGGTTATCGTGTTGAATCCCTGGCTCGGGTGAAATCCCTGGCGGGCGGCGTTGTGACGTTTATCGACTGATCTGCCACACCACACAACACTGTGGGAGCGAGCCTGCTCGCGATGAGGCCATAACATTCAATATCTATGTTGACTGTTACACCGCTATCGCGAGCAGGCTCGCTCCCACATTTGATCTTCGCTGGTAGTTATTGAGCGGTGGCCTTTAGACCCGCCAACAGCAAGCGCTGGAACAGATCCTCGCGCAGGCCTTCGGGCTTCATCAGTTGCATCCGTTCAAGATGCGCGGGGAAAGCCTCAGGCTCCGGCGCATCCAGCGCAGCCTTGCCCAGTTCAAGAATTTCCGTGAGCTTGAACTTGCTCTTCAGCCAGTTGAGCGCCCGCAACAGATCACGCTCCTCGCTGCTGAAATCACTGCCCAGCGGATACTCCGGAAACAGCTGCGGATGCCGCGCCTGAATCGCCTGCAAACGCTGTGGGCTGTTGTCGGCGAAACGTGGATCAAGACGGAAGTCCTTGGGCAACTTGCCGACTTTCTGCGCCTGCTCGATCAAGCCCTGCTGGAAGCGCGAATCGCTGATATTCAACAACGCCTCGATCACCGTCGAGTCGGTCTTGCCGCGCAGGTCGGCGATGCCGTATTCGGTCACCACGATGTCACGCAGATGCCTCGGGATCGTGCAGTGACCGTACTCCCAGACAATGTTCGAGCTCACATCTCCGCCTGATTCGCGCCAACTGCGCAGGATCAGAATTGAACGCGCGCCTTCCAGCGCATGGCCTTGGGCAACAAAGTTGTATTGCCCACCGACACCGCTGATTACCCGCCCATCCTCCAGTTGATCCGCCACCCCGGCACCGAGCAAGGTCATGGTGAAGGCACTGTTGATGAAGCGTGCATCCTGGCGCTGCAAGCGTTTGAGCTGTTCGTTGCCGTATAGCTCATTGATGTAGCTGATGGCGGTCATGTTGAATTCGGCCAGCTTGCTCAACGGCAACTCGCGTAAGCGCTGATAGAAACTGCGCGGGCCAAGGAAGAACCCACCATGTACCGAGATCCCCCCAGGCTCGGCCGCTTCATCCAGCATTCCGGCATTCGCCTGCTCTTGCAGCGCGACATCCGGGTAAACCTTGCGTCGCACGATTCCAGCATCGGCCAGAACCAATAGCCCGTTGACGAACATTTCGCTACAACCGTAAAGCCCTTTGGCGAAGGACTCGACGCCCCCTTCCCGCTCGATCAGGCGCTGCCAGTGAGTGACATTGATATCCGCCAACAGTGCTCGATAACCGTCGTTATCCGCCTGCCGCGCCAGCAGTGCGGCGGCCAGGGCATCGCCCATGGAGCCGATGCCGATCTGCAAGGTGCCGCCATCGCGCACCAACGTACTGGCATGCAGCCCGATGAAATGGTCCTGGAAGCCCACGGGCATATTCGGTGTGGAAAACAGCGTCGTGCTGTCCTCCTCGTCGATCAGCAGATCGAAAGCATCACTGCCGATTTCTGCATGGCCCGGCATGTAGGGCAGGTCGCGGTGAACCTGGCCGAGCATCAGAATGGTTTCTCCCGCCGCGCGCCGCTTGGCGATCATCGGCAGCAAGTCGAGCGTGATGTCCGGGTTGCAACTCAAGCTCAAGCGATCCGCCTGCAATGGATCACGAGCGACCAATTGCGCGACAAGGTTCAAACCAGCGGCATTGATGTCCCGCGCGGCATGGCTGTAGTTGCTGCTGACGTAGTCCTGTTGAGCGGGCGGGCTGTTGAGCAAACTGCCCGGCTGCAAGAAGAACTGCTCTATACGGATATTGGCGGGCAGGCTGTCGCGGTGCAGATCAGCGAGAAAATCCAGCTCTGGATAATCACCGAATACCCGCTCGATAAAGGGCTCAAGAAAGCGCCGTTGCAAACCATCGCCCAGGGTTGGACGGCCGAGGCTCAAGGCCGTGTAGATCGTCAGTTGCCGCTCGGGCAGCTGCGCAATGCGTTGGTACAGCGCGTTAACAAAAATATTGGGTTTGCCCAGACCCAGCGGTAGGCCCATATGAATATGCGCCGGCAAACGCGTGAGTACGTCATCGACCGCGTGCTCGATTGAACAGGACTGCACCATCTGACCCTCCGTGGACCCGCCTTGAATTGGGTTGGCCCGAGCTTGCCGGGTCTTTGCTGCAAAGAACAGTCTTGCGGCTAAATCTCAGGCACAAAAAAGCCGCTCGCAAGCGGCTTTTTCGCGGAAGATGAAGCTTATTTCAAGCCAGACATCTTCGAGATTGCGCCTTTGATCTCGGCATCGGAGCAATCAGCGCAAGTGCCTTTTGGCGGCATCGAATTGATACCGGTAATGGCTTTAGCCAGCAGACCGTCAAGACCGCCTTGTTCTTTGGCGCGCTTGCCCCAGTCAGCAGCGTCGCCGATTTTTGGCGAGCCCAGCAGGCCGGTGCCGTGGCAAGCATTGCAATGCTTGGCAATCACGTCGTCGGGAGTTTTCGCACCGCCGCCGCCCGCCGAAGCCGCGACTTCCATCCCCTTGCACTCTTGACCTTGCACACAGACCTGGCCGACTGGTTCAAGGCGTTTAGCGATATCGTCGTTGGTCGCAGCTTGAGCGCTGACTGCCCAAAGGGCCAATACGGTTGCTGGTGCAGCCAGCATTTTCATAATTAGGTTCACGCGTACACCCTCAATGGTGGCTAGTCACGCCCACGGCCACGGTTCGCAGGCGGGCGCAAGTATAACGGTTAGCCCGCCACACTGAAACAACCCTAAAGTCGAAGGGGGATTAGTCGTGGCGAAAACCAACCAGGGCGCCTCCGCAAACCTTGCTGGACGCCTCTTTTCTTAGAAGTTCGCTGGCGTGGCTGCGCTGATTAGTCGCGCCGGCGCATCGAACGGATTACGGAAACGGTGCGGCTTGGTGCTTTCGAAGTAGTAGCTGTCACCGGCTTCGAGCACGAATGTCTCAAGCCCCACCACCAACTCCAGTCGACCTTCCAGGAGAATCCCGGTCTCCTCACCCTCATGGGTGAGCATTTCGCCGCCGGTATCGGCACCTGGTGGGTAAATTTCGTTGAGAAAAGCGATCGCCCGGCTCGGATGAGCCTTGCCGACCAGCTTCATGGTGACCGCGCCATCGGAAATATCGATCAGCTCGTGGGCTTTGTAGACGATCTGAGTCGGCTTCTCCTGGAGGATTTCTTCGGAAAAGAATTCGACCATGGACATGGGGATACCACCAAGAACCTTCCTCAGCGAACTGATCGAGGGGCTGACGCTGTTTTTCTCGATCATCGAAATGGTGCTATTGGTGACGCCCGCGCGCTTGGCGAGCTCACGCTGGGAAAGACCTTTCAGTTTACGGATGGATTGCAGTCGTTCACCGACGTCCAATGCATTAGCCTCCCAGGATTCAGGTTGTATGGATATTGAACGTTATCATGGCGACAGCGTTCAGTATTTACAACACTTGGACCTGAATCCTGTTCAGGAAGGCGACTTCCGGTAAAGCGGACTGCCCGTTAGTTACCGGAATAGAGCAGTGGCACTCGGCGCAGGTTGCAGAAAATCTGATAAGGGATGGTGTCGGCGGCCATCGCCACTGTGCTTGCGAAGATGTTTTTGCCCCACAACTCGACCGTCGAACCAAGACCAGCCTGCGGCACATCGGTCAGGTCAATGCACAACATATCCATCGATACCCGCCCAAGCAGCTGACTGCGCTGCCCGGCCACCAACACTGGCGTACCGGTAGGCGCCTGGCGCGGATAGCCGTCGGCATAGCCCATGGCAACCACACCGATACGCATCGGCTTCTGGGTGATGAATTTCGCGCCATAGCCCACCGGCTCGCCGGCTGGCAGTTCACGCACGCAGATCACCTTCGATTCCAGGGTCATCACCGGCTGCAAACGCGCGGCCACCGCGTTGGCTTCTTCAAACGGAGTCGCGCCGTAAAGCATGATGCCCGGGCGCACCCAGTCACTGGGAATGTTCGGCCAACCGAGAACGGCCGGCGAGTTGCGCAGGCTGACCTGAGCCGACAAACCCTGGCGAGCGGCTTCAAAAACTGCGACCTGCTCGGCACTGCGGGTGCAATCGAGCTCATCGGCGCGGGCGAAGTGGCTCATCAGGACGATCTTGGCCACTTTGCCGCTGGCCAGGAGTCGTTGATAGGCCGCTTGATAATCCGCCGGATGCAGTCCGACACGGTGCATGCCCGAGTCGAGCTTGAGCCAGATGGTCAGAGGCTTGGCCAGTGCGGCTTTCTCGATCGCCTCGAGCTGCCACAGCGAATGCACCACACACCAGAAATCATGCTCGACAATCAGCGCCAGCTCATCAGCCTCGAAAAATCCTTCGAGCAGCAACACGGGTGCACGAATACCGGCCGCACGCAGTTCCAGCGCTTCTTCGATACAGGCCACAGCAAAACCGTCAGCCTCAGCTTCCAGCGCCTGGGCGCAGCGCACCGCGCCATGGCCATAAGCATCGGCTTTAATCACGGCGAGAGCCTTGGCTCCCGACAATTCGCGGGCCAGCTGGTAGTTGTGACGCAGAGCTTGAAGATCGATCAGGGCACGGGCAGGACGCATGGCGGCAGACTTCTAGTAGGCGGTCATGAGGAAAAAAAACCGGCGCTGGCTGACAGCGTGAACCACCAACAGCACCGGGAGAGGGATCGTTGTTACTTAAAGCGTTACTTAAGGCAGAGCGGCCACAACCGACAGCTCAACCAGAATTTCCGGCTCGCAGAGCTTGGCTTCGACGGTTGCACGGGCAGGCGCCACGCCTTTTGGCAGCCACTTGTCCCAGACACTGTTCATGCCAGCAAAATCAGCGTCGACGTCTTTCAGGTAAATCGTCACCGACAGCAAACGGCTCTTGTCGGTACCGGCCAGATCCAGCAAACGCTCGATATTGGCGAGGGTTTCACGGGTCTGCTGTTCAATCCCGGCGCTCATATCGTCGCCGACCTGCCCTGCCAGATACACGGTACTGCCATGAACAACGATCTGGCTCATGCGGTCATTGGTGAGCTGGCGCTGGATTGACATGTTTAGCTGACTCCTTGGGATTGTTACCGTAACGAGAAATATCGAGGCCTTCGGCGCTGATCTGCGGCGATTTCTTCGCCATCAGGTCAGCCAGCAAGCGACCAGAGCCACAGGCCATGGTCCAGCCAAGCGTGCCGTGACCCGTGTTCAAAAATAGATTGCGGAACGGCGTGGCACCGACAATCGGAGTGCCGTCCGGCGTCGTCGGACGCAGGCCGGTCCAAAAACTGGCCTGGGACAAATCACCGCCCTGAGGATAAAGGTCGTTGACAATCATCTCCAGGGTTTCGCGCCGGCGTGGGTTGAGCGACAGGTCAAAACCGGCGATCTCAGCCATGCCACCGACACGAATGCGATTGTCGAAACGGGTGATCGCGACCTTGTAAGTCTCGTCGAGGATAGTCGAAGTCGGGGCCATCGCCGCGTTGGTGATCGGCACGGTCAAGGAGTAACCCTTGAGCGGGTACACCGGTGCCTTGATGCCCAGCGGCTTGAGCAACTGCGGCGAGTAACTGCCGAGTGCCAGCACATAGCGGTCAGCGGTTTCCAGCTTACCGTCGATCCACACGCCATTGACGCGCTCACCAGCATAGTCGAGGCGCTGAATGTCCTGACCGAAGCGGAATTCCACACCCAATTTCACGGCCATTTCGGCCAGGCGGGTAGTAAACATCTGGCAGTCACCGGTTTGGTCGTTCGGCAGGCGCAAGGCACCGGCGAGGATGTCGGTGACGCTGGCCAGTGCAGGTTCGACGCGGGCAATGCCAGCGCGGTCGAGCAGTTCAAAAGGTACGCCAGACTCTTTGAGTACCGAGATGTCTTTCGCCGCACCGTCAAGTTGCGCCTGAGTGCGGAACAGTTGGGTAGTCCCCAGGCTGCGGCCTTCGTAGGCAATGCCGGTTTCGGCGCGCAGTTCGTCGAGGCAGTCACGGCTGTACTCGGACAGGCGGACCATGCGCTCTTTGTTCACTGCGTAGCGGCTGGAGGTGCAGTTGCGCAGCATCTGCGCCATCCACAGGTATTGGTCGATGTCGGCGGTGGCCTTGATCGCCAGCGGCGCGTGGCGCTGCAACAGCCACTTGATCGCCTTCAGTGGCACACCCGGCGCAGCCCACGGCGAGGCATAACCCGGAGAAACCTGTCCGGCGTTGGCGAAACTGGTTTCCATGGCAGCGGCCGGCTGACGGTCGACGACCACCACCTCAAAGCCGGCCCGAGCCAGATAGTAGGCACTGGCGGTACCGATGACGCCGCTACCCAAGACCAGAACGCGCATTTTCATATCCCTCATCGCGGCTTACCGCTGACGTTTGTTGTTCAGAGCGAAGTTGCGCGCAGTGTAAAAAAAATTTGCCAGTGCTTTTCACTATATAAGTGCCTATATTTGGCGAGAATTCTCGGCAAAAACCCTTTTCACGGAGGCGCATCCCCTATGCGTACCAATACCCAGAGCAAACGCGAGCTGGACAAGATCGACCGCAACATCTTGCGCATCCTGCAGGCGGACGGGCGCATTTCCTTCACCGAGCTGGGGGAAAAGGTCGGCCTGTCGACCACGCCCTGTACCGAGCGGGTGCGTCGTCTGGAGCGCGAAGGGATCATCATGGGCTACAACGCCCGGCTCAACCCCCAGCACTTGAAGGCCAACCTGCTGGTATTCGTCGAGATCAGCCTCGACTACAAATCCGGCGACACCTTCGAAGAGTTCCGACGGGCCGTGCTGAAGCTGCCTCACGTTCTGGAGTGTCATCTGGTGTCAGGCGACTTCGACTACCTGGTGAAAGCACGGATTTCCGAGATGGCGTCGTACCGTAAATTGCTGGGCGACATCCTGCTCAAGCTCCCCCATGTGCGGGAGTCGAAGAGCTATATCGTGATGGAAGAAGTGAAAGAGAGTTTGAGTCTGCCGATTCCGGATTGAAGGGTTATCCGAAGATAGTGGTCGCCTGTGCGGGCGCCATAGCGAGCAAGCTCGCTCCCACACGGGATCAATGTCGTACACAAATCCGTGCCCACTAAAGATCTAATGTGGGAGCGAGCCTGCTCGCGATGGTGGCGGCTCGGTTGACCGGGATAAGCCGCTATCAGACCAACACTTGCCGCGTGCTAGCCATGTACTCATGAATCTGCTTCTCGACCCGCGGGTGAATCAGCTCCACTGGCCCCCGACCATTGGGGCATGGCAAGGTCTTTGTGGTGCCGAACAGACGGCAGATCAGCGGTCGCTCCTCGTACACTGTGCAACCGTTGGGGCCCAGGTGGACGCAATTGAGTTCATCCATCGCTGCGTCCTGCTCGGCCCGGGTCTTGCGCGGCAGGCGGGACATTTCTTCGGGTGAGGTAGTTACCGGACCACAGCAGTCATGGCAGCCGGGTACACACTCGAACGAGGGGATCTGCTGCCGAAGAGTGCGGATTTTCTGGCTGTTGCAGCTCATCGAAGCGGTTACCGGGAAAGTGGATGGATTGGGATTTTGCCTTAAAAGCCACGTTCCAGACAGCGCCAGCCGACCAGTGTTGCCGATTCTGAAAGGTCCGGCTTATGCTCCGTAAAGTTTTCCAAACACAATAATCAGGATCACGCACATGAATGCCCGTGCTCAGCAACCTGTCCCGAGCAACCAGCATACCGCCTCTTACTACGCCTCCAGCAGCCTGCCACAGCCCGACCACCCGGTGCTCACAGGCGAGTTGCAGGCCGACGTGTGTGTGGTCGGGGGCGGTTTTTCCGGGCTGAACACGGCGATAGAACTGGCCGAACGCGGCCTCAGCGTGGTGCTGCTGGAAGCGCGCAAAATCGGTTGGGGCGCCAGTGGGCGTAATGGTGGGCAGTTGATTCGCGGTGTCGGTCATGGCCTCGATCAGTTCGCCAACGTGATCGGCACGGACGGCGTACGCCAGATGAAGCTGATGGGCCTGGAAGCCGTAGAGATCGTCCGCCAACGTGTCGAGCGTTTTCAGATTGCCTGCGACCTGACCTGGGGTTATTGCGATCTGGCCAACAAACCCCGCGATCTTGAAAGATTCGCCGAGGACGCCGAAGAACTGCGCAGCCTCGGTTATCGTCACGCAACCCGCCTGCTGCAAGCCCATGAAATGCGCAGCGTGGTCGGCTCCGATCGCTATGTCGGCGGTTTGATCGATATGGGCTCAGGGCATCTGCATCCGTTGAATCTCGCGCTGGGCGAAGCCGCCGCCGCGCAGCAACTCGGCGTGCGGCTGTTCGAGCAATCGGCTGTCACCCGAATCGATTACGGCCCTGAAGTCAACGTTCACACAGCCCAAGGCTCGGTCCGCGCCAAGACCTTGGTGCTGGGCTGCAACGCCTACCTCAACGAACTCAACCCGCAACTCAGCGGCAAAGTGCTCCCCGCCGGCAGCTACATCATCGCCACCGAACCCTTGAGCGAAGCCCTGGCCCATTCATTGCTGCCACAGAACATGGCGGTCTGTGATCAACGGGTAGCGCTGGATTACTACCGCCTCTCGGCGGACCGGCGTTTGCTGTTTGGCGGTGCTTGTCACTATTCCGGGCGCGACCCACAGGACATCGCGGGTTACATGCGGCCGAAAATGCTGGAAGTGTTCCCACAACTGGCCGGGGTGAAAATCGACTATCAGTGGGGCGGAATGATCGGCATCGGCGCCAATCGCCTGCCGCAGATCGGACGACTCAAGGACCAGCCAAATGTGTATTACGCCCAGGCCTATTCAGGTCATGGCGTAAACGCCACGCACCTGGCCGGCAAGCTGCTGGCCGAAGCCATCAGCGGCCAGCAAAGCGGCGGCTTCGATCTGTTCGCCAAGGTGCCGCACATCACCTTCCCCGGTGGCAAATACCTGCGTTCACCGCTGCTGGCGCTGGGGATGTTGTGGCATCGGCTCAAAGAACTGACGTAAATAATCGTGAGGCCGACGCATTCCTTGTAGCAGCTGGCGAAGCCTGCGTCCGGCTGCGTAGCAGTCGCAATCCGGTTACCCCGATCTACCTTCAGATTCGTGGTGCTAGGTTTCACGACTGCTTCGCGGCCGACGCAGCCTGGCAGCAGCTGCTACACAGGGATGTGTTTCACGCCCTAAATCCGCCAAAAGGGTTTGAGCCCCTCCTCCCGCGCCTGCTCACGACTCAAGCCAACATCGCGTAACTGCTCGGCCGTCAGGTCGAGCAAGGCTTTGCGGGTGTGCAGGCGATGCCAGAACAGACCCCAACGGCTCAGGCCGGACGGGACGTTGCGCATAGTCGCCGCACGTGACCCTTTCTCTTGCCCTGCCACTAATTCCTGACTGTGTAACGCGAGCCGCACATCGCTCAAGCCGTTCATTTTTCTGCTCCTGTTTACTTGGGTAGCCATGAGCAGACATGATGCGCGGACGTCCGAAACCATTACAGATTCAAAGCATTGGTATTATTTCCATACAGAACTTCCAATCGTGGCACTGAATCTTGTATTTTTGCGCCATCTGTACTGGTTCCCTGCATTGATCCCATCGAGGCCTCGCCATGACCCTTTACGTCAATCTCGCCGAATTGCTGGGTACGCGTATCGAACAGGGCTTCTATCGCCCTGGTGACCGGCTACCCTCGGTGCGGGCGTTGAGCGTCGAACACGGAGTCAGCCTGAGCACCGTGCAACAGGCGTATCGGATGCTGGAAGACAGTGGCCTGGCCACGCCGAAGCCCAAATCCGGCTACTTTGTCCCCATTGGGCGCGAGCTGCCTGAGTTGCCGGCGATTGGTCGCCCCGCCCAACGACCTGTGGATATTTCCCAGTGGGATCAGGTACTCGAATTGATCCGTGCCGTGCCCCGCAAAGACATCATACAGATGGGCCGCGGTATGCCGGACTTGACCACACCGACCCTAAAACCGTTGCTACGCGGCTTGGCCCGGATCAGCCGTCGGCAGGACATGCCTGGTCTGCATTACGACAACATTTACGGCACCCTGGAATTGCGCGAACAGCTCGCCCGCTTGTTGCTCGACTCGGGCTGCCAGCTAAGTGCGAGCGAACTGGTGATCACCACCGGCTGCCATGAGGCGCTGTCCACCAGCATTCGCGCCACGTGCGAGCCAGGCGACATCGTCGCCGTGGACTCGCCGAGTTTTCACGGCGCCATGCAGACCCTCAAGGGCCTGGGCATGAAAGCCCTGGAAATCCCCACTGATCCGCTCACAGGGATCAGCCTCGATGCCCTTGAGCTGGCGCTGGAGCAATGGCCGATCAAGGCCATACAGTTGACTCCCAACTGCAATAACCCACTGGGCTATATCATGCCGGAGTCGCGCAAGCGGGCCTTGCTGACGCTGGCTCAGCGCTTCGACGTGGCGATCATCGAGGACGATGTGTATGGCGAACTGGCGTACACCTACCCGCGTCCACGGACCATCAAATCCTTCGACGAAGACGGTCGCGTCCTACTCTGCAGTTCGTTCTCGAAAACTCTGGCGCCGGGCTTGCGCATCGGTTGGGTGGCGCCGGGCCGTTATCTGGAGCGGGTGCTGCACATGAAATACATCAGCACCGGTTCCACCGCACCGCAGCCACAGATCGCCATTGCCGAATTCATCAAGGCCGGGCATTTCGAACCACATTTGCGGCGCATGCGCACCCAGTACCAGCGTAACCGCGATTTGATGATCGACTGGGTCAGCCGCTATTTCCCCGCCGGCACCCGCGCCAGCCGCCCACAAGGCAGCTTCATGCTGTGGGTCGAACTGCCCGACGGCTTCGACACCTTGAAACTGAATCGTGTATTGCTCGAACAGGGCGTACAGATCGCCGTCGGCAGTATCTTTTCGGCCTCGGGCAAATATCGCAATTGCCTGCGAATGAACTACGCTGCCAAACCGACTGCGCAGATTGAAGAGGCAGTACGCAAGGTGGGGACTGCGGCGATCAAACTGCTGGCCGAATCCGATGGCGCCGTCGACTGACCGTTGACCGCAAGCCAGCGTCCATATGACGACAACCGCCGCCAATCGGGACGAGCCGACTTGAGATCCAGACGAGCACTGCCCTTTCTTTTGTTGTTCGTCCTGACCTTGGGCGGTTGCGCCACCTTCGATGTGCCGCGCGAGCCCAGTCAGGCCTTGCCTGCGACAGACTCAGTATTTGGCCGCTCGATCCAGGCCCAGGCGGCGCCCTACCAGGGTCAGTCCGGTTTCCGCCTGCTGTCCAACAGCACCGAAGCCTTCATGGCCCGCGCCGAGCTGATCCGCAACGCCCAGAGCAGCCTCGACTTGCAGTACTACATCGTCCATGACGGCCTCAGCACACGGATGCTGGTGGAAGAGCTGCTCAAGGCGGCCGATCGCGGTGTGCGCATCCGTATTCTGCTGGATGACACCACCAGCGATGGCCTGGATCAGATTATTGCCACCCTCGCCACCCACCCGCACATCCAGATTCGGCTGTTCAACCCGCTGCACCTGGGCCGAAGTACCGGCGTGACTCGAACCCTGGGTCGGCTGTTCAATCTGTCACTGCAACATCGGCGGATGCACAACAAGTTGTGGCTGGCGGACAACAGCGTGGCCATCGTCGGCGGGCGCAATCTAGGCGACGAGTATTTCGATGCCGAACCTGATCTGAATTTCACCGATATCGACATGCTCAGTGTCGGCCCGGTCGCCGAGCAGCTCGGACACAGCTTCGACCAATACTGGAACAGTGCTCTGAGCAAACCGATTGACGAGTTTCTCTCGAGCAAACCGTCTGCCAAGGACTTGGCCAACACCCGGCTGCGATTGAAGGAGTTCCTGGTCGAAGCCCGGCAACAGAACCAGGCGCTGTATCAGCGACTGATGACTTATCGAACCAAACCACGCCTGGATATCTGGCGCAAAGAGTTAATCTGGGCCTGGAGTCAGGCGCTGTGGGATGCACCGAGCAAGGTCTTGGCCAAAGACGAGCCGGACCCTCAGTTGCTGCTCACCACCCAACTGGCCCCGGTGCTCCAAGGCGTCAGCAAAGAGTTGATAATGATCTCGGCCTACTTCGTTCCCGGTCAGCCGGGTCTGGTGTATCTGACCGGGCGCGCTGACGCCGGGGTCTCGGTGAGCTTGCTGACCAACTCACTGGCAGCCACCGATGTGCCGGCAGTGCATGGTGGTTACGCACCCTATCGCAAAGCCCTGCTGGAACATGGCGTGAAGATCTTCGAGCTGCGGCGCCAACCTGGAGAGCATGGTGGCAGCGGACCCCATCCATTCCAAAGCGGCTCGTACCGCAGCTCTGACTCTAGCCTGCACAGCAAAGCGATGATCTTCGACCGGCAGAAGTCCTTCATCGGCTCATTCAATTTCGATCCGCGCTCTGTACTGTGGAACACCGAAGTCGGCGTGATGGTCGACAGCCCGGAGCTGGCCGGGCATGTCCGCGCGCTGGCCCTGCAAGGTATGGCACCGGCCCTGAGTTATCAGGCCCGACTGGAGAATGGCCACGTAGTCTGGGTCACTGAAGACAACCATCAACTGCATACCCTGACCCGTGAGCCGGGGAGCTGGTGGCGACACTTTAGCGCCTGGCTCAGTACCACCGTTGGCCTGGAGCGGATGCTTTAAACCGCCTCGGCAACCGTACCAAACGCCCCTTGGCGCGACACAAGAATCACCAACCCTAAAGCCCCTGCCGCCATTAACAACGGTAAGGCATGCCCGCTGATCCATTGGCTGCCCGCTCCTGCCGCCAACGGTCCGATCAGGCAACCGATGCCCCATAGCTGCGCGACATGGGCATTGGCGCGGACCAGCGCATCATCGCGATAGCGCTCGCCGATCAGAATCAACGACAAGGTGAACAACCCGCCGGCACTGGCACCAAACAGCACCCACAGTGGCCAGATCAGCAAGGTATCGATCAACAGCGGAATCGCCAGGCTCGACAGCAGCAAGACCATTGCACAACCGGTAAACAGCGTACGACGCGACAGCCTATCCGCCAGTGCGCCAATCGGCAGTTGCAATAATGCATCGCCCACCACCACGGTGCTGACCATCGCCAGGGCCATTTCCGCGGTGAAGCCCTGGCGCAAACAATAGACCGGCAACAAGGTCAGGATCATTGCCTCGAACGCGGCAAACAGCGCCACCGCCCAGGCAATTGCCGGCAACCCACGACAAAAGCCCAGCAAGTCCCTCAGGGTCACACTGAAAGCCTCGCTGGTCGGCGCTCCACTGCGACCCAGCAGCAGGAACGGCGAGACCACCAGCAGCCCGACGCCGACCCAGAAACCAAAATCGCTTTCGGTCCCAAGAACGCCCAGCAGCAACGGCCCGGACAGTTGGCTCAAGGCATAACTGCTGCCATACAGCGCCACCAACCGTCCTCGCCATTGTTCCACCACCAACTGATTGATCCAGCTCTCACCGAGGATGAAGACAATGGTCAGGATGACTCCGATCATCAGGCGTAGCGCCAGCCAGATCGGGTAGCTTGGCAACAGCGCCAACAGGCCAATCGAGACTGCTCCAGCCCACAAACACAAGCGCATCAAAGCCGCAGTTCCGAAACGCGCCGCCAGGCGACTCGAGATCTTGGCGCCGAGGAGTACGCCAACCGCCGGCATCGCCGCCATCACACCAATGGCAAACGAGCCATAGCCCCAGCTTTCAAGCCGCAGCGACACCAGCGGCATGCTGACGCCCAGCGCCAGACCGACACTCAAGACAGACGCCAATACGGCGAAATAAGTCGCCCAACGCATTTCCACGCTCCTGTGGATAATTATTCTTCGGGACCCGAAACAACACAGCCGGACTTCCTTGAAGGAAAGCCCGGCTGTGAAATGGATCCGGCTCCTGGCTATATACCGTTGCCAGCGCTTCGCACTGGATCGCGGGCAAGGACTAGGCGTCCCCTGCTCCTACAGGGACATCGCAATATCCGTAGGAGCGAGGCTTGCCCGCGATGACGTCATCACAGACGGTACAAAGCCAAGAACCCTGGTTATTACAACTTGATCCAGGTCGCCTTCAGCTCGGTGTACTTGTCGAACGCGTGCAGCGACTTGTCACGACCGTTACCCGATTGCTTGAAGCCACCAAACGGTGCGGTCATGTCGCCGCCATCGTATTGGTTGATCCAGACGCTACCGGCACGCAGAGCCTTGGCAGTCAGGTGAGCCTTGGAGATATTGGATGTCCACACCGCCGCGGCCAGGCCATATGGCGTGTCGTTGGCGATCTGAATGGCTTCTTCCACGGTGTCGAAAGCAATGACCGAAAGCACTGGGCCAAAGATTTCTTCCTGAGCGATTTTCATCGCGTTGCTCACACCGTCGAAAATCGTCGGTTCGACGTAAGTGCCACCGGTTTCCTGCAGGATGCGCTTGCCGCCAGCCACCAGTTTGGCGCCATCGGTATGGCCAGCTTCGATGTAGGACAGCACAGTGTTCATCTGCTGGGTATCCACCAGCGCACCGACGGTGGTCGCCGGGTCCAGCGGATTGCCAGGCTTCCAGCCTTTAAGGGCTTCGATCACCAATGGCAGGAAGGCGTCCTTGATCGAACGCTCGACCAGCAGACGCGAACCGGCGGTGCACACCTCGCCCTGATTGAAAGCGATAGCGCCGGCCGCGGCTTCGGCGGCGGCCTGCAAGTCCGGCGCATCGGCGAATACGATGTTCGGGCTCTTGCCACCGGCTTCAAGCCAGACGCGCTTCATGTTCGATTCGCCGGAGTAGACCAGCAATTGCTTGGCGATCTTGGTCGAACCGGTGAACACCAGCGTGTCGACATCCATGTGCAAGGCCAGTGCCTTGCCGACGGTGTGACCATAACCAGGCAGCACGTTCAGCACGCCAGCCGGGATACCGGCTTCAACGGCCAGTGCAGCGATGCGGATAGCAGTCAGCGGCGACTTTTCGGATGGCTTGAGGATCACCGAGTTACCGGTGGACAACGCCGGGCCGAGTTTCCAGCAGGCCATCATCAACGGGAAGTTCCACGGCACGATGGCACTGACAACACCCACCGGCTCACGGGTCACCAGACCCAGCTGATCGTGCGGTGTGGCAGCGACTTCGTCGTAGATTTTGTCGATGGCTTCACCGCTCCAGCTCAGCGCTTGCGCTGCGCCTGGAACGTCGATGCCCAGGGAATCGCTGATCGGCTTGCCCATGTCGAGGGTTTCAAGCAGCGCCAGCTCTTCGGCGTGCTTTTTCAGCAGGCCGGCGAAGCGAATCATGGTGGATTTGCGCTTGCTCGGCGCCAGACGCGACCAGACACCGGAATTGAACGTAGCACGGGCATTCTCTACTGCGCGCTGGGCGTCGGCGGCGTCACAGCTGGCGATCTTGCCCAGCAGACGGCCATCGACCGGGCTGATGCACTCGAACGTCTCGCTGGAGACCGCATCGGTGTATTCGCCATTGATATAAGCACGGCCTTCGATCTTCAGATCGCGGGCGCGTTGTTCCCAGTCAGCACGAGTCAGGGTGGTCATACGAGTGTCCTCCTCTTATTGAATACAAGCGCCACGCGTTCTACGCAGGCACCCTCAAGAATCCTGCCTGGCCAGCCTAAAATTCGGCCCAAGGCAAGCGTCACCCTAAACCAGCGGCACCTCAAGTTTCAATATATTTGACACAATGCCGCCAAACGACCTTGCGATGTTCATTTTAATAAACATAGACTTTGGGCTTTCCAGCCACTCGCGCCGCAATTACGGGGGATAAAAACAATGAGCATCCAAGACATCGTCGACTTCAACCAGGCCAACACCAAGGCGGAACGCTTTCGCCCAATCCAGGAAAAAATCCTCAAAGGCGACCCCGAGCAAACCCTCTACAACCACTACAACAGCCCTTGCGGCCAGATGAGTGCGGGTGTGTGGGAAGGCGCCGTGGGGCAGTGGCTGGTGAACTACACCGAACACGAATACTGCGAGATCGTGCAGGGCGTTTCCGTACTACGAGACAGAGAAGGCAACGCCAAGACCTTGCGCGCTGGCGATCGCTTCGTCATCCCGGCCGGCTTCAAAGGCACCTGGGAGGTGTTGGAAGACTGCCGCAAGATCTATGTGGTGTTTGAACAGAAGGCCTGAATCGCAGGCACAAAAAAACCCGCCAGAAGGCGGGTTTTTTCGTCAGAAGCAAAACCAATTACTTGATTTTGGCTTCTTTGTAGATCACGTGCTTGCGAACCCGCGGATCGAATTTTTTGATTTCGATTTTATCCGGAGTGGTGCGCTTGTTCTTATCAGTGGTGTAGAAGTGGCCAGTACCGGCACTCGACACCAAACGGATCAATTCACGCATGATTCTCTCCCTTAGACCTTAGCGCCATTGCGGCGAATTTCGAGAAGCACGACATCAATGCCACGCTTGTCGATGATACGCATGCCTTTGGCAGATACGCGCAGACGCACAAAACGCTTCTCGGACTCGACCCAGAAGCGGTGATGCTGCAGGTTCGGCAGGAAACGACGACGGGTTTTGTTGTTTGCGTGGGAAATGTTATTCCCAGTCACCGGACCCTTACCGGTAACTTGACATACTCTCGACATGCCTCAGCCCTCTAAAACCACATGCCCAACCCGGCATGGGTTGGCCGCTTAATCTCTCAGTCATTTGGCGCCAGGCGCCGCGTTTCTTTAAGGGTCTTACCGGCTACACCTACAAGCGAAGGAACCGGGCCCCTAGAAAAGAGCGCTGCTTTATACCAGAAAGACCCAATAGCAACAACAAGCGATGTGATCTACCTTTCGTAAAGTCCCGTTTTTCTTGCTTCGGGCGCCCAAATCAAAGGCTGACGAAGGCAGTTACCGCTCGTCGCTGAACTTGAGTTTTGTTGCCTCTACACGCGACGCCGCGACAAAGATCAACCCTCAACTGCCCCATTCAAGAGCCGATAAAGGTCATATTTACCCGAAAAACAGCCTCTGATTTCGTCAGAAAAACCGGTTATCCGGCAATTTACCGCTTAATAAACGACAACCCTGAAACATGACAATCTGAAAAATTGGATAGTTATTTTCAAAAGAGGCCACTAGGGTAAGCCTTTTCCAGACTGCACTCGCAGATGGGCCTTCGATCTGCAAAGGAAACCGAATATGCGCCTCGCTGCCCTACCGCTACTGCTCGCTCCCCTTCTGAGCCCGCTGGCCCATGCCGCCGCCCTGAGCGTCTGCACAGAGGCCAGCCCGGAAGGTTTCGACGTGGTGCAATACAACTCACTGACCACCACCAATGCGTCCGCCGACGTGCTGATGAACCGCCTGGTGGACTTCGATACCGCTAGCGGCAAAGTGGTACCCAGCCTCGCCGACAGCTGGGAAGTCTCCACAGACGGGCTGACGTATGTCTTCAAATTGCATCCGCAGGTGAAATTCCATCACACCGATTACTTCAGCCCGAGCCGCGACCTGACTGCCGAAGATGTGAAGTTCAGCTTCGACCGGATGCTCGACCCTGCCAACCCCTGGCACCAGATCGCCCAGAGCGGCTTCCCCCATGCGCAATCGATGCAGTTGCCGACGCTGATCAAAAAGATCGACGCGCTCGACCCGCTGACCGTGCGCTTCACCCTCGACCACCCGGATTCGACGTTCATCGCAACCCTGAGCATGGGTTTCGCATCGATCTATTCGGCTGAATATGCCGACCAGTTGCTCAAGGCCGGAACCCCGGAAAAACTCAACAGCCAACCAATCGGCAGCGGCCCGTTCATTTTCGGGCGCTTCCAGAAGGACGCGTCGATTCGCTATAAGGCCAACCGCGACTACTTCGCCGGCAAACCGTCGGTGGACACCCTGGTGTTCGCCATCACACCAGACGCGAACGTGCGCCTGCAAAAATTGCGACGTAACGAGTGCCAGATCGCCCTTTCTCCTAAACCGCTGGATGTGCAGGCCGCCAGCCAGGAGCCGGCGCTGAAAGTCGAGAGAACGCCGGCGTTCATGACCGCTTTCGTCGCCATCAACAGTCAACATCCGCCGATGGACAAAGCTGAAGTACGCCAGGCAATCAACCTCGCTTTTGATAAAACCAGCTACCTGAAAGCCGTCTTCGAAGACACCGCCGAACCCGCCAGCGGACCTTACCCGCCCAATACCTGGAGCTATGCCAAGGATCTGCCGGGCTATCCGCATGACGTCGAAAAAGCGCGACAATTGCTGGCCAAGGCCGGTCTTAAAGACGGTTTCAAGACCACCATCTGGACCCGCCCCTCAGGCAGTCTGCTCAACCCAAACCCAAGTCTGGGGGCGCAGCTATTGCAGGCAGATCTTGCCGAAGTCGGCATTCAGGCCGAGATTCGGGTGATCGAATGGGGCGAGCTGATCCGCCGCGCGAAAGCCGGTGAGCACAACCTGCTATTCATGGGGTGGGCTGGCGACAACGGTGACCCGGATAACTTCCTCACGCCGCAGTTCTCGTGCGCGGCAGTGAAGTCCGGCACTAACTTCGCCCGCTACTGCGACCAAGGCCTGGACAAGCTGATCAGCGCCGGCAAAACCACCGGCGAGCAAGGTGTGCGCAGCAAGCTGTACCAACAAGCTCAGGCGCAAATTCAGCAACAGGCGCTCTGGTTGCCGCTAGCGCACCCGACAGCCTTCGCCCTGACGCGTAAGGAGGTTCAGGGCTACCAGGTCAGCCCGTTCGGTCGACAGGACTTCTCAAAGGTCAGCATCAAGCCCTGAGCCTTTGTGCGGCTACATCCAGCCGTACTCGGCCATCGACAGCGGGTCGCCTTCACCAATGATGAAATGGTCCAGCACCCGCACATCGATCAGATCCAGCGCCTTCTGAAGGCGCTTGGTCAGTACACGATCAGCCTGACTCGGCTCAGCGATGCCCGAAGGGTGGTTGTGACACAGAATCAACGCCGCTGCGTTGTGCGCCAGCGCACGTTTGACCACTTGCCGGGGATAGACACTGGTGCTGTCGATCGAGCCTCTGAACAACGCCTCGAACGCCAGCACACGATGCTTGGCATCCAAAAACAGACACCCAAACACTTCATGCGGCTCATGACGCAGCAATGCTTTGAGGTAGTCGCGTACGACTAACGGGCTTTCCAGCACAGAGTCCCGCCGCAACCTCTCGGCCAAGTGACGCCGGGCCATCTCCAGCACTGCCTGCAATTGGGCAAACTTCGCCGGGCCCAACCCCAGCTGGCGGCTGAAGGTCTGCTGATCCGCCTCCAGCAGTGCCCGCAGACTGCCAAATTGAAGCAACAAGTGTCGCGCAAGGTCGACGGCACTTTTGCCCGCCACTCCGGTTCGTAGAAAAATTGCCAGTAATTCGGCATCGGAAAGGCTCGCCGAACCTTGATCAAGAAGCTTCTCCCGCGGGCGTTCTGCCGCAGGCCAATCGCGAATACTCATAGCACCTCCATGTGTGTGGGCGCCGCTGTTCCATAGCGGTCGCTGTGCTATCTTAGTCCATCTTTTTTGCGTGCGATTTCACCTGGGGAGGGGTATTGCACGTAGCCATCACTGAACGGAAAGGCAGGCCTATGCAGCGGCTGTATCGGAAACGCATTGTTCTCGGCGTCGGCGGTGGCATTGCCGCCTATAAGAGCGCCGAGCTGGTTCGCCGACTCCTCGACCAGGGCGCGGAAGTACGCGTGGTCATGACCCGTGGCGGCAGCGAGTTCATCACCCCGCTGACCATGCAGGCCTTGTCCGGGCACCCGGTCCACATGGACCTGCTCGACCCGGCGGCCGAAGCTGCGATGGGCCATATCGAGCTGGCCAAGTGGGCCGATCTGGTGCTGATCGCCCCCGCCACCGCGGACCTTATCGCCCGCCTGGCACAAGGCATCGCCGATGATCTGCTGACCACGCTGGTACTGGCCACCGACGCCACCGTCGCTATCGCCCCGGCCATGAATCAGGCCATGTGGCGCGACCCAGCGACCCAAGCCAACACCCAATTGCTCGAAAGCCGTGGCCTGCGAGTGTTCGGCCCGGCCTCTGGCAGCCAGGCCTGCGGCGACGTCGGCATGGGCCGCATGCTCGAAGCCAACGACCTTGCACTCTGCGCCGCCGACTGTTTCCAGCGTCAATCGCTGACCGGCAAACACGTGCTGATCACCGCTGGCCCGACTCAGGAAAACATCGACCCGGTGCGCTACATCACCAACCACAGCTCCGGGAAAATGGGCTTCGCACTGGCCGAAGCCGCCGTCGAAGCCGGCGCTCGTGTGACCTTGATCACAGGCCCCGTGCACTTGCCGACCCCGGACCGGGTGACGCGAATCGACATTGTCAGCGCTAGGGACATGCTAGCCGCCTGCGAAGCCGCGATCCCCTGTGACCTGTTCATCGCCTCCGCGGCGGTCGCCGACTACCGCCCCGAAGTCGTCGCCCCACAGAAACTCAAGAAAGACCCTACGAACGGTGACGGCTTACTGCTGCAGATGGTGCGCAACCCAGACATTCTGGCCACCATCGCTACCCGTCCCGACCGTCCGTTCAGTGTCGGCTTCGCTGCCGAAACCGAACATTTGCTCGACTACGCTGCCCGCAAGTTGAAAGACAAAAACCTCGACCTGATCGTCGCCAACGACGTCGCCAACCCGAGCATTGGCTTCAACAGTGAGGAAAACGCCTGCAGCGTGATTGACCGGGAATTGCACGCAACTCTCTTTGCCCAGACCAGCAAGGGCAAGATTGCCCGCCAGCTGATCACTTTTATCGCCGAACGTCTGAACCAGGTTTAACTCGCATGCACGCTTTACAAGCCAAGATCCTCGACCCACGCATTGGTACCGAATTTCCGCTGCCGCAGTACGCCACGCCAGGCTCCGCCGGCCTCGACCTGCGCGCCATGCTGGAAAAAGACACCGTCATCAAACCGGGCGAAACCCTGCTGATCCCTACTGGCCTGTCGGTGTATATCGGCGATCCGGGCCTGGCAGCACTGATTCTGCCGCGCTCAGGCTTAGGCCATAAGCACGGCATCGTGCTGGGCAACCTGGTCGGCCTGATCGACTCCGATTACCAGGGCCCACTGATGGTGTCGTGCTGGAACCGTGGCCAGACCGATTTCAACATCGTGGTTGGCGAACGCCTGGCCCAGCTGGTTCTGGTGCCGGTGGTTCAAGCGCACTTCGAGCTGGTCGAAGAGTTCGATGAAACCCAGCGCGGTACCGGCGGTTTCGGGCATTCCGGCAGCCACTGATCACAGGCATTCAGGCTGGGCGCCCTGCCCGGCCTAAACCCGTGTTTTGCATTTCAGGACGAAAAATGCATAGACCTCATCTGGAAGGTTTACCGCCCAAAATCA
Organism: Pseudomonas sp. F220; assembly: GCF_057813935.1. Taxonomy (NCBI): domain Bacteria; kingdom Pseudomonadati; phylum Pseudomonadota; class Gammaproteobacteria; order Pseudomonadales; family Pseudomonadaceae; genus Pseudomonas; species Pseudomonas sp. F220. Next base: position 322,616 of record NZ_JBVASJ010000003.1, read on the forward strand.
AGGCATTGGCCGGTCATTCGCTCGCTGGCGCCGGTGACATGGCCTTTGCACACCACGAACTCTCTGTGGAAAACGCCGTCATACCTTTCAGTTTGAGCCTGCTGACGAGTTCTTCGCAGGCAGGTCCAGCCACCTTCAAGATGGAGCATTTCCAGTAATGAGCAGCCCAGCCCAAGTCGCACCCAAGTTTCCCGACAGCATCTTCCGCGCCTATGACATTCGCGGCACCGTCCCGGAAACCCTGACCGCTGAAACCGCTTACTGGATCGGTCGCGCCATCGGCTCCCAGAGCCTGGCCCAGGACGAACCGAACGTTTCCGTCGGGCGCGACGGCCGCTTGTCCGGCCCGGAGCTGGTGGAACAACTGATCCAGGGCCTCGCCGACAGCGGCTGCCACGTCAGCGACGTCGGCCTGGTGCCAACCCCTGCGCTGTACTACGCCGCCAACGTACTGGCCGGCAAATCCGGAGTGATGCTCACCGGCAGCCACAACCCGTCGAACTACAACGGCTTCAAGATCGTCATCGCTGGCGACACCCTGGCCAACGAACAGATCCAGGCCCTGCATGAACGCCTCAAGACCAACAACCTGAGCAGCGGCAAGGGCAGCATCACCAAGGTCGAAATACTCGATCGCTACAACACCGAAATCGTCCAGGACATCAAACTGGCCCGTCGCCTGAAAGTTGTGGTCGATTGCGGTAACGGCGCCGCTGGCGTGATCGCCCCGCAACTGATCGAAGCCCTGAACTGCGAAGTCATCCCGCTATTCTGCGAAGTCGATGGCAACTTCCCGAACCATCACCCGGATCCGGGCAAGCCTGAAAACCTCGTGGACCTGATCGCCAAGGTCAAGGAAACCAACGCCGACTTGGGCCTGGCCTTCGACGGCGATGGCGACCGCGTCGGCGTTGTGACCAACACCGGCAGCATCGTTTTCCCCGATCGCTTGCTGATGCTGTTCGCCCGCGACGTGGTAGCGCGCAATCCGGACGCGGAGATCATCTTCGACGTCAAATGCACCCGCCGCCTGACCCCGCTGATCAAGGAGTACGGCGGCCGTCCGCTAATGTGGAAGACCGGTCACTCGCTGATCAAAAAGAAAATGAAACAAACCGGCGCCCTGTTGGCCGGTGAAATGAGCGGGCACATCTTCTTCAAGGAGCGCTGGTTCGGTTTCGACGACGGCATTTACAGCGCCGCGCGGCTGCTGGAGATCCTCAGCAAGGAAAAATCCACTGCTGAAGAGTTGTTCGCGACCTTCCCGAACGATATTTCTACGCCGGAAATCAATATCCATGTGACCGAAGAGAGCAAATTCAGCATCATTGATGCACTGCACGATGCGAAATGGGGTGAAGGCGCCAACCTGACCACCATTGACGGCGTGCGAGTCGACTACACCAAAGGCTGGGGCCTGGTTCGCGCGTCCAACACCACACCGGTGCTGGTGCTGCGCTTCGAGGCCGATGACGAGGCTGAATTGCAGCGCATCAAGGATGTCTTCCACGCCCAGCTGAAACGTGTTGCACCTGATCTCCTTCTACCGTTTTGATTTTTTGAAGCGCCTTCTTTTGAAGTGCCGGAGCCCTGAATGACCCTCGAACGCGAAGCCGCCGCCAACACCGCCAAGGTCCTGTCCGAAGCGCTGCCTTACATTCGCCGCTATGTCGGCAAGACGCTGGTGATCAAATACGGCGGCAACGCGATGGAAAGCGAGGAGCTGAAAACCGGCTTCGCTCGCGACATCGTGCTGATGAAAGCCGTCGGCATCAACCCGGTGGTGGTTCACGGCGGCGGCCCGCAAATCGGCGACCTGCTCAAGCGTCTGTCGATCGAGAGCCATTTCATCGATGGCATGCGCGTGACTGACGCGCAGACCATGGACGTGGTGGAAATGGTCCTCGGCGGCCAGGTGAACAAGGACATCGTCAACCTGATCAACCGTCATGGCGGCAGCGCCATCGGCCTGACCGGTAAGGACGCGGAGCTGATTCGTGCGAAAAAGCTCACTGTCACCCGCCAAACACCAGAAATGACCACCCCGGAAATCATCGACATCGGCCACGTTGGTGAAGTAGTCGGGATCAACACCGACTTGCTGAACCTGCTGGTCAAAGGTGATTTCATCCCGGTCATCGCACCTATCGGTGTCGGCGCCGATGGCGAGTCGTACAACATCAACGCTGACCTGGTGGCTGGCAAAGTAGCTGAAGCCCTCAAAGCCGAGAAGCTGATGCTGCTGACTAACATTGCCGGTTTGATGGACAAGCAAGGCAAAGTCCTGACCGGTCTGACTACCGAGCAAGTCAACGAGCTGATCGCTGACGGGACCATCTACGGCGGCATGCTGCCAAAGATCCGTTGCGCACTGGAAGCAGTACAAGGCGGCGTCACGACCTCGCACATCATCGACGGTCGCGTACCTAACGCGGTGTTGCTGGAAATCTTCACCGACACTGGTGTGGGCACACTGATCAGCAATCGCAAGCGTCACTAAGCGATGCAAACAAAAGGCCCCGCTCAGCATGCTGAGCGGGGCCTTTTTTATTGTGGTTCAAACCTTGGCGAAGATCAGATCCCGTACTGCGCGCGGTAGGCTTCCACCGCCGGCAGGTGCTGCTTGAGCTGCGGATCATCAGCCAGGAATTGCAGAACCTGGGTCAAGGACACGATGCTGACCACCGGAATACCGAAGTCACGCTCCACTTCCTGGATTGCCGACAACTCACCGTTGCCACGCTCCTGGCGGTTCAAGGCGATCAACACACCGGCAGCCTTGGCACCTTGGGCCTGGATGATTTGCATCACTTCACGGATCGCAGTGCCGGCAGTGATTACGTCATCGATGATCAGCACATCACCCGCCAGTGGGGCGCCAACCAGGCTGCCTCCTTCGCCGTGGGCCTTGGCTTCCTTGCGGTTGAAACACCATGGCAGATCGAGCTGATGGTGCTCAGCCAACGCCACAGCCGTCGTGGCCGCCAAAGGAATGCCTTTGTAGGCCGGGCCGAACAGCACGTCGAAGGAAATACCGCTTTCGACAATGGCCGCAGCATAAAAACGCCCGAGCTGAGCCAGGGCCGATCCGCTGTTAAACAGGCCGGCATTGAAGAAGTAAGGACTGGTACGCCCGGACTTCAGGGTGAACTCACCGAAGCGCAAAACGCCGCGATCGATGGCAAAACGAATGAAATCGCGCTGATACGCCTGCATGAAAAAAGCCCCAATATCACGGATTTAGCTAATTAGGTAGACCTCGGGTATCATACACGCACGTGATTTTTGGGGCCATTTATGCGGATCATCAGTGTGAACGTCAATGGTATTCAGGCTGCAGTCGAGCGTGGTTTGCTCAGTTGGCTGCAAGCACAGAATGCCGACGTCATCTGCCTGCAGGACACCCGTGCCTCCGCCTTTGAACTGGACGACCCAGCCTTCCAACTGGATGGCTACTTCCTTTATGCCTGCGATGCTGAAGTCCCCACCCAAGGTGGCGTGGCTTTGTATTCGCGGTTGCAACCCAAGGCGGTCATCAGCGGCCTGGGCTTTGAGACAGCCGACCGCTACGGGCGTTACCTGCAAGCCGATTTCGACAAGGTCAGTATCGCAACCTTGCTGCTTCCATCAGGGCAGAACGGCGATGAAGACTTGAACCAGAAGTTCAAGTTTATGGACGACTTCGCTCGCTACCTAGATAAACAGCGGCGCAAACGTCGCGAGTACATTTATTGTGGCTCGCTCTACGTGGCGCAACAGAAGCTGGATATCAAAAACTGGCGCGACAGCCAGCAATCTCCGGGTTTCCTGGCGCCTGAACGGGCCTGGATGGACGAGATTGTCGGCAACATGGGTTATGTCGACGCGCTACGTGAAGTCAGTCGTGAAGGCGATCAGTACAGCTGGTGGCCGGACAACGAACAGGCCGAGATGCTCAACCTGGGTTGGCGTTTCGACTATCAACTGCTGACTCCGGGTCTGCGTCGCTTCGTACGTAGCGCACGCCTGCCGCGCCAACCACGTTTCTCGCAGCATGCACCGCTGATCGTGGATTACGACTGGACGCTGACCATCTAAGCGTCTTTTCGCAGCCACAAAAAAGCCGACAGCGATGTCGGCTTTTTTGTGCCCCCTGTAAGAGCGAGCTTGCTCGCGATAGCGGTCTGACCTCCATATCAATGTTGAATGTAATGCCCTCATCGCGAGCAAGCTCGCTCCTACAGGGGTTGTGGCGGGGTTTCAAACGCTTACTTGATCAGGCGCCAGGTGAAGGGATAGCGATACGGCACCCCTTCATTGGCCTTGATGCCGCCGATAATCGCCAGCACCATGGCACCAATCGCTACCAGCCCGAACAGGAAGAACCCGATTATCAGCACCATCAACAAGAAACAGATGGCCGATGCGATGGCGACGGTGATCTGAAAATTCAGCGCTTCCTTACCCTGCGCATCGATGAAGGGGTCCATCTCGCGCTTCATCTGCCAGAGAATCAGCGGCCCGATCAGCGTACCGAAAGGAATCCAGATCCCCAGCAAGGCGGACAAGTGACAAAACATCGCCCATTGGCGAACCTCCTGGCTCGGCATAGGCAGCGGAAGTTGTTCGTCACTCATGATGCTCTCCTTGCTGGAAGTCGGGGCAATCAGTCAGCCAGTGCAGCTTGTTGCAGCTCGAAAATCTCGTTCATGCCTTTCTTAGCCAAAGCCAGCATCGCGTTCAGCTCTTCAGGCTGGAACGGCGCGCCTTCGGCAGTACCCTGAACTTCAATGAAACCGCCGGTGCTGGTCATCACGACGTTGAGATCAGTCTCGGCAGCCGAGTCTTCCAGGTAGTCCAGATCGAGCACAGGCTCGCCTTGGTACATACCCACCGAAACAGCAGCGATCATTTGCTTGAGCGGGTCACCGCCTTTCAGGCCGCCACGCTTCTTGATCACTTTCAAGGCATCGATCAGTGCAACCATGGCGCCGGTAATCGACGCGGTGCGAGTGCCACCATCGGCCTGGATCACATCGCAATCGACGAACAAGGTGACATCACCCAGCTTGGACATGTCCAGGGCAGCGCGCAAGGAGCGACCGATCAAACGCTGGATCTCGAGCGTACGACCACCTTGTTTGCCACGGCTCGCCTCACGCTGGTTACGCTCACCAGTGGCGCGCGGCAGCATGCCGTATTCAGCAGTCAACCAACCCTGACCCTGACCTTTAAGGAAGCGCGGCACGCCATTTTCGACGCTGACCGTACAGATCACTTTGGTATCACCGAACTCGACCAGTACAGATCCCTCGGCGTGTTTGGTGTAGTTGCGGGTGATGCGGATCGAGCGGAGCTGATCGGCAGCGCGACCACTTGGACGTTTCATAGAGGAATACCTGTACAGGGACGGAAATCTGCCGAGCATTATAGAGCCCGGAACACCGACTGGGCACTTCTAAAAAACCTGCGCCGCGACCGAAGGCTCTGAACAAGGCCCTGACGCCGACTGCCGACCACCTGCAGCCCTTTATCACACGCGCAGTTTGGGAGCATTCGCTGCACTGCGTTACAATCCTGCGCCTTTGCAGCCTGTCGGCTTTAATTTATCCATCAGGCCCGCTGAAACCCCTCGAGGTTTTAGCAGGCCCGAATCGCGAGGTACCTCCATGGTGCATAGCATGACCGCCTTCGCCCGCGTCGAAAAAGCCGGCATCCAGGGCACCCTGAGCTGGGAGTTGCGCTCGGTCAACAGCCGCTACCTGGAACCGCACCTGCGTCTGCCAGAGTCTTTTCGCGACCTCGAAGGTGCTGTGCGCGAAGCGCTGCGCCAGGGCTTGTCCCGCGGAAAACTCGAATGCACCCTGCGCTTCACCGAAGAAACCACCGGCAAGCCTTTGCAGGTGGATCGTGAACGTGCCGCGCAACTGGTGGCAGCGGCCGAGACCGTGGCCAGCCTGATCAAACACCCAGCAGCCCTGAACCCGCTGGAAGTCCTGGCCTGGCCGGGTGTACTGGTGGCCGACGCGAGCGACCCGCAAGCGCTGAACGCTGAAGCACTGGCCCTGTTCAACCAGGGCCTGAAAGAACTGAAGAGCGGCCGCGAGCGCGAAGGCGCGGAGCTGGCCCGCCTGATCAACGAACGCTTGAGCTCCATAGAAGAAGACGTTGTGACCCTACGCGAGCTGGTCCCGCAAATGCTCGCGACCCAGCGCCAGAAAGTCCTGGACCGCTTCGCCGACATGAAGGCCGAGCTGGACCCGCAGCGCCTGGAACAGGAAATGGTCATGCTCGCGCAAAAGAGCGACGTGGCCGAAGAACTGGACCGGCTGAGCACCCACATCATTGAAGTTCGCCGCGTACTCAAATCCGGCGGTGCCGCTGGCCGGCGCCTGGACTTCCTGATGCAAGAGCTCAACCGCGAAGCCAATACACTGGGCTCCAAAGCCTTCGACCCGCGCAGCACTCAGGCGGCGGTCAACCTCAAAGTGTTGATCGAGCAGATGCGCGAACAAGTGCAGAATATTGAGTAAGGCTCCCCCGACATGACCCACAGCACCGGCACTCTCTACATCATTTCCGCCCCTTCAGGCGCGGGCAAGACCAGCTTGGTCAAGGCCCTGATCGACGCGCAGCCGCAAATCCGCGTGTCGGTTTCGCACACCACCCGCGCCATGCGCCCCGGTGAAGTCGACGGCGTGAACTACAACTTTGTCGACCGCGCCGAGTTCGTGCGGATGATCGAGCATGGGGACTTCCTCGAGCGAGCCGAAGTGTTCGGCAACCTCTATGGCACTTCGCAGAGCCATTTGCAGCAGACCCTGGATGAAGGCCATGACCTGATTCTGGAAATCGATTGGCAAGGCGCTGAACAAGTGCGCAAGTTGATGCCCCAGGCTCGTTCGATCTTCATTCTGCCGCCGTCCCAGCAAGCCTTGCGTCAACGCCTGACCAATCGCGGTCAGGACAGCGACGAAATCATTGAGGGCCGGATGCGCGAAGCGGTCAGCGAGATGAGTCATTACCTCGATTACGACTTCCTGATCATCAACGATGACTTTGCCATTGCACTGGACGATCTGAAGGCGATCTTCCGCGCCAATCAGCTCCGCCAAAAGCCTCAGCAGCAGCGTTTCGGTAAATTACTCGCTGAACTGCTGGCTTAAAGACCACTTCCCAAAACCGCTGCAAGGGCTTTACATTGGCACTTGTAGCGCGTTGGAGAGCTGGGCGAAAAATCAGCGCTTCCCTAAACGCTGGTGATTTTTTAAACTGTTCAGTCCGCTTGCCCATCCGGGCAGCGCGCATATTGCATTTGCTACGAGGAATACCATGGCCCGCGTAACCGTTGAAGACTGCCTAGATCACGTGGCTAACCGCTTTGAGCTGGTCATGCTCTCTACCAAACGTGCTCGTCAATTGGCGACCGGTGGCAAAGAGCCTAAGCTGGCCTGGGAAAACGATAAACCTACCGTAATGGCGTTGCGTGAAATCGCAGCAGGTCTGATGAGCTATGAAGTCATCGCTGAAGCCGAAATCGTTGAAGACGAACCGCTGTTCGCAGCGTTCGAGGACGAGTCCAACGAGGCCGTCTAAGCCTATGCCTGGTCGACGTAGCACGGCGCAGGGTCACAGTCATCGGCAGGAGTCATCATGCCGAGCATAGACGCCCTCGCCGATCGCTTATCGACCTATCTCGGCACGGACCAGGTAAACCTGGTTCGCCGAGCGTATTTCTACGCCGAACAAGCCCACGACGGCCAACGCCGACGCAGCGGCGAAGCCTACGTCACGCACCCATTAGCGGTCGCGAATATTCTTGCCGACATGCATATGGACCATCAGAGCCTGATGGCGGCCATGCTGCATGACGTGATCGAAGACACTGGTATTGCCAAGGAAGCGCTCTCAGCGCAGTTCGGTGAAACCGTGGCCGAACTGGTCGACGGGGTCAGCAAACTGACCCAGATGAACTTCGAGACCAAAGCCGAAGCCCAAGCCGAAAACTTCCAGAAAATGGCCATGGCCATGGCCCGCGATATTCGCGTGATCCTGGTCAAGCTGGCCGACCGCCTGCACAACATGCGGACCCTGGAAGTGCTGTCCGGCGAAAAACGCCGACGGATTGCCAAGGAAACCCTGGAAATCTATGCACCCATCGCCAACCGCTTGGGCATGCACAGCATTCGTATAGAGTTCGAAGACCTCGGCTTCAAAGCCATGCACCCGATGCGTTCCGCGCGGATCTACCAGGCCGTCAAACGCGCCCGGGGTAATCGCAAGGAAATCGTCAACAAGATCGAAGAGTCCCTCAGCCACTGCCTGGCCATCGACGAGATTCAGGGCGAGGTCAGCGGTCGGCAGAAACACATCTACGGCATCTACAAGAAGATGCGCGGCAAGCGTCGGGCCTTCAACGAGATCATGGACGTCTACGCGTTCCGCATCATCGTCGACAAGGTCGATACCTGCTATCGAGTGCTCGGTGCTGTACATAATTTGTACAAACCACTGCCGGGGCGCTTCAAGGATTACATCGCGATTCCCAAAGCCAACGGCTATCAGTCGCTGCATACCACGCTGTTCGGCATGCACGGCGTACCGATCGAGATTCAGATCCGCACCCGTGAAATGGAAGAGATGGCCAACAACGGCATCGCCGCCCATTGGCTGTACAAATCCAGTGGTGATGAGCAACCGAAAGGCACTCACGCCCGTGCTCGCCAATGGGTCAAGGGCGTACTGGAAATGCAGCAGCGCGCCGGCAACTCCCTTGAGTTCATCGAAAGCGTGAAGATCGACCTGTTCCCGGACGAGGTCTATGTCTTCACGCCCAAAGGCCGGATCATGGAGCTACCCAAAGGCTCCACGGCGGTCGACTTCGCCTATGCGGTACACACCGACGTCGGCAACAGCTGCATCGCCTGCCGGATCAACCGTCGCCTGGCGCCACTGTCCGAACCACTGCAAAGCGGCTCGACCGTGGAAATCGTCAGCGCCCCGGGCGCCCGGCCAAACCCGGCCTGGCTCAACTTCGTGGTTACCGGCAAGGCCCGCACGCATATTCGTCACGCCCTGAAACTGCAACGCCGTTCCGAGTCCATCAGCCTTGGTGAACGCCTGCTGAACAAGGTGCTCAACGGCTTCGACAGCTCGTTGGAAAAAGTACCGGCCGAGCGCATCCAGTTGATGATCAACGAATACCGTCTCGAAGTGATCGAAGACTTGCTTGAAGACATCGGCCTTGGCAATCGCATGGCCTATGTCGTCGCCCGCCGCCTGCTCGGCGAAGGCGAACAGCTGCCGAGCGCGGAAGGTCCGCTGGCGATTCGCGGCACCGAAGGCCTGGTCCTCAGTTACGCCAAGTGCTGCACACCGATCCCTGGTGACCCGATTGTCGGCCACCTGTCCGCAGGCAAAGGGATGGTGGTGCACCTGGACAACTGCCGCAACATCAGCGAAATCCGCCATAACCCGGAAAAATGCATCCAGCTCTCCTGGGCGAAGGATGTTACCGGCGAATTCAACGTCGAACTGCGCGTCGAGCTGGAACACCAGCGCGGTCTGATTGCCCTGCTGGCCAGCAGCGTCAACGCGGCCGATGGCAATATCGAAAAAATCAGCATGGACGAACGCGATGGTCGCATCAGCGTGGTCCAACTGGTGGTCAGCGTGCACGACCGAGTGCATCTGGCCCGAGTGATCAAGAAACTGCGCGCCCTGACCGGGGTCACCCGCATCACCCGCATGCGCGCGTAACCAACCCATTACAAGGAGTCATTCATGACCAAGACTGTTATCACCAGCGACAAAGCACCTGCCGCCATCGGTACTTATTCCCAGGCGATCAAGGCTGGCAACACTGTCTACATGTCCGGTCAAATCCCTCTGGACCCAAAAACCATGGAACTGGTCGAAGGCTTCGAAGCCCAGACCATTCAGGTTTTCGAGAACCTCAAGGCCGTGGCTGAAGCCGCCGGTGGTTCGTTCAAAGATATCGTCAAACTGAACATCTTCCTCACCGACCTGAGCCACTTCGCCAAGGTCAACGAGATCATGGGCAAATATTTCGACCAGCCTTACCCTGCCCGCGCCGCCATCGGCGTCGCTGCACTGCCAAAAGGCTCTCAGGTTGAGATGGACGCCATTCTCGTCATCGAGTAACTGGTAACACGTCCTGGCGCAGCCGCCGCGCTGCGCCAATTCCGTTTTGAAAGGATTCCGTCATGCGCAAAGCGCTTGCTCTCTCTTTGCTTGCCATTTTTCTCAGCGGCTGTGCCAGCGATCCCGCCGACCGCGACATCAGTGGCACCTGGATCAACCAGGCGGCAATCGATGCTGCGTCCAAAGGCGGCCACTTGCGCGAAGCCCTCCAGACCCACGGTCCAAACCTGGAATGGGACATCAATACCAAAGCCGGCCAGGCGCGATACACCAACGGTTTTGAAAATGTCGAAGGCAAACTGCTGGGCGAAAAATCCGGTGCCTGGAAGGTCGACTTCTATGGCAGCTCCGCCAGTGAGCTAAGTCGCGACGGCAAACAACTCCAGCAAGTGGCAACCGACTCCGAACCGGAACAGGTTTTCGATCGGGCGCAAGGCACGGTTCCCGAAGGCGCACCGATTGGCGCCAGTTTCGAGCGGGCCCTGTACTCCTCTTACATGGGCGGTAGCTGGAAAGTCGTCAGCGGTCCAGGCGAAGGCAGCACCGTTCAGTTCCAGGCCGATGGCCGGATTGAAGGCCTGCCAGGCACAGATCGCTACGCGCTCTGCCTCGCCGGTGATTGCGCGTCCATGAGCGGCGGCAACGACAACATCTGGCTGCAACAGAACGGCCAAGGCAATACCTGGATTTTCGCGCGCAAGGGCAAACAGCTGGAGATATTCCAAACGATCAACACTGCTCAGGCGGACGAGATGCCTTCGTTCACGCCGGGTGATCGCAAGTGGTTGCTCGAGAAGCAGTGATCCAACCCTGATATCAACACAATCCAAATGTGGGAGCGGGCTTGCTCGTGATAGCGGTGTAACAGTCAACGTAGATGCTGAATGTTACGACCTCATCGCGAGCAAGCCCGCTCCCACATTAGATGTGTGTGTGGCGATTGACCTTCAGCAGCGCCCTTCAAGAATCGCCACATACCCTTCACGAAAGCTCGGATAACGCGGTACCCAGCCCAATGCCCGAGCCCGGGCATTGCTGCAACGCTTGCTGCCGTTGCGGCGGACACTGGCATCCGCTGCCCATTCAGTGACCCCCAAGTACTCGCGCAACCAGCCGACCACTTCCGACAGTGGTGCAGGTGTATCGTCGACACCGATATAGCAGTCCTGCAGCATTTCGCCCCGATGATCCGCCTGAAGCAGGAACGCCAGCAGGCCTGCAGCATCGTCGACGTGAATCCGGTTGCCATACAACGGCGGGTCGATTGCCACACGATAACCCTGGCGCACCTGAGTCAGCAGCCACTCACGGCCCGGACCGTAGATGCCGGTCAAGCGAACCAGACTGGCCGGTATGCCGCTGTGCAAAGCCACCTGCTCGGCTTCCAGCATCAAACGCCCGGAGTAACCGCTCGCTTGCGTGGGCGAGGTTTCATCGACCCATTCACCGTCCTGCTGACCGTAAACGCTGCTGCTTGAGACAAACAGCAGACGCTTGGGCGCCTGACCGTAGTCGTTCAGCCAATCCAGTACATGCTGTAAGCCCTGAACATAAGCGGCGCGGTAGCCGGCCTCATCGTGATCGGTGGCGGCCGCGCAATACACCAGGTAATCAACCGCACCGACCGGCCAGGTCGCCGGACAGTCTTCATTGAACAAGTCGCCGGCAACGCCAATAACGCCCTCGGGCAGGCGTGAGATGTCACGCCGCAGGCCATGAACCTCCCACCCCGAGGACAGCAATTGCGTGGCCAGACGGCCGCCGACATCACCACAACCGGCGATTAACACAGAAGGCGCGGACATCAGAAATCTCCCATCAGAAAGGCACAGCCTAGCGCCGACAATGGACGATCGGCTAGTCATCAAAGAAAAAAGATACTCGATTACTTTTGTTAACAAGAACTATTTGCAATAATGATCGCCCATTTGTTCTCGGCCCTACGAGGCCTGGAAGGACATTTACCTTTTTTCCTCTTAGGTCCGGCCAGCATGACAAGCAATCAATTCCCCGCTTCGCCAACCAAGCTTCCTAGCCCTTCGCGCGCCTGGCGCATGGTAGCAACGCTGCTGTTCAGCCTGCTGCTGGCACCGACCGCCGCGTTCGCCGACGAGCCTGTGCCTGCCACCGTACCTGCTACTCACCGCACCGCTGATCATACCCCTCCGGTTGTGACCCAGGTCGTTACCGACCCGGCTCTGGTTGGTGAAGGTGCAACCCTCGAATACCAGCCGGAAGTACTCGAGGCCGATAACACCCTGGGCATGGCCCACGACTTGTCGCCTTGGGGCATGTATCAGAACGCCGACATCATCGTAAAAGTCGTGATGATCGGCCTGGCCATCGCGTCGATCATCACCTGGACCATCTGGATCGCCAAGGGCTTTGAACTGCTCGGCGCCAAACGTCGTCTGCGCAGTGAAATCGCCAGCCTGAAAAAAGCCACCACTCTTAAAGAAGCCAGCACAACCGCCAGCAAGGAAGGCACACTCGCCAACCTGCTGGTCCACGACGCCTTGGAAGAAATGCGTCTGTCGGCCAACAGCCGCGAAAAAGAAGGCATCAAGGAACGCGTCAGCTTCCGTCTTGAGCGCCTGGTTGCAGCATGCGGCCGAAACATGAGCAGCGGCACCGGCGTGCTGGCAACCATCGGTTCCACCGCGCCCTTCGTCGGCCTGTTCGGTACCGTGTGGGGCATCATGAACAGCTTCATCGGCATCGCCAAAACCCAGACCACCAACCTCGCCGTCGTTGCTCCCGGCATTGCCGAAGCCTTGCTGGCGACTGCCCTGGGCCTGGTTGCAGCGATCCCGGCGGTGGTGATCTACAACGTCTTCGCCCGCTCTATCGCCGGTTACAAGGCGCAGGTTTGCGATGCCTCGGCAGAAGTCCTGCTGCTGGTCAGCCGTGACCTGGACCACCTGCCGCCTGAGCGCGTATCGCAACCGCACATGGTGAAAGTGGGGTAATCGGCCATGGGCTTGCATTTGAAAGAAGGCGCTGACGACGATCTCGCCGAGAACCACGAAATCAACGTCACGCCATTTATCGACGTGATGCTGGTGCTGCTGATCATCTTCATGGTGGCAGCACCGCTGGCGACTGTGGACATTAAAGTTGACCTGCCCGCCTCGAGCGCCAAACCGGCGCCGCGACCAGAGAAGCCGGTGTTCCTCAGCGTCAAGGCCGATCAACGGCTATTCCTTGGCGAAGACGAAGTAAAGGCTGAAGCGCTGGGCGCGACCCTTGATGCCAGGACTCATGGCAAGAAGGACACGACGATCTTCTTCCAGGCCGATAAAGGCGTGGACTACGGCGACCTGATGAGTGTGATGGACGCCTTGCGGGCAGCCGGATACCTGAAAGTCGGCTTGGTCGGACTCGAGACGGCAGCCAAGAAATGATCACAACGCGCCAAAAGCTGACGCGTTACAGCGCTAGCCTGGCAGTGGTGCTGGGCGTCCACGCGGTCGCGATTATTCTCGCGCTCAACTGGTCGTCACCACAGCCGGTCGAACTGCCACCGCAAGCGATGATGGTCGAGCTGGCGCCGGTTCCGGCACCGCCTCCACCGGCACCGCCGAAGGTTGTGACACCACCGCAACCACCGGCCCCGGTGGAAGAGCTACCGCTGCCAAAACTCGCAGAGGCACCGAAGCCGACTATCTCCGTGCCCAAGCCGGTCAAGCTCAAGCCAAAGCCGCAGCCGCCCAAGCCCGAGGAGAAAAAACCGGAGCCACCGAAGGAAAAACCGTCCGAGGAAAAACCCAGCGACACAGCGCAGACCAACGCGCCCACCGAAAAAACCGCGCCGCCGACGCCTGGCCCCTCGCATGCACAAGCGGCTGCCAAAGCCAACTGGCAAGGTGAGTTGCAGGCCCATATGGCAAAGTACAAGCGGTATCCAGGGGAAGCTCTGCGACGCGGAAAGGAAGGGACCAACAGCCTGCGCTTCGTCGTCAACGCCGAAGGGATCGTGCTTTCCTATGAGCTGGTGAACCGCTCTGGCAATGCTGATCTGGATCGGGCAACGCTGGAAATGATTCGCAAAGCCCAGCCGCTGCCAAAGCCTCCGGCAGATGTGCTGAGCAACGGCACCATCGAAATCACCGCAGCCTATAATTACGAAATCGATAAAAGACGACGTCATTAATAAACTCCAAAAGGCACCGAAAGGTGCCTTTTGCATATCCGTCACCGCCAAACACGCATTGTCCAGTGTCGCATTGCTCACCCAGTCTGATAACGTGCGTCTATCGATTGCAGCCGGTATGCTTGGCTCGCAACCTCATGGACGCCCGCTATGACTCTCACAGAATTGCGCTACATCGTTACCCTCGCCCAAGAGCAGCACTTCGGCCATGCGGCCGAGCGCTGCCATGTCAGTCAGCCGACCTTGTCGGTAGGCGTGAAGAAGCTTGAAGACGAACTCGGTGTGCTGATTTTCGAGCGCAGCAAAAGCGCGGTGCGCCTGACGCCTGTCGGCGAGGGCATCGTCGCCCAGGCCCAGAAGGTTCTTGAGCAAGCCCAAGGTATTCGTGAGCTGGCCCAGGCCGGTAAAAACCAGCTGACCGCGCCACTGAAAGTCGGCGCGATCTACACGGTTGGTCCGTATCTGTTCCCGCACCTGATTCCACAACTGCACCGGGTCGCCCCGCAGATGCCGTTGTACATCGAAGAAAATTTCACCCACGTACTGCGCGACAAACTGCGCAACGGCGAGCTGGACGCGATCATTATCGCCCTGCCGTTCAACGAGGCTGACGTACTGACGCTGCAGCTCTACGATGAGCCGTTCTACGTACTGATGCCCAGCTCGCACCCATGGACCCAAAAGAAAACCATCGACGCCAGCCTGCTCAACGACAAGAGCCTGCTGCTGCTCGGCGAAGGCCACTGCTTCCGCGATCAGGTACTCGAGGCCTGTCCGACCCTGGCCAAAGGCAGCGATGGCGCCAAGCACACCACCGTCGAATCCAGCTCCCTGGAAACCATTCGACACATGGTTGCTTCCGGCCTGGGTATCTCGGTCCTGCCGCTCTCGGCGGTGGACAGCCATCACTACGCCCCTGGCGTGATCGAAGTACGCCCGATGACGCCACCGGTGCCGTTCCGCACCGTAGCGATCGCCTGGCGCGCCAGCTTCCCACGGCCAAAAGCGATTGAAATCCTCGCTGACTCGATCCGCCTGTGCTCGGTGGCCAAGCCGCCAGTGGCGAGCTAAGACGCCGCGATGACTGAGCTGTCGAAGGTGCCGGTCACAGCGCTCAAGGGCGTCGGTGAAGCGATGGCCGAGAAACTGGCCAAGGTCGGCTTGGAGAATCTCCAGGACGTCCTGTTTCACCTGCCCATGCGCTATCAGGACCGCACCCGCGTGGTGCCGATCGGCCAACTGCGACCGGGGCAGGATGCAGTGATCGAAGGCACCGTCAGCGGCGCCGACGTGGTCATGGGCAAGCGCCGCAGCTTGCTGGTGCGCCTGCAGGATGGCACCGGCGGGCTCAGTCTGCGCTTCTACCATTTCAGCAACGCACAAAAAGAAGGCCTTAAACGCGGCACCCGCGTGCGCTGTTATGGCGAGGCCCGGCCCGGTGCGTCGGGGCTGGAAATCTACCACCCGGAATACCGCGCCATCAACGGCGACGAACCACCGCCGGTGGATCAAACCCTGACGCCGATCTACCCGCTCACCGAAGGCCTGACCCAGCAACGGCTACGTCAGCTGTGCCAGCAAAGCCTGGCCCTGCTCGGCCCGAGCAGCCTGCCTGACTGGCTGCCGGAAGAACTGGCGCGCGACTATCAACTGGCCCCGCTGGACGACGCGATTCGTTACCTGCACCACCCACCGGCGGACGCCGATGTCGACGAGCTCGCACTGGGTCATCACTGGGCCCAACACCGGCTGGCATTCGAAGAGCTGCTGACCCATCAGCTGTCTCAGCAGCGCCTGCGCGAAAGCCTGCGCTCCCAGCGTGCGCCAGCCTTGCCGAAAGCCAAAGAGCTGCCAGCGAAATACCTGGCCAATCTGGGCTTCCCGCCGACTGGCGCGCAGCAACGGGTGGGCAATGAAATCGCCTACGACCTCAGTCAACCCGAGCCGATGCTGCGGCTGATTCAAGGTGATGTCGGCGCCGGCAAAACCGTGGTCGCCGCCCTCGCCGCCTTGCAGGCGCTGGAAGCGGGCTATCAGGTCGCATTGATGGCACCCACCGAGATTCTCGCCGAACAGCACTTCATCAACTTCACGCGCTGGCTTGAACCCCTGGGTATCGAAACTGCGTGGCTGGCCGGCAAGCTCAAAGGCAAAAACCGCGTAACGGCGCTGGAGCAGATCGCCAACGGCACACCAATGGTGGTCGGCACCCATGCGCTGTTCCAGGACGAAGTGCAGTTCAAGAACCTGGCGCTGGTGATCATCGACGAGCAGCACCGCTTCGGCGTGCAGCAACGTCTGGCCCTGCGCCAGAAAGGCGTGGGCGGTCGGATGTGCCCGCATCAGTTGATCATGACTGCTACGCCGATTCCGCGGACGCTGGCCATGAGTGCCTACGCTGATCTCGACACCTCGATCCTCGACGAACTACCACCCGGCCGGACCCCGGTGAACACCGTGCTGGTCACCGACACCCGACGTATTGAAGTCATCGAACGCGTGCGCGCTGCCTGCGCTGAAGGTCGCCAGGCCTATTGGGTGTGCACGCTTATTGAGGAATCTGAAGAGCTCACGTGCCAGGCCGCCGAAACAACTTACGAAGACCTGACCAGCGCCCTTGGCGAACTGCGGGTCGGACTGATTCACGGGCGAATGAAACCCGCAGAGAAGGCTGCGGTCATGGCCGAGTTCAAGGCCGGCGCCCTGCAACTACTGGTGGCGACCACCGTGATCGAAGTCGGCGTCGACGTGCCCAACGCCAGCCTGATGATCATCGAGAACCCTGAGCGTCTGGGCCTTGCGCAACTGCACCAATTGCGCGGCCGGGTTGGCCGGGGCAGCGCCGCCAGTCACTGCGTATTGCTCTACCATCCACCGCTGTCACAGATCGGCCGTCAGCGCCTGGGTATCATGCGCGAGACCAACGACGGCTTCATCATCGCCGAAAAAGACCTCGAACTGCGCGGCCCCGGCGAGATGCTCGGCACCCGGCAAACCGGCCTGCTGCAATTCAAAGTTGCCGACCTGATGCGCGACGCCGATCTTCTGCCCGCTGTACGCGATGCCGCCCAGGCTTTGCTCGAACGCTGGCCGCAACACGTGAGCCCTCTACTGGAGCGCTGGCTACGTCATGGGCAGCAATACGGCCAAGTGTGAGCAGCGTCTCAGTTTTAGGACCATCCCCCTAATCAAGCTGGTTATACTCCAGAAATTGTTTGACCACGGATACAGACCATGACCGAAGTTGCCCTCGCTACGGAAGCACCGCACGCCCCGTCTGCTATCCGGCTGCTGCTTGGCAAGCTAGCCATCAGCTACAACGAAGTGCTCGACCGCCCCGGCCTCTCTGCCGCGCGCAAGGTTCAGGCCGTTCTGCTGGAAGACGCAGTCGGCGTACTCATGGTGCTGTTCCCACAGAGTCAACTGCTGGACCTCAACCGTCTCGCCGAACTGATCGGTCGACGTCTTACCGCGGTGCCTCTGGATCGCCTGCAGCGCATGCTCGGCAAACACAACCTGAGCCTGCTGCCCGGTCTGCCAGCGCTCACCAGTGCACCCTGCCTCTATGAAGAAAGTCTGCTGCGCGAACCGAGCCTGCTGATCAACTCGGGCGAGCCTGGCCTGCTGCTGGAAGTCTCCAGCGAAGCCTTCAAAAGCATGCTGACCAAGGCCAGCGCCGCAAACTTCGGCGAAGCCCTGAACACGATCCGCCCGAACCTCGACCGCCCCGATGATGACCGCGAGGAAATCACCCAGGCGGTGCGGGCCTTCACCGCCCGGCGTATTCAGCAACGGCTGGAAGAGACCATCGAGATACCACCGCTGGCCGAGACTGCGCAGAAAATCATCAAACTGCGGGTCGACCCCAACGCCACCATCGACGACATCACCGGGGTGGTGGAAACCGATCCATCCCTGGCCGCGCAAGTGGTGAGCTGGGCGGGGTCACCGTACTACGCCTCGCCGGGCAAGATTCGCTCAGTGGAAGACGCGATCGTGCGTGTGCTCGGTTTCGATCTGGTCATCAATCTGGCGCTGGGCCTGGCCTTGGGCAAAACCCTGAGCCTGCCCAAAGACCGTCCGCAACACACCACACCGTACTGGCAGCAGTCGATCTACACCGCTGCAGTCATCGAAGGCCTGACCCGCGCCATGCCCCGCGCCCAGCGCCCGGAAGCTGGCCTGACCTACCTCGCAGGCTTGCTGCACAACTTCGGCTATCTGCTGCTGGCCCACGTTTTCCCGCCGCACTTCTCGCTGATCTGCCGTCATCTGGAGGTCAACCCGCACCTGTGCCACAGCTATGTCGAGCAACACCTGCTGGGCATCAGCCGCGAACAGATCGGTTCATGGCTGATGCGCCTCTGGGACATGCCGGAAGAACTGTCTACCGCCCTGCGATTCCAGCACGACCCGGGCTACGACCGCGACTACGCTGAGTACCCGAACCTGGTGTGCCTGGCCGTACGTCTGCTGCGCAGCCGAGGTATCGGCTCCGGCCCCGACGAAGAAATCCCCGACGCGTTGCTCGAACGGCTGGGCCTGAGCCGCGACAAAGCCGAAGACGTCGTCAGCAAAGTCCTCGAAGCCGAAGTCTTGTTGCGCGAGCTGGCTTCCCAGTTCAGCCAGGGATAAAACAAGCCCTAGTGCTCGTCAGCTAAGCACGGGTGCCCCTGCTTAGCTGACGCCCGAGACTGTCATGCCTGCGTCATAGGCTCGCGCCATCCCAATCAAGGAGCGCGATATGCACCTCACCCGTTTAAGCGCGCTGGCGGTGCTGATGCTGATGCTGATGCTGATGCTGATGCTGATGCTCAGTAGCCTGGCCAGTGCCGAAGTTCGTGTCGAAGGCCCGGTCGAGTATGGTTTTTTCGAAGGCCCAAAAGCTGAGCTGCAATCAGGTGAGCGGATCTTGCGGCACAGCAACGAAAAGATCGAACAAGCCGAAGTAGTGCCGGGAGAGTGGCGTTTTATGGTGTTCCAGGGTGACCGTCTGCTGGTGCAACAGCGTTTCACCGTGCGCTGAATCGCTAATCTTCAAGCGTCGAACTGTTCATCAGGCTGAATGCCCGTTGCTCCCACACTCGATCTACTGTGGGAGCGCGCTTTTGTGACCTGACTCAGGTCTTAGGCTTGTCCTTCCTCGGCTTCAAATACTTGGTCAGCCCCTGGAACCAGATCACCAGCGCCGGGTTGCCCTTGATCTGGATCGACTTGTCCTGAATCCCCGTCATGAACGCCAGTTGCTTGTTCTTCGCCTGCATCGTGGCAAAGCCGTACGCGGCATCTTTAAAGGCAATGGCAAATGCCGGCGCTGGGTAAACACCCGAGCGACTGGTAATACGTTGGCCTTTGACGAAAAAGTGACGGGCAACTTTGCCGTCAGTGGTCTCCAACTGGAACACCAGTTCTTTATCACCCAACTGCTGCTGAAACGCCGGGTTGCTACGACTGGCTTTGCCCATCAACAGACCCAGCATCCAGAGAAGAAAACGAAATTTCATGCTCACAGCCTCAAAGAAAAAATGAACGACCGGCGCAGTGTAGCGGCTTCAAGCAAGAACACCACAGGTGTGCTGCGTTAGAAGAAGATGATGTGGTTTTTGCGGCTGATGACTACCAAGTCACAGAATTATTTCGACCAGACCGCGCTCTTGAGTAACTGTCGCCAAGACCCAGGCGCGCACATGACGTCGTGCAGTTCATAGGTGGTGATGGTGCGGCCGGCGGATCGAACACCAACATTGCTCGCTAAGTCGGCCAACGATGTTTAGGGAGGCGATTGCGCGCATGAGGTTGCAGGCTCCAATAGCTGCGCAACGCGCCGTCAGAAATATAAGGCCCGCGCCAACGACTGGGTAGATTCGCTTTCGACCCAAGCAGCCAATCAAAACAGGCAGCAATCGGCCATAAGCGGTCACTATAGATCATACCCTTTCAGTATCGTGGACAAGATGATGGCGAAACAGTAGCTTCTGAGCGTCTGAAAAAGTGAGCCAGCAAACCATGACTCGAACTGCCTACGATGAAAATCCTCTGCGTGCTTCCGTTCAGCGCATCCTAGATATGCGAAAAATGCCGGAGTTCTCGAGCGAAGCTATAGCCGCTGATGAAGGCTATACGTTTGCCCGGGACAAGGTTTTTGCTATTGCTCAAGCTCTTCAGGAGCTTCTTGATAGTACGCCTGCTGAGCTCACGAGCGCGGGAGGGCTGAGCACATTGAACAGTCATCTGCAGGCTCCGCTAGCAGAGCTGAATGCGTTTCTCGGTAATACAAACGCCGGCCATATTGTTAACGCTTCGTCGATGTTGGACCAAAGCGTAATGTCAAATTTTTGGGCATTCACACCCCAACTACAAAGCGTTGCAGAGAAAACCTTTCCTGCCTTGCTCAAATCTCAAGCCGAGTTTTCGCAAGGAGTTATTCAGGATCTGGCCCGACGCCGGGACGAATTAGCTGCAGAACTGAACGTGGCCACCGAAAAGAGCCAATTTCTTGCTAAAAAGCTTGATGAGGCTACGGAAAGCGCAGCCAGGGAGCGCGCAGAAGCATCTGCTGCGATTGCCAAGCTGGAGCAAGTATTTACTCAGGCTGAAGGCGCGCGTCAGTTGGCGTTTGACACTGCTGTTGCCGAGCAGCGAGAGAAACATAAGACGGAAATAGAGCTTCAGACATACGCTGCTTCGAAAACGCTGGAAGATCTCAACACCTTCCGTGATGACGCCGCACGCATCGTACAGGTGGTTGGCAATATTGGGGTAACCGGCAATTACCAGCGAATTGCTACCTCTGAGGGCGAAAGTGCGAACTTCTGGCGATGGGTGACTGTGGCGATTTTTGGAACAGGCATTGCGATCGCGATGGCCACATTCTACAAATTTTGGCATGAGCCCTTTACACAAGACACCGCGATATCGGTACTCATTCGCCTGTTCTACGTAAGCGATCCATCACCTACACCTTCAAAGCCGCCAGTTGATCCTCAATGCTGTGCTCCCGAACTCTTTCAGGAGCCAGCACCTCATGATGCGACCCGATGCAAAAGTGGAAAAAGTCTACCTCTAC